>JAEEHP010000072.1 GCA_016280855.1 Bacteroidaceae bacterium
AAGGTGTCAGTCTATGGCGAGCTCAACGCCAACCGCCTGCGCTACTCCGACGCTGCGGAGCAGAACACGACCCAGTGGAACAACCGCTTCGGCACGGAAGTTGAGCTCACGCGCGGTCATTTCGTCGTCAAGACGCAGATCTACGAGCGGATGTATCGCGGCTACACCATCGAGTCGATGAACCGCAATATGCTCGTCTGGGACGCTTCCGTAACCTGGAATTTCCTGAAGAACAAAGCCAAGCTCACCCTCGAACTGGACGATATCCTCAACAACAAGGACTACAAAAGCTACAGCCAGACGGCCTATCAGCAGACCACCTCGTGGAGCGACTTCCGCCACCACTACGCCAGCCTCACCTTCACTTATCACTTAGATGCCAAGCAGAAAGAATAGGCCAAATCTGTGTGTTCTGAGAGATCTGTGTTAGATAAAATAGCTTGTGCTGCATATAACATGGAAAAGTCACACAGATTCCATTTTAATAAGACAACGAATTTTACGAATTAAACGAATTATTTCTTGTCCTATAGTCCAATCTTTGCATGGCCAGATGTTTTTATAAGACAACGAATTTTACGAATTAAACGAATTATTTCTTGTCCTATAGACCAATCTTTGCATAGATACGACGCAAGCATAAATTCGTTTAATTCGTATAATTCGTTGTAAAGAAGGAAGAAATGTGCCAAGTGCAATATTGATGCCCCAATTTTTGATGAATAATTGTGGTGACATCATTGTTCTCGAGAAGGCGCGAAGTAAGGATAGCTTATTGCTGTTCGAGGCGATCGCGGAACAGCTGGAGCTGGTTGACGATCTCGTCGGCGTCGTCGGTGAGGGTGAGCTGCAGGTTTTTGTACATGCCGGTGTGCATGAGGTTCTGGAGCAGGGGATAGATGGGAATTCTATCGGTCCAAAACGTCTTGCCGAGGAAGATCATGGGGCTTGAGAAGCCGAAGGAGAGGTAGTGGTTCTGCACGGCGTCCTGGAAGATCTCCTGCATGGTGCCTGCGCTGCCGGGGGTGTAGATGATGCCTCCGTAGGCGATGGTGAGGATAGTGTCTTCGCGGATGCTGTTCTCGAAGAACTTGGCGATGTGCGTGGCAAACGGCGTCGAGGGCTCATGGCCGTAGAGCCAGGTGGGGATGCCGAGGCTAATGTAGCGGTCCTGCGGGTATTTGTTGATGACGGCGAAGGCCGAGGCGAGCCATCCCCGGTCGTTGAACGTGGGGTAGGGTGCCAGCATGTCGAGGGCATCGTCTAAAGCGCCGTCGCTGCGTCCGGCCATCCAGGCTCCGAGGTGTGTGGCTTCCATGGCACCCGGTCCGCCGCCGCTGACCATGTAGAACCCGAGTTCCGTGAGGCGTTTGCTCAGATGGGCAATCTGACGGTACATGGGTTCTGTGCGGCGCAGGGCATGACCTCCCATGATGCCGACATAACGCTTGCTGTCGTAGCGTTCGAGGAAGGCGGCGAGGCCCGTGTGGATGCCATGGTCGTGGAGGGAGCGTGCCAGGGATTCCTCGACGTCGCGGGCGTTCTTGCCCGTGGCGATGAAGTGGCTATAGACGCGGCTGTCGTAGCACGTGGAAAAGGTCGCTTCCGCCTCCTCGGGGTTGTAGCCGCTGTAGAGCTCTGCGGCGGAGTAGAGCTGGTGGCGTGTGACATCGTAGGGCACCATCGTGAGATGATCCACGAGTGCGGCAAGATGGGCGTGGTCGGGCTGTGAGATCATAGGTTATTGAGCAGTTGTTCGAGCGTGTTTTCGTCCTGAATGAGCACTTCGCGCGGCTTGGCCCCCTGGGCTTGTCCGACGATGCCCGCCTTCTCGAGTTGGTCCATGAGTCGTCCGGCGCGGTTGAAGCCGATGGAGAACTTGCGCTGTATCATGCTCGTGGAGCCTTGCTGCGACGCGACGATGAGGCGTGCCACTTCGGGGAACATGGGGTCGAGATGGTTCATATCGACGTCCGCGGCTCCGCTGCCGGCATCTTCCATGGGCGGACGCGGGAGCGCGAAGGGAGCGTTGTAGCTCTGCTGGCAGGCGATGAAGGCCGCGATGCGTTCCACCTCCGGCGTGTCCACGAAGGCGCATTGCAGGCGAACGGGTTCCGAACCGGCTAAGAAGAGCATGTCGCCCTTGCCGATGAGCTGGTTGGCACCCGGGCGGTCGAGGATCGTGCGCGAGTCGATCATGGCGCTGACCTTGAAGGCCATACGGGCGGGGAAGTTGGCTTTGATGGTGCCCGTGATGATGTTGGTCGTCGGGCGCTGCGTGGCGATGATCATGTGCATGCCCACGGCACGTGCCAGCTGGGCGATGCGGGCGATGGGGAGCTCGATCTCCTTGCCGGCGGTCATGATGAGGTCGCCGAACTCATCGATGATGACGACGATGTAAGGCAGGAACTTATGGCCGTTCTCGGGGTTGAGCTGGCGGTTCTTGAACTTCTCGTTGTATTCCTTAATATTACGTGCGTGCGCGCGCTTGAGGAGGTCGTAACGGGTGTCCATCTCGAGGCATAGGCTCTTGAGGGTGGTGATGACTTTCTGCACGTCGGTGATGATGGGCTCGTCGTTGTCGTCCTCTATCTGAGCCAGGAAATGGTTGACGATGGGCGTGTAGATGGGGAACTCCACCTTCTTGGGATCCACCATGACGAACTTCAGCTCGGCGGGGTGTTTCTTATATAATAAAGAGGTGATGATGGCGTTGAGGCCGACGGATTTACCTTGTCCTGTAGCACCAGCGACGAGGAGGTGGGGCATCTTGGCGAGGTCGGCCATGAAGACTTCGTTGGTGATGGTCTTGCCGAGTGCCATGGGCAGCTCCATGGTCGTTTCCTGGAATTTCCTGCTGTTGAGGATGCTTTCCATCGACACGATCTGCGGCTTGGCGTTAGGCACTTCGATGCCGATGGTGCCCTTGCCGGGGATGGGCGCGATGATGCGTATGCCGAGGGCAGAGAGCGACAGGGCGATGTCGTCCTCAAGGTTGCGAATCTTGGAGATGCGGACGCCGGGAGCGGGCGTGATCTCGTAGAGCGTGATCGTGGGGCCTACGGTGGCTTTGATGCTTGAAATCTCGACGCCGAAGGTGCGCAGGACGTAGATGATCTGGTCCTTGTTCTTGGTCTGTTCCTCCATGTCGATGCTGGCCCTCGGGTCGATGTCGTAGTGCTTGAGGAGGTCGAGGGTGGGGTAGCGGTAGTTCTCGAGGTCGCGCTTGGGGTCATAAGGATCCAGCACGATCTCGGGTTGTTCGTCGGCTTTCTCTTCCTCGCCGGCTACTTCTACGGTGAATGTAGTGTCGTCGGGTGCCGGAGCGACGGTGGCAAAGGGGATGTCGTCGTCGGCGGGGATGGTGATCTCGTCGGCTTCGGGATCGGCCGTTGCATCGGGCGTTTCCGGGGTCGGCGTCTCCGGGGTTTCCGGGGTCTCCGGGGTTTCCGGGGTCTCCGGATTTTCCGGATTTTCCGGGCTTTCCGGGCTTTCCGGGCTTTCCGGGCTTTCCGGACTTTCCGGGCTTTCCGGATTTTCCGGGCTTTCCGGACTTTCCGGCGTCTCCGGCATGAATTGCTTGAAGAAAGCGACGATGCGGCTGAGGACGGGGTAGCGCTCCTGCAGCTCGCGAGCCAGCTGCTGGGGGTGGAGCAGGCGTTTGATGATGCGGATGGTTTCGGCGCTGAGGTAGCACAGATAGGCCAACAGCACGAGGATGATGACGATGAAAGCGCCGACCGAGCCGATGTACTGTTCCAGCAGCTGCACAATGCGCAGGCCGTGGAAGCCGCCGGGGCTGATGTAGCTGATGGCGGGGTTGCCGGCAAAGGTGGAAGTGAAGAAGAAGGCAGAGGCCACGCTCACCCAGCACAGCAGGAAGGTGCAGTTGATGAACCATTTCCAAAGACGCACATGATAGGCGCCGGTGAGCTTCAACGAAGCGGCAAACAGGAACACCGGCAGGAAGAAGGCTCCGAAGCCGAAGCCTCTAGTGATCCAATAGTCGCTCCACCACGCGCCGACGTAGCCTGCCCAGTTGTGGGCATCGTGGAAGAGATGGTTCTGCAGCACTTTCTGGTCTTCGCCACCCGTGATGAGATGCGACACGAGACACAGCAACGTGAAAGCCGCAATGGCCAGCAAAACGACACCGGCGGCGATGCTGATGGATTCGGTGCGGCTCATCGGGTCTTCGCGTTCGCCCATGAGCGCTTCATGAATATGTAGGCTGTTGTCTGTCAGCTCTTTGCCGCGAGTCCTGACAGCCCGTTTAGGCGCACTTTTGCGCGTCGTATTCTTCTTCGTCTGTTTATCCATAAATCTTTTCTATTCCTTATTTGGGGGCAAAAATAGTGATTTTTCGTTAACTTTTCATCTTTTTCTTCCTTTTTTTTGCAAAAATCAGTAATTTTGCACGCCAAAAAGAATATTTAGTGAAGACTATCTACGATAAATTCGACAAAAAGACGGTAGCCACGCTGCCTAAGGACGAGTTCGGCGGACGTGTCATCGTCATCCAGAGCGTCGGCGAAGCGCGGCGGGCGGTGGACTACCTCTTGCGCTTTCCGCGTTTAGGCATCGACACGGAGACACGTCCCAACTTCAAGCCCGGGGCGATGAATCCCGTGGCGTTGTTGCAGGTCGCAACCCCCGACACTTGTTTCCTGTTCCGCCTGAACCTCATCGGTCTGCCCAGCTGCCTCGTGCGTCTGCTCACCGATTCCTCGTCGCAGCGGATAGGTCTGTCGCTGCACGACGATTGGTCGCAGCTGCGACGCCGCGCTGATTTCGAGCCTGTTAACTTTGTTGAGTTGCAGGACTACGTTAAGCAGCTCGGCATCGAGGATATGAGCCTGCAGAAGCTCTACGCCAACCTGTTCAGACGCAAGATCTCGAAGACGCAACGCCTGACCAACTGGGAAGCCGACGTACTCACCGAACCTCAGAAACGCTATGCTGCCACCGATGCCTGGGCGTGCCTGAAGATGTACGATGAAATCAACCGCCTGCTCACCACCGGCGACTTCAAACTCGTGAAGGTTGGGGCTCAGAGCTAATCGTCCAATCGTCAACTCGTCAACTTGTCAACTCGTCAACTTGTCAACTCGTCAAATTGTCCAATAATCATGATGACCATCTACCTCAAACGCGGCAAAGAAGAGTCGTTGCAACGTTTTCATCCTTGGATATTCTCCGGAGCCATTCAACGCATCGAAGGCCCCGAGGAAGAAGGGGCTTTGGCCCGTGTGTTCACTGCCAATGGCGATTATATAGCTACGGGGCATTGGCAAATCGGCAGTATTGCCGTGCGTGTGCTCACGTTTAGCGACGAAACCATAGATGATGCCTTCTGGCGTCGAAGGCTGCAGGTCGCGTTGGACGTGCGCAAGGCTATCGGCGTGGCCGGTTCCGCCGCCAACGACACCTTCCGTCTCGTCCATGGCGAGGGCGACAACCTGCCTGGACTGGTCATCGACGTCTATGGCCAGACGGCTGTGCTGCAGGCTCATAGCGTCGGTATGCATTGTTGCCGTCAGCAGATCGCCGCGGCGTTGAAGGAGGTGATGGGCGCAGAACTCGAAAACATCTATTACAAAAGCGAGACCACGCTGCCCTTCAAAGCCGATCTCGGACAGGAGAATGGCTTCCTCCTTGGCGGCAGTCCTGATGATGTGGCGATGGAGAACGGACTGAAGTTCCACATCGACTGGTTGCGGGGGCAGAAGACAGGCTTCTTCGTCGATCAGCGCGACAACCGCAGCCTGCTCGAGCACTATGCCCGTGGGCGCGACGTCCTGAACATGTTCTGCTACACGGGCGGCTTCTCGGTTTATGCCCTGCGCGGCGGTGCCCGTCTCGTGCATAGCGTGGACAGCTCGGCCAAGGCCGTTGAACTCGTGAACGCCAACGTCGCCTTGAACTTCCCTGGCGACACCCGCCACGAGGCTTTCGCCGAGGATGCCTTCAAGTACCTTCAGCAGATGGATGCCGGTGCCTACGACCTGATCATCCTCGATCCTCCGGCCTTCGCCAAGCACAAGGATGCCTTGCGCAACGCCCTGAAGGGTTATACACGTTTGAATGCCCGCGCCTTCGAGAAGATCCGCGAGGGGGGCGTCCTGTTCACGTTCTCGTGTTCGCAAGCCGTTTCCAAGGACCAGTTCCGCACGGCCGTCTTTACGGCTGCTGCGATGAGCGGTCGCAGCGTGCGCATCCTCCATCAGTTGCACCAACCCGCCGACCATCCCGTCAACATCTACCATCCCGAAGGCGAATACCTCAAAGGATTGGTGTTATACGTCGAGTAGTGTTAAATCAGTTAACAAATATGTCAATAACGATGCTTTGTTTGTTAAACAACATAAAATACCGCATAAAATCGGTGGCAAACTATTGCGCATAAGGAATAAATGCGTACTTTTGCAACGTGTTTTTCATGGTATTAGATTTAAGGTTAATGAAAGGTCGGTTGTCGTGAGACAACCGTCTTTTTTTATGCCGCAAGCACAATGCCTCAAATACTAATTAATGTGAATAATCCTTGATTATTTGTGTTTAACTCATAGATTTGTGTACCTTTGCACGGAAGAATAGGGATTTTACCCCGTAGCTTTAGGCTTTTCCCTTTGTGGGATTCGCTGAATCCAGCTACCTTTGCAGCGTTCAAACATTAAAAACGAAAATAAAATGAAGTACATGAAGAATCTGTTTGCAGTAATGCTGGTCCTCTTGCCCTTCAACACCTGGGCGCAGGACGACGTCTATTTTGTTCCCAAGAAGAAGGCTGCCAAGACTGAGCGGCGTATGACTTCAACGGAATCATATTCTATGCCCGTCGAGGTGGTCTATTCCGACGGCTCCTCCGAGACTTTCACCACGGGCTCGTCGCGCGACGTCGATGAGTACAACCGCCGTGGCGGGGCTTCCGCGGGCAGCCTCGTGCAGCAGCCCGACGGCACTTTCGCCTACGAGGCCGACACGCTCGGACTGATGAACGACTCCCTGGCGGCAATCACGCGCAGCTACGCCGACGGTGCCTATTCCGAGGGCTACTACGACGGCTATGCCGATGGCGAGGACTACGCCATGACGCGTCGCATGAGTCGCTTCGGATACACCAGCATCTATGTCTCGCCATGGTACTGGAGCTACTACGATGATCCTTGGTACTGGGATTCCTATTGGTATGGCTATGATCCCTACTGGTATGGCGGCTACTACGGCTGGCATCGTCCCTACTGGGGCTATCGCGGCTACTGGGGCTATGATCCGTATTTCTACGACAGCTATTACTACCGTCCTTATTATTATGGTGGTGGCGGTTACTACCGCGGCAGCGGCTTCGCGCATCGCAACACGAACTACACGAGCCGCTATGCGAACCTCCGCACAGCCAATCGCAACACTGGACGTCCCTCGTCCACCCGTTCCGGTGGTTTCAGTGGCAGCAGCTCCGGTCGCCGCACAGGCACCCTTGGCGATCGCGGCGGCAGCTACATCAGCCGTGGCACGTCATCCTCGAGCCGCACTACCAACAGCAGCGTGAGCAACAGCCGTGGTTCGTCGTCATCGATGTCCACTTCTCGCGGCACCGTCTCTTCGACGACTTCCCGCAGCACTTCATCCAGCAGCTCTTCCCGTTCCGTATCTTCGGGATCCAGCTCCAGCTCTCGTAGCGGTAGCGGCGGCTTTGGCGGCGTCAGTCGTGGCAGTAGCGGCGGCTTTAGTGGCGGCGGCAGTGTCAGTCGTGGCAGCAGCGGCGGCGGTTTCAGCGGCGGCGGCGGTTCACGTGGCGGCGGCGGTTTCAGCGGCGGTTCACGTGGTGGCGGACGCAGATGAGCGCAATGGTAATGTATAATGGATAATGTATAATGTATAATTGACTGCTATGAAAAGATACATCCTATTCGCTTTGATGGCTTTACCGGTCATCGGCGCACAAGCACAAGACACTTATCTAAACGACCGTGCCACCAACACGTCGGACGTTATCGGTACGGCTCGCTACGTCGGTATGGGAGGCGCCATGGGCGCCCTCGGAGCTGACATCTCGGCCATCAGCAACAATCCCGCCAGCATCGGCCTGATGCGTCGCGGAACGCTCTCCTTCACCCTCGGCGGACAGATCAATGATGCGAAGCCCGCTTTTGGCGACAGTCGCGGCGCCTTCACCTTCGACCAGATCGGCATCGTGTTCCCCTTCGGCGACGTGGGCGACGAGACGCGCCTGAACTTTGCCTTCAACTACCAGAAGAAGATCAACTACAATCAGGGCATCTTCACCCAGCAGAAACTGGGCGGCCTCTCGCAAGGCGATATGTTTGCGTGGATTGCCAACTCGACCTTCAAGGAAGGCAACGACGGCTACTACTTCGACTCGCCCTTCTACGACAACCTGTACACGGCTGGCTTCTTCCGCGAGTTCACCAATCAAGCTGGCGACAGCTATTTCCGCAACGTCAACGCAGGCGAAACG
The DNA here is from genome assembly GCA_016280855.1 of Bacteroidaceae bacterium. Taxonomy (GTDB): domain Bacteria; phylum Bacteroidota; class Bacteroidia; order Bacteroidales; family Bacteroidaceae; genus Physcousia. Next base: position 8,483 of record JAEEHP010000072.1, read on the forward strand.
GGCATCTACTACCGCAACTCCTCCGGCTCTCTGCAGGCTTTCGACTTCAACCTCAGCGGTAGCGTCAGCGACCGTTGGTTCTGGGGCCTGACCTTCGGCATCGACCACATGATCTACACTCACTCGGCTTCCTACGAGGAGATCGGCGACGACTCCTATATCCTCTATCAGGATCAGAAGCTCAAGGGCAACGGCTTGAATATCAAGGCTGGTGCCATCATTCGCCCCATCGAGGACAGCCCGTTCCGCTTCGGCCTCGCCGTAGAAACCCCGACGTGGAATGTCCTCCGCCACACGGGCATGGCGGCACTCTCCGTGCTCAACGAGCAGGGCAACTACACCAAGGCTTCCTATATGGACGACGACAACTATCTCGAATACAACGTCTATACGCCTTGGAAGTTTCGCGCCAGCTTAGGCTCTACCATCGAGGACTACTTCGCATGGGATGTCGAGTACGAGTACTCCATGAACAACTACACCAAGATGGGCTATCCCGATAATTCCGACTACTACGACTATGACGGTTCGGCCATCTCGATGAACAAGGATCGCGCCATGAACGAGATGACTCATGCCAATATCAAGGGTGTGCACAACGTGCGTGCCGGCTTCGAGGTCAAGCCCATTTCCAAGTTGGCATTGCGTGGAGGCTACAACTTCTTCAGCAAGCCCTACAAGAAAGGTGCGCGACTCGACCAGACCTGCAACACGCCGGCTTACGACTGGAGCACTTCGACCGAGTACATCAACCTTGGTGCTACCCACCTCTTCACCCTCGGCATCGGCTATCAGGGCAAGCATTTCTTCGCCGACCTCGCCTACAAGTATCGTGTCCAGCGCGGCGACTTCTACGCCTTCGACGATCAGTTCACGTCGCTCAACGAGTCCTTCATCTTCGAGAACCCCAATCTCGCCGGCATGACCTTGCAGCCCACAGAGGTGAACCTCGATCGCCACAACATCGCTGTCACCCTCGGCTACAGATTCTAAAAGGCAACAATATAGCACTTGGCACATTTCTTTTTTTTAACAACACGCTCGGCTCGAAGAGACGCTTGACACTTCAAGAATTATACGAATTAAACGAATTTAAAGCTTGCGATTTGTCTACGACTATAGGACAAGAAAAATTCGTTTAATTCGTATAATTCGTTGTCTTATAAAACATCTTCGGTGCCAACTGATATATCATTGCTTTCTAAAATCATCCTTTGGTGTTTCCTGATGTCTAATCGAAGGTCTCTGCAATAAACTTGAAGTCGCTCCACACAGGTGCCTTCTTGTAGGCATCGATGGATCCTTCGGGCACAAAGAGCACGGCATGACTCATCACCTTCGGATCGAAGACGTCGCTGCCCACGCTCGGCGGCGTTTTGGCCCGGCAGAACACCTGTCTCAACTCGCCACAACCGCTGAAAGCATGGTCGCAGATGAGAGTGGTGGTATAGGGTAGCGTGACGGACTGCAGACGCGAGCACTCGATGAACGACGCTTCGCCGATGATTCTGACGTTGGCCTCGATTTCGGCTTTCTTCAGTTCGGAGCAGTAGGCGAAGCATTCCATCGGGATGGAATCGCGAACCGAAGGCGGTACGCGTATCTCTTCCAGGCTGGTGCATCGGTAGAAGCAGCCGCGCCCCAAGCGTTGTGTGGATGTGGGTATTTGTATGTTCTCCAGTTCAACGCAGGAGTAGAAGGCGTTGTCGTGAATGATCTTGATGCTTGCGGGCAGCACGATGGACCGCAGGTGGTAGCAATCCGTGAAAGCCCTTTCCTGGAGTTCCTCAACCGAGGTGAAGTATTGCAGCTCGTCGAGCGACGAAGGCCCCTGCAAGAGCAGGCGGCAGAAGACGCTCCCGAAACTCGTCACCGCAGCCGCTTCCTCGAAACTGATTTCGTCGTCGCCGTCGCTGTCCCATTGATTCACACAGATTTGCTTTGCCGTAGCATCGGCAAATGAGATGGTTTCGATGTGCGCATGTGTGCTTAGCCATGAAACCGCGAATAGGAGCCATATAACCAGTCGAAGTCTCATAATTCTGCGGCAAAGATAACGAAAAGTTTGATGTTTTGCGTTTAAAGTAGAAAGATTTTGTTTTTTGATGAAACTTTTTCTAACTTTGCGGCGAGAAAGACGAGAATTATGCTGCGACGTTTGCGAAAATGGGCTTGGGTGGTGCCCGTGGTGGCTCTGTTGATGGTCGGCGAAGCACTTTTGCTGCGCCGCTACTACACGGCTCGCATCGCTGCGCTGCATCTTCCTGTTCATCCCGTGAATTTGCCCGTCGTTCACGATTCCGTTCCCATTGTCATCCGCGAGGTTTACGATCCCGATGCCGTGTGGCGTGCTCCTCAGCCTTCCGTGCCCCCTCGCGACGATGCCTCCGCGCCTCCTGTTGACAGTCTGCTTCAGGCAGCCGACAGCGCAGAGCTGGTCGTCATGCCCGCCTTTGAGCGCGATGTCGAAGACATCATCGATTCCTTGCAGACGGCGCTTCATGAGCAGGAGAAGGTCATCGGCAACCTCATGGCGCAGCTCAACCGCACTCATCGCCAGCGGCCTGATTCCACCCACCTGCGCACGCGCCGACGCCCGGCCAATCCGTCCGGAGAGCTCGACGGCGAGGTCGGCAAGGTCGTGCAGGAAGGACGACGGGTCATGGACCAGCGCATCCGTGCCCACGCCATCGAGCGCCATCTCGACACGCTCAGCACCTGGCGCTACCATTCGCCGCAACTCCAGCAGCACATCCTCGAAGTGAACACAGCCCTCTACGATTATGTCGAAACGCTGCGCATGAGCCATTCTGATTCCGTTGTCAGCCAGGTCAGAGACCTTCTCCTCGACTACTGGCAGGTGTGGAACGACCGCATAGCGGAGAAAATACGAAAGGTCAAGGAAGAGGATAAAAACGAGCGGTGAGGCCTTCCCGTTCTTGACATTTCTAACAAAAGTCAAGCGAAAACGTACTTTCTTAGCGCTTTATTGCCAAGAATTGAAGATTTTTGTGTATTTTTGCCGTCAAATCTGCGGTTAATGCCGTCAGAATCATCATCGATTATGCACATTACCATTCTTCAACACGACATTGAATGGTGCCGGGTTCAACACAACCTGGCACATCTGGACACGCTCCTGTCCACCCTTCCCAAGACCGATCTGCTGCTGCTGCCCGAGATGTTTGCTACCGGGCTGAATAATGCGGCCATAGATATTGTTGACGAACAACCGGAGATCCTTGCATGGATGCAGGCCAAGGCGCGCGAACTCGATGCCGCCGTCGTCGGCAGTATCGCCACCGAGGACGCCGGCCATTGCTACAATCGCCTGCATTTCGTGCGCCCCAACGGCGAAGTCACGTTTTACGACAAGCGCCACCTGTTTGCTTATGGCGGCGAGGCTGAGAACTACACGGCAGGCAACAAGCGCGTCGTCGTGGCGTGGCGAGGCGTGCGTTTCCTCCTGCAGGTCTGCTACGACCTGCGCTATCCCCTGTGGTCTCGCCAGCGTGGCGACTACGATTGCATCCTCTATTCCGCCAATTTCCCCATCAGCCGCGATACGGCGTGGCGCACGCTCATCCGTGCCCGTGCCATTGAGAATCAATGTTATGTGGCGGCCTGCAATCGCATCGGAACCGACCAGCAGTGTGAATACTACGGCCGTTCCGCCATCATTCATCCTTACGGCGAAACCATCATGGATTGCCCCGACAAGACCGAGTGGGCAGCTTCGGCGGAGATCGACATCGACTTCCTGCGCCACTACGAAGCCAAATTCCCCGTGCTCGAGGATGCCGATTCATTTGAGATTATCCCCAATAAGAAATAACAGATCCATAAAAGAATGAAGAAACTATTGTTAGGTGATGAGGCTATAGCCCTTGGTGCCATTCACGCCGGACTCTCTGGCGTCTATGCCTATCCGGGCACGCCTTCTACCGAGATCACCGAGTTTATCCAAGGCAACGCGATAGCCCGCGAGCGCGGGCTGCACTCCCGTTGGTGCACGAACGAGAAGACGGCCATGGAGGCCGCTCTCGGTATGTCGTTCATGGGCAAGCGCTCCCTCGTCTGCATGAAGCATGTCGGCCTCAACGTTTGTGCCGACCCGTTCGTGAACAGCGCCATGACGGGCGTCAACGGAGGCGTCGTCGTCCTCGTCGCCGACGACCCCTCGATGCACTCTTCCCAGGACGAGCAGGACTCGCGTTTCTACGGCAAGTTTGCCATGATTCCGACATTCGAGCCTTCCTCGCAGCAGGAAGCCTACGACATGATGGCCTTCGCCTTCGAATATAGCGAGCAGCAATGCCTGCCGGTCCTGATGCGTGTCACTACACGTATGGCCCACTCGCGCGCCGTGGTCGTCGTGAAGGATGAAGCCCGTGCCGAGAACGATATGAACTACGATGCAGCCGCTGCCAACTGGGTGCTTCTGCCCGCCAACGCCCGCCGTCGCAACGATAAGGTCACGGCACAGCAGGCGCAGCTCGAGGCTGACGCCGCCGCTTCACCTTATAATATATATAAGGAAGGCGTTGACCATCGTCTTGGTATCATTGCCAGCGGTATTGCTTACAACTACGTCTGCGAGTGTTTCCCCGACGGCTGTCCCTATCCTTTGCTCAAGGTCTCACAATACCCCCTGCCCAAACAGCTTGTTCGTCAGCTTCTTGACACCTGCGAACGCGTGATCGTCGTCGAGGAGGGTCAGCCGTTCATCGAGGATCAGGTGCGCGGTGTGTTCGAGAGCCACAACATTCTTGGTCGCCTCACGGGTGAACTGCCGCGGACAGGCGAGCTGACGCCCGACTGCGTGAGCAAGGCCTTGAAGGGTGACGCGTCGTCTTCTCCTGACGCTCAACGCTCTGCCCTCAACGCTGAAATCGTCGTTCCCCGTCCACCCGCCTTGTGCCAGGGCTGCGGCCATCGCGATGTCTATACGGCGCTGAACGAAGTCCTCAAGGAGTTCGACCATCCGCGCGTCTTCGGCGACATCGGTTGCTACACGCTCGGCTTCCTGCCGCCTTACCGTGCCATCCATTCGTGCGTCGATATGGGCGCTTCGATCACGATGGCCAAGGGTGCAGCTGATGCCGGACAATGGCCTGCCGTAGCCATTATCGGCGACTCCACGTTCACCCACAGCGGCATGACAGGTCTCCTGGATGCCGTCAACGAGAACGCCGACATCACAGTCATCATCTCCGACAACCTGACGACTGCCATGACCGGCGGTCAGGACTCGGCCGGCACCAATAAGTTCGAAGCCATCTGCCGCGGCTTGGGCGTCAGCGAGGACCATTTGCACGTCGTCGTACCTCTGCCCAAGAATATGCCGGAGATCACACGCATCATCCGTGAGGAAATCAACTACCACGGTGTCAGTGTCATCATTCCGCGTCGCGAATGTATTCAGACTTTTAAGCGTCACGCAAAAGAAAGAAAACAATGAAAACAGATATCATCCTTTGTGGCGTAGGAGGACAAGGCATTCTCTCTATTGCCACGGTCATCGGCGAAGCCGCCATGAACGAGAACCTCTATATCAAGCAGGCCGAGGTCCATGGCATGAGTCAGCGTGGCGGCGATGTGCAGTCGAACCTGCGCATCAGCTCCTCGCCCATTGCCAGCGACCTCATTCCGAAGGGCGGAGCAGACGTCATCATCTCCATGGAGCCCATGGAAGCGTTGCGCTATCTGCCTTATCTGAAGGCCGACGGATGGATCATCACGTCCAGCGTCCCCTTCGTCAATATCCCCAACTATCCGTCGATGGACGTCGTCACGCAGGCATTGGCTGCACAGCCTCATGTCGTCTGCATCGACATCGAGCAGAAGGCTAAGGACGCCGCCATTCCGCGTTCGGCGAACATGATTCTTCTCGGCGCCGCCCAGCGTGCCTTAGGCATTGACTTCGACAAGCTTGAGGCTGCCATCCGTCGCATCTTCGCCCGCAAGGGAGAAGCGGTGGTCGAAGCCAACATCAAAGCACTCGCTATTGGTCGCGAAGCACAGTAAATAGTGCTTTTCTTCCCCTTTTTCCTGCCACATCACTCATTTTCGCATTTTTTAGCAGAAAAATGATGTGAGTGTGGCAGGATTTGTATATCTTTGTCCCGATTCTTAATACTTTAGACCATTATGAACACAAAAAGACTATTGATTATGATTGTGGCCCTCGTAGCGATGGTCACGACAATGAACGCTCAGGGCTGGGTCAATGCCCTCAAGCGTGGCGTCGAGAAAGCCGCCCAACGCACTGTTGAACAACGCGTAGAACGCGAAGTGGAACGACGCGTGGACGATGCAATCGACGTAGCTACTGGCCAAAAGAAGATTCGCAAGTCGAAGACGACGGATAGTGACGAAGCCGAAGACGAGGATGCTGAGGTTGAGGAAGGTCCACAGGATACGGAGGCTCAGTATGAGCAGAGCGACTTCGTGCCTGGTGCAGCAGCATTCTTCGAGGACGACCTCGTTAGTGAGCAGATGGGTGAGTTCCCTTCAAAGTGGGACTTGATTGAAGGCTCAGCTGATGTGGCTAATATGAAGGGCAAGAAGTGCATCCATTTTGAGCCTGGAACAAGAATTGAGCCGTTGATGACTAATCAGCAGAGTTACATTCCCGATGTGTTTACACTTGAGTTTGACTTCTGGATGAACGACCCGAAGACGGAACTTAGCAACTGCTATGAGTTGGAATTCTTGGATGGCGAAGGTAGTGACGTTTATGAAATCAGAATTGGTGAGAGTTATAGCAAGTTGGAGGTAACATGCCGATTCATTTCCACGACAGGCGACTGGCGTGATTCTGGAGGCGGTAAGACTTGGGAATTGAAGAAGAACGACTGGAGCCACTTCGCCATGTCATTCAACAAGCGTGCCCTCAAGATTTACATCAACAACAAGCGCGTGATCAATATTCCAAACTGCAAGTCTGCCGTTCGCATGAAAATCCATCAGGCGGAGTGGGGCGGATTCAATGGCAACAAGAACTATATGACAGCTTTCCGCTATGCCAAGGGCGCCATGGAACTCTATGACCAGAAAGTTACTGACATGTCTGCCGTTGAGAAGGCCATTGCCGAGACGGGTAAGTTCGTGACCAACAACATCCTCTTCGAGACGGGTAAGGCTACGCTGAAGCCGGAGTCGATGACTGAGATCCAGAAGGTTGCCGACTACATGAAGAAGAACCCGAGCGCTCGCTTCGAGGTGCAGGGACATACCGACAACCAAGGCTCCGACGCCATCAACGACCCGCTCTCGCAGCAGCGTGCAGAGGCCGTCGTGAAGGCACTCGAAGGCTTAGGCTGCGACCCGTTCAACATGCGTGCCGTAGGTAAGGGCTCCCACGAACCCGTTGCCGACAACAAGACCGACGAAGGCCGTGCCAAGAACCGTCGCGTCGAATTCATCAAGAAATAAGGCTCCAGTTTCTTATAACATTAGCCCCCTTTGAGACACCTCAAAGGGGGCTTCTTATTTCACGTCCAGCGACTAAAACAACTACCTTCCGCTGCTTCCGTTTCAGCGAACATTCGCTTCCGTTTTAGCGAACATTCGCTACCGTTTCAGCGAACATTCGCTTCCGTTTCAGCGGCCATTCGCTTTCGTTTTAGCGGCCATTCGTTAAAGCCGTAACGAAAATTCGTTAAGGCAGTAACGAACATTCGTTAAGGCTGCAACGACCATTCGTGTAAACCGCTACATATATATGTATGAACCGTTACTTCTTAGGCGCTGATCAAATAACTTCTATGCCTTGTTCTTCGCAGAGCTTGAGGCTAAGTTCCTTGAGCTTGAACTTCTGGATCTTGCCTGAACCGGTGAGCGGGAACTCGTTGACGAAGAAGACGTATTTGGGCGTTTTGTAGCGTGCTATCTTGCCGCGGCAGAACTCACGCACGTCCTCCGGGGTCATCGTGACACCCTCGTAGAGGATGATGAATGCGCCGACTTCCTCGCCGTACTTCTTCGACGGCACGGCAGCGACCTGCACGTCCTTGATGCCCGGCATGTGGTAGAGGAACTCCTCGATCTCGCGCGGATAGATGTTTTCGCCGCCGCGGATGATCATGTCCTTGATGCGTCCCGTGATGCGGTAGTAGCCCTGCTCGTCCTTGACGCCGAGGTCACCAGAGTGCAGGAAGCCGTTCTTGTCGATGACTTCCGCAGTGGCTTCGGGGTTCTTGTAGTAGCCTTTCATGACGTTGAATCCGCGGCAGCACATCTCTCCCTGTACGCCGACGGGGCATTCCTCGCCGGTTTCGGGATCGAGCACCTTGACCTCGACGAAGGGGAAGTCGCGTCCTACAGTGGTGCACCGCTGCTCGAAGGTGTCGCTGAGGCAGGTCTGCGTCATACCGGGCGAGCTCTCGGTGAGGCCATAGACGGAGGTGATGGTCATGAACATCTTCTCGCTCACCTGCTTCATCAGCTCAACGGGGCAGAGCGAGCCAGCCATGATGCCTGTGCGGAGGGAACTCATGTCGAACATCTCGAACATGGGATGGTTGAGCTCGGCGATGAACATCGTCGGCACGCCGTAGAGTGCCGTGCAGCGTTCTTTGTGTACTGATGCGAGCACGACGAGGGGATCGAACTTCTCGACCATGACCTCGGTGCATCCGTGGGTCAGGCAGTTCATGGTGGCGAGCACGACGCCGAAGCAGTGGAAGAGCGGCACGCAGACGCAGAGCTTGTCCTTCTGCGTGAAGCCCATGTTCTCGCCCGTGATGTAGCCGTCGTTGGCTATATTGTAATGCGTCAGCATCACACCCTTGGGGAAACCCGTAGTGCCGCTGGTGTACTGCATGTTACAGACATCGTGACAGCTGACGGTGCTCTTGATGGCGTTGAGCTCCTCGTCCTCGATGTTCTGTCCGAGCAGGAGCAGCTCAGCGGTGTTGAACATTCCTCGGTATTTCTCCATGCCGATGAACACGACGTTCTTCATGTAGGGGAAGCGCTCGCTGTGGAGATGACCGCGCTCGCACTCGCGCAACTCGGGTAGCATCTTGTAGGTCATATCGACGAAGTCGCATTCCCAGGTGCCGTCGGTGATGCAGAGCGTGTGCATGTCGGAGTCCTTGCAAAGGTATTCAAGTTCCGATTGCTTGTAGTTGGTGTTGACGGTGACGAGCACGGCTCCGATTTTTGCTGTGGCATAGAGGAAGGTGAGCCAGTCGGGAACGTTTGTGGCCCAGATGCCTACGTTGGATCCTTTCTTCACGCCGATGGCGAGGAGGCCTTTGGCGAGGTTGTCCACGCGCTCGTTGAACTGACGCCAGGTGAAGCGCAGGTCGCGGTCGGAATAGACGATGTATTCGTGGTCGGGCGTCGTCTCAGCCCAATGTTCGAGCCATTGGCCGAGGGTGCGGTCGGAGAGTTGGAAAGACTTATCCATGATCGGTATCTCTGCTAAAATGGAATATAGACGACGGCGAGGATCTTGGCGGCTTGGCCGTTGGCGCCGTGGACGTGGTGCTTGACGATGCTGTCGTAGAAAATGCTGTCGCCCTCGCTCAGCGTGAATTTCTCCTTGCCGTACTCGATTTCGACCTGTCCGCTCATGACATAGATGAACTCCTCGCCCTCGTGAGCCGAGAGTTGGAAGGCTTTCTCGTCGCTGGGGTTGATATCGACGATGAAGGGTTCCATGTGTCGTCCCGTCTTCTGCTTGGCAAGGGGATGGTACTCCATGTGCTTACGTGCGTCGGCGGCATCGTTGGAGAAGCTGATGCTGGAGTCGCGTTCGCGGTCGGCGGCGCGTGTGATGACCGGTCCTAAGGCGTCGTTGTCATCGAGGAAGGTGCCGAGTCGTACGCCGAGTGCACGTGCGATCTTGATGAGCGGACCTAACGAGGGCAGGTTCTGGTCCGTTTCGATGGCGCTCACCTGTTCTACGGACAGGCCGCTACGTTCTGCTATTTCTTCGATGGAAAGCTGCTTGGATTCGCGGATGCTCTTGATCTTGAATCCTACGGGACTGTGAGGATTGGTCATGATAGAATGAATAAAAAATAGTAATAATGAAATTCGCCGCAAATATACATGTTTTTAATGAATTTTGCGGCTAAAAAGTGAAAGAATGTAAGAAAAAGGGCGAGATTGATGAAATATATCAAGTGAAGCCGTCCTGAACCGCTCGTTGCAGAATGGCTTTGCAGCCGTCGAGAACGTCATTCCACGTTGCCTCGAAGTTGCCTGTGTACCAAGGGTCGGCGACGTCAGCACCGTGGCGAGGTGCTGCATCGTCGAGGAAGTCGAGCAGCTTATGAATCTTTCCTTGCGGGTCTCCGCCGCTGATGCGTAGCATATTGCGTATGTTCCATTCGTCCATGCCGACGAGCAGGTCGTAGCGGTCGTAGTCGCTGCGGGTCATCTGGCGTGCCGTCTTGCCGTCGCAGCGGATACCGTGCTCGGCGAGTTTGCGTCGAGCAGGTGGATAGACGGGATTGCCGATTTCCTCGGTGGAAGTGGCTGCCGACTCAATGTGGAAAGCGCCGGCACACTCAGCCTTGGCGACAAGATCCTTCATCACGAACTCGGCCATCGGCGAACGACAGATGTTGCCATGGCAGACAAAAAGTATGTGAGTAACGCGGTTATTCATTGCTGATGATTTGGTCGATGGCTTGCAACTCTTCGTCGCTAAACTGTGGGTTGTTCATGCATTCGAGGTTCCGCAGCAGCTGTTCAGGTGAACTGGCTCCGACGATGACGCTGGTGACTTGTGGGTGATGGAGGATCCAGGCGAGCGCCATGGCCGCGAGTGTCTGACCCCGCTGGGCGGCGAAGTCGTTGAGGCGGCGAATGGTCGTGAGGCGTTGCGGCGTGAGGGCATCGGCGTTGAGGAATCGCGGGTCGTGAGCGATGCGGCTATCTGCAGGAATGCCGTTGAGGTAGCGGTCGGTGAGCAGTCCTTGTGCGAGGGGCGAGAAGGCGATGAAGCCGGCTCCGGCGTCGGCGGCAGCCTGGAGGGTCTGGTCTTGTATGGGCGCCTGGTCGAAGAGGTTGAGCCGTCCCTGGTAGATGAGGCATGGCGTGTCGTGCTGTCGGAGGTAGGCGTAAGCATATTGCGCAGCTTCGAGGGGCCAGCGCGAAATGCCGATGTAGAGAGCCTTGCCGGCGCGCACGATGTCAACGAGCGCCTGCAAGGTCTCCTCGAGGGGCGTGACGGGGTCGTAGCGATGGCAGTAGAAGAGATCGACGTAGTTGAGTTGCAGGCGAGCGAGGCTTTGGTCGAGGCTCGCGATGAGGTGTTTGCGCGATGCCCACGAACCATAAGGGCCGGGCCACATATCGTAGGCTGCCTTGGTGGCGATGAAGAGCTCGTCGCGATGCGATGCGAGATCATCTTTGAGAATCTTGCCGAGGCGCAGCTCAGCGGCGCCAGGGTCGGGACCGTAGTTGTTGGCGAGGTCGAAATGGGTGATGCCGGCATCGAAGGCTGCACGCACGATGTCACGACTCTGAGATTCGGGGGTAAGGCGACCGAAGTTGTGCCAGAAGCCAAGAGAGATTGCGGGGAGGAGCACGCCGGAGCGTCCGCAGCGATTATAGGTCATGGGAGGTGAAAGTTGAAAGTTGAAAGTTCTTCGCAAGCGAAGCGACCAGAGGTCGAGCGGAGAGTTGAAAGTTGAGAAGGACGCGCGAATACGCGCTTCACCGAACATGCGGCAGATGCCGAAGATAACGTGGGGATATTGGGGATAGGGGAGGGGATGGAGGGGTTATTTAAGGAGTATCTTTTTGCCGGATTGGATGATGACGGTGCCGCGGGGCGGCTGTTGGTTGAGCCTGCGGCCGGAGAGATCATAGCGCTGGCTGTTGATGTTAGGCTCTTGATTGACGGGGAGGATGGCATCGGGCAGCTCGGCTTGTATGCTGATTTCAGCAGCCGAAGTCCACGCATTTCCGTTAATCTCGGAGGTAGCAACGAACTTGATATAGCGGGCTTCGACGGAGGTGGAGAGCTTGGCAATCTGGAGTGACGAGGTGTTCTTGAACTCGCCCTTAACTGCTGGGGATGAGGGCCATTGCTGGCTGTCGTTGGAGAGGTAGATTTCGTAGCCCTTGACCATTCCGTTCTGGTTGCCGTCCTGTCGTGAGAGATAGGTGACGGCTTTGACCAAATATTTCTTAGCCATGTCGATGATGATGGTGTGAGGGTGACGAGGTTCGTCCGAGCCCCAGTTGGTGTGCCAGAAGGTGTCATTCTTGCCGTCGATGGCGAGTTTGGGCTCGTTGCCTCCGTGATAGCTGTCGGCACTGACGATGCGCCATGAACTCTTGTTGATGTAGTATTCGAGCTCGTAGGAGGTGACGGGGCCGTCGAGCATACCTTCGGCGGCGGCATAAACGCGAATGGTGCAGGGCTCGTTGTGGGTGATGGGCGAGGAGTAACGGAGGAACTCGCCGCCGTCGATGGAGTAGTAGATGGTGGCACCCGGGGTGTCGGTGGTGAGACGGATGCGCCCGTTGGTCTGTCGCTCGCAGCTGACGTTTTGGCAGACTGGCATTTCTATGCGTGCAGCCTGTGCGGGTTGAACATCGGGGGTGAGGGGCAGGATGAAGAAACGGAAGGCGGTGTTCTGTGCCCGAAGCTCGTACTGATCCAGGACGTCAGGACCGCAGCTGGCATTGCCGAGTCCGCGGGTGGAAGCGTCGAGGGAGACGATGGTCTGGGCGCAGGGCTTGAACTGATAGGTGTGGCGAGCGCGGTTGTTGCGGTCGGTGTAGTTGTCCTCAGGGCGGAAATGTACGGCAGATGCTGCCATGAGGTCAGGGGCTACGAAGAGGATTCCGTTGCCGGTGGCGTTGGTGAGGGCGAGCCATCGCACGTGCTGTTTGGTGCCGTGCTCTTGAGGCAGGATATATTCTTCGTATTGGTCTGTGACGGTCGAGCTGAAGATGCCGGGCAGACAGGATTCGTAACGGTCGGGGTAGCTGTCCCACGGTCCGCGTCCGAACCAGGTGAGCTGTTCGAAGTCGGCAGGCATCTCGGTGCGGAATCCGAGCTTGGGGATAACGGCGCCGGTGTAGGCGGGTTGGATGAGGCTGTTGGCAACGATGGCGCCGTCGGCACAGACGATGAAGTTGAGGCTGACGTTGAAAGAGGTTTCGTTTTGTCCTGAGTAGGTGGTGTTGAGGGCGACGGTGGCCGTGCGGTTGTCAGCGCTGGGGGTGACCTCGGTGCTGATGCCCTTAGGCGTAAGCTTCCTCAGCCCCATGTTATCCCACGATTCGGCTTGTCGTCCATCGTTGTCGGTGGGGAGTCGGAAAGCATTGAGCTGCAGGGGCTTCGAGATGAGCGTCTGGTCGTCGTAGGCATAGCTGTTAAGCTGTCCTCGTGACTTGCTGAAGACAACGCGGAAGTGTGAGCCTGTGATGGTAAGCAGTGACGACGACTCTTCGATGGTGAGCGGGTCGAACTGTTGGAGTCGCGAGAGGTCGTAGAAGGGCTTTGTGGCCGTCTGAATGGGCAGCTTCTCTTCGGCAACGACATATCCGGCATCAGCCCACGGGGTGGACTCACGGAGCGTGGCGGTAAAGTAGATGAATGCTTCTTGCGAGGGGTCGATGGATGAGAGTGCCGAGAGGTCGATGTTGAGCGTTGTGCTGTCGCCGGGAGCTACCTCCGTGTCGATGGGGGCTGATGCGAGTTCGTTGCCTTCTTCGTCGAGGATGGCATAGCGGACCTCGTAGGTGGAGGAGGGGAGGAACGCCATCTTGTTCTTGAGACGGAAGGAGGAAGCTCGTCCTCGTACGGGCTTGAACTCGAGCGGCTGGTAGATCTTCTTGGTGTTGTAGCTCTTAGCGGTGAGTGTCCAGTCGGGGTGCACGAGTCCGTTGATGCAGAAATTGCCGTCGTTGGGGACATCGCCGAAGTCGCCGCCGTAAGCCCAATAGGGTTGTCCCGAGGAAGAGGTGGTGAGCAGTCCCTGATCCTTGAAGTCCCAGATGAACTCGCCTGTGAGGCAGGGGTATTTCTCGTAGAGGTTGAACATATCACGAACGTTTCCCATAGAATTGCCCATGGAGTGGCTGTTCTCGCATTGAATGTGCGGCCGTTTGCCTTCCTTGCCACGGCCTTCGATGGAGCCGTAGCCCCAGTACATGGAGCTGGAGACGTCGGCGTAGTTGCTGTTGCCTTCGTAGTGGGTGAGTCGTGTCTTGTCGACGGCTTTGATGGCTGGCCCTACGTAGCTGAAATTGTCGCCCCCTCCAGATTCATTGCCAAAGGACCACATGAAGATGGATACGTGGTTGCGGTGCCAGAGAACTTGGTTGACGGAGCGTTCGACCATGGCAGGACGGAAGAGCGGCTCGGAGGAGAGCTGCTGGTAGGCGTGGCATTCAACGTCAGCCTCGGCGAGAACGTAGAGACCATAGCGGTCGCAGAGGTCGTAGAAGTAGGGGTCGTTGGGGTAGTGGGAGGTACGTACGGCGTTGATGTTGAGCCGTTTCATGGTCAGCACGTCCTGTTCCATCTCCTCCGGGGTGATGGCCCGTCCGTTGACGGGGCTGAAGTCGTGGCGGTTGACACCGTGGAAGACCATGCGTTTGCCGTTGATGAGGAGCGCTCCGTCGTTGCGGATGCCCACTTCGCGGAATCCGACCTTTGAGCCTCTGACGTCGATGGTGTTGCCTCCAGCGTCCTTGAGGTTAATGACGAGGTCGTAGAGGTTGGGCTCTTCGGCGCTCCATTTGCGGGGATTGGTGACGGGCAGGTCAAGGCTGATCTCTGCGGCGGCAGCTGCTGAGGCCGTGGCGACGACGGCGCCGTTGTCCTGAATCTTAACCTCAACAGTACCAGAGGAGAGCGCTTCGATGCCACTTATGTACACCTTGACATTGGCAGTAGCGTTGGTGTATGAATTGTCGAGGTCGGTGGTGAAGAAATAGTCGCGGATCTGGGTCTTGGGTGCCGACCAGAGGAAGCAATGGCGATGGACGCCTGTGAGGCGCCAGTAGTCCTGACATTCGAGGAAGGAACCGCTGGTGAAACGATAGACCTGCAGCGCTATGACATTGTCGCCAGGCACGAGGTAGTCGGTGATGCGGAATTCCGAGGGTAGGTAGGAGTCCTCGCTGTAACCTATGCGCTTGCCGTTGATCCATAGGTAGTAGCCGTGGCCGACGCTATTGAAGCGGACATAGACGTCGCGGCCGTTCCATGAATCGGGTAGGGTGAAGTGGCGGCGATAGGTGCCTACAGGATTCGGCATATTGGAGTTGTAGGTCAGCCATCCCGGGCGTTCAGCCATGACGCTGTAGGTCTGATGGTCGAAGGAGAAGGGGTATTGCACGTTGCAGTAGAGAGGTTTGTCCCATGACTTGCCGTGGTTGAGTCCCCACACCTGCCAGCTCGAGGGAACGTCGATGTCGGTCCAACCGGCGTCATTGAAGGTGGTGGCACACTGTGCGACGGTGGCCTTCGTGGGCGTATTGACCCAGTTGAACTTCCATGTGCCGTCGAGCGAGAGGTAATAGGGTGAAAGGCTCATATCGTTGGCAGTGGCATCGGCTTCGCTGCTCATGGGGATGGCTATGGTGTGAGCCGTCTCGCGGTTGACATTGGTGATGGATGGGTCGTCCCATTCCTTACCAGTCTGGGGGTATACGTTGAGGCTTGAAAGCGCTACTGCGCAAAGAAAAAGAGAGGTCCTTTTGTACATTTGAGAATAAGTATAGATTGATTGTATTCGGAGGACAAAAGTACAAATTATGTAGTCATTGACCAATTATTTTGTCCTAAAAGCGCGCGCGAACCTTAATTTTTATTTCTTTTTTGAGAAAAATGGGCATTCGTAGGGAAAAAGTCGCAAAAATACCTTACTTTTGTGGCGCGAAAGCTGACATTATGTATTTGAATACAATGAGACGATTGTTTTTCCTGCTTATGTTCCTGCCTGCAATGGTTGCTGCGCAGGGGCTTCATCGTTCGGGTTCTTCGCCTGAAGAACTGATTCCTTCGGGCTGGTCTCATCAGGTAGCAGAGGGCGATTTCAACGCCGACGGACACAAGGATGCCGTCGTGCTGGCTCACCCGACGGACACGACGAACGTGTTGGCTATCTACTTCGGTTCGGAGAAGGGAAAGCTTACACTCTGGAAGGAGTACCCGGATGCCGTCGTGAATCCCAACGAGACGACGCTGGTCGATACGGAGCTGGAGGTGACATCGCGCGGAGTGATTCGCATCCGTGTGTCGGTGTTCTTGACGGCAGGCGGCTACGGTTCGACGTGGACGTCCTACGCGTGGCGCTATCAGAAAGCAGAGGAGAACGCTGACGAGTCCGACTTCTACCTGATTGGCAAGGACGAGCATTGGATGTCGCGCATGTCGGGTGAGGACGTGGTTGAAAGTTACAACTACATCACCTGCAAGTGTCAGCGCATCGTTTCCAACGCCTTCGACGACACGGTGAAGCCTCGCGAGACGTGGCGACGGATACGCAAAGAGCCGCTGCAGCGCTTGGGAACCGTTGAAATGGGTTGATCTTTGAACGATTATTTCTTAAACTAAACATAAATAAACAGCGGCAGAGCCGCGTAATTGTATGACAACAGAACTGATAGCCAAGACATTCCAAGGCCTCGAACCGATACTGGCTCAAGAGCTGACGGAACTTGGCGCAACGGACATCGCCATCGGCCGTCGCATGGTCACTTTCAGTGGCGACAAAGAGATGATGTACCGTGCGAATTTCTCATTGCGCACCGCCATCCGTGTGCTCAAACCCATTAAACACTTCAAAGCCAAGAGCGCCGACGATGTCTATGAAGCCGTGAAGGCCATCGACTGGACGGCGTATCTGAGTACGGACACGACATTTGCCGTCGATAGCGTGGTGTTCTCGCCTGAGTTCCATCACTCGAAATTCGTGGCTTACAAGGTAAAGGACGCCATCGCCGACCAATTCCGTGAGCGTACGGGGCAGCGCCCTAACGTGAGCGTGTCGAACCCCGACATACAACTTCATATCCATATCTCGGACTACGATGCTACGCTGGCTTTGGACAGCAGCGGCGAGAGCCTGCATCGTCGCGGCTATCGTCAGGAGACGGTGGCAGCGCCCTTGAACGAGGTCCTCGCAGCCGGCATCATCATGATGACGGGCTGGAGGGGCGAGACGGATTTCCTCGACCCGTTCTGCGGCAGCGGTACGCTTTGCATTGAAGCCGCGCTGATTGCTCGCGGCATGGCGCCCGGTATCTTCCGCCAGCATTATGCCTTCGAGAAATGGCCCGACTTCGATCGCGACCTCTTTGAACGGGTGTACAACGACGACAGCAACGAGCGCGATTTCCTGCATCACATCTATGGCCGCGACAACGACCCGAAAGCCGTAGGCATCGCGACGCGCAACGTGAAGGCTGCCGGCTTGGCCAAAGACATTACTATCGAGGAGAAGGACTTCAGAATGGCAGGCCTGAGCGTGAATGACGACGACAGCAGCCATCCGCTGATCATCACGAATCCCCCTTATGGCGAGCGCATCTCCAGCCCCGACCTGCTCGGCCTGTATAAGGTCATCGGTCAGAAGCTGAAGCGCGAGCACAGTGGCGGCGAGGCTTGGGTGCTGAGCTACCGTGAGGAGTGCTTCGACGAGATCGGCCTCAAGCCCTCGCTGAAAACACCTTTATATAATGGTTCGCTCGAATGTGAGCTGCGCAAATACGTCCTCTTCAATGGCCGTTTGGACGAGCATCGAGCTGCAGGCGGCACGGTGAAGACCGATGCCGAGCGTCGTCAGATGGCAGAGAAGCGCCGCTTCAAGAAACATCGCGATGATTTCAAGCGTAGCTTCGACGACGACGGTTTCCGCGAACAGCACGAGGATAACCATCGATTCAACAAATTCTCGAAAAGCGACGGTTTCCGTGGCCGGCGAGGCGATGACTTCCGAGGCCACAGGGACGACGGAGGCGGCAAACGTGAAGGAGGCTTCGGCAAGCGTGAAGGTTTCGGCAAACGCGAAGGAGGCTTCGGCAAGAAAGGTCATGACTACCGCGCTAAGGGCAACGACCGTGCTGCCCGACAGGAGGCGCGCAAACGTTTCTTTAATTCCGATGACAATCATGAAGAGGATTAAACTGATGGCGGTGGCTATCTTAGCTGCCGCAACGACCATGGCACAGACCACAAAGAAGAGTTTCACACTCAATGATTTATTGGGCGGCGGCACCACCTACTGGAATCTGCAGCCCAAATATATGTTCACGTCGTGGTGGGGCGAGACCCCGTTGGAGCTGACGGTGGACGAGGTGAAGACGCTGAAGGGCGGAAAATCTCAGACGCTGTTCACCGCCGAAGCCCTGAACACGGCGCTCGGCGAGAAACTGATCCGTTCGTGCACAAACCTCACCTTCCCCTATGCCGATCAGCCGTTGGCGAAGGTGCAGACAGCTAAGGAAATCGTCCTCATAGATTTCCAGAAGAAGGCTGTCGTGTGGCGCGGCGCCATTCAGGAAGGTGCCAGCGAACTGGTGTGGAACAAGGAGAGCCGCGCCATGGCCTACTGTATCGGCTCGAATGTCTTTGTGCAGAAGGCTGACGGCACACGCCGCCAGCTGACCTCCGACGGCGATGACGACATCGTCTATGGACACAGCGTCAGCCGCGATGAGTTTGGCATCTCGAACGGCTTGTTCTGGAGCCCCGACGGACAGCGCCTGGCGTTCTACAAGAAAGACCAGCGACGCATACCCAGCTATCCGCAAGTGGATATCACCCAGCGCATTGCTGCCACGACGGTGGATAAATACCCGATGGCAGGCTGCGAGACGGAGGATGTCAGCGTGGCAGTCTATGACGTGGCAACTGACAAGACGGTGTGGCTGCAGAACCCCAAGCCCATGACGGACTATATGACCAACCTCTCGTGGGCGCCGGATGGCAAGAAACTCTATGTTTTTGAGCTCAACCGCGACCAGAACTTCATGCAGCTCTTCGGCTATGACGCTGCCACGGGCCAGAAGGACGCTGAACCTCTCGTGGAGGAGAAGCATCCGAAATACGTGGAGCCGTTGCACGTGCTCGTGTTTCTGCCTTGGGATGCCACGAAGGCCGTCATGCAGACCCGTCGCGACAACTGGAACCACCTCTGGCTCATCGACTTGAAGAAAAAGATGTACCCCGAATGGCACGAAGCCCAAGGTGGCGGCACTACATGTGATCACGTGAAGACGACGCTGCTAACGCCAGGTGACTTCGAAGTGCGTGATTTCATAGGTTTCAACGAAAAGACTAAAAATGCACTATTCACGGGTAACGTCACTCATCCTTTGCACCACACGTTGTGGAGTGCTTCCGTCAGTGGCAAGGGCAAGATGAAACTTCTTTCCGCCGGCGAAGGCGTTCACAGCGCTACGCTCAGTTCTACAGGCGCTCAGATCATCGACACCTACAGCTCGCCGACGGTGACACGTAAGGTGGAGCTGATTCAGACGAAAGATGCCAAGAGCTTGAATCTCCTCACCGCCGAAGACCCGTGGAAGGACTACAACGTGCCTGAGATCACGGGCGGTAGCATCAAGGCTGCTGACGGCGTAACCGACCTCTATTATCGGCTCATCAAGCCCGTCGGTTTCGATGCCTCGAAGAAATATCCCACCGTCGTCTATGTCTATGGCGGTCCTCATGCTCACAACGTGCAGGCTTCGCGAGGCTACTACTTCCGCGGATGGGAGATCTATATGGCCCAGCTGGGTTACGTCGTCTTCGTGCTCGACAATCGCGGCTCGCAGTATCGCGGCTTGAAGTTTGAGCAGGCCACCTTCCGTCACCTCGGCGACGAGGAGATGAAGGATCAGATGTGCGGCGTGGAGTTCATCAAGACGCTGCCTTACGTGGATGCAAATCGTCTCGGCGTACACGGCTGGAGCTTCGGCGGTTTCATGACGACGAATTTGATGTGCACGTATCCCGATGTGTTTAAGGTGGGCGTGGCAGGCGGTCCTGTCATCGACTGGAAATACTACGAGGTGATGTACGGCGAGCGCTATATGGACCGTCCCGACGAGAACGCCGAGGGCTATGCCTCGTCGTCGCTGCTGCCCAAGGCCAAGAACCTGAAGGGACGCCTGCAGATCATCTTCGGCTACAACGACCCCACCTGTGTACCGCAGCACACGCTCTCGTTCATTCGTGCCTGCATCGATGCCGGCACGCAACCCGACCTCTTCACCTATCCTGGCGATGGGCACAACATGTTCGGTACCGATCAGGTGCACCTCCACGAAAGGATAACCCGCTACTTTGAAGACTATCTGAAATAACCGCCATGGCTAACGACACGAAAAAGGAATATACTGATTCTCAGCAGTCCCGCGCCTATGCAGCCTACTATGGTTTGTGGGTCGGTCTGTGCTGGATTGGCAGTTTCGCGCTGACGATGTACGGCTTGAAAGAGCCTTTTGCCGGCAACTTCGGTTTGCTCATCGGGCTGTGCTCTTTGCCGCTTGCCATCTGGCTCCTGCGCGGCTTTCGCGAGCTGGTGGCTCCGTTGCCGTTGCGCCGTGCCTGGCACATGGCATGGATGATGTTCCTCTGTGCCGCCTTGCTTTGCACGGCTGCGCAATACATCTATTTCGCCTACCTTGACGGAGGACTGCTCATGCGCACTTATAGCGAGCTGCTGCAGCAACCGGAGATGCAGGAGATGATGGCCAAGATGCTTCCCGGGCAGGATGCAACGGCTATCATGGACGAGGCGCTGACGCAGTTCGCTGCAACGCCCCCTTCGCAGCTCGCCTTCCAGTTCCTCTTCTGGAACGTCCTGCTCGCCACCTTCCTGGCTTTCCCTACCGCCCTCTTCTCGTTCTCGAGACCAAACGCTAACTCATAACTTTCAACTTTCAACTTTCAACTCTCAACTCTCAACTTTCAACTTTCAACTTTCAACTCTCAACTTTCAACTTTCAATATGGATATTTCCGTTATCGTACCTCTTTATAACGAAGCCGAGTCGCTTCCCGAACTGCAGGCTTGGATCAAGCGTGTGATGGACGAGCACCGCTTCACGTATGAAATCATCTTTGTCAACGACGGTTCCACCGACACCTCGTGGCAGGTCATCGAGGAACTGGCAGCCTCTAACCCAGAAGTCAAGGGCATCTGTTTTCGTCGCAACTACGGCAAGAGCCCCGCGCTCTACTGCGGTTTCAAACGTGCCGAAGGCGATGTCGTCATCACCATGGACGCCGACCTCCAGGACTCGCCCGACGAGATTCCTGAGCTGCGCCGCATGATTGTCGAGGACGGCTACGACCTCGTCAGCGGATATAAGCAGAAACGCTACGACCCCCTGTCGAAGACCATCCCCACGAAACTCTTCAATGCCACTGCACGCAAGGTCAGCGGCATCAAGAACCTCCACGATTTCAACTGCGGATTGAAGGCCTATCGACGCGAAGTCATCAAGAACATCGAGGTCTATGGTGAGATGCACCGCTATATTCCTTACCTCGCCAAGAATGCCGGCTTCGATAAGATCGGTGAGAAAGTCGTTCACCATCAAGCACGTAAGTACGGCAAGACGAAGTTTGGCCTCGACCGTTTCGTCAATGGCTACCTCGATCTCATGACCCTTTGGTTCCTGAGCAAGTTCGGCAAGAAGCCGATGCACGTCTTCGGCCTCTGGGGCTCGCTCATGTTCATCATCGGTTTCATTGCTGTGCTCATCGTCGGCATCAACAAACTCGTGGCACTTGCCAACGGCACGCCGGCACGCCTCATCACCGACTCTCCCTATTTCTACCTCTCGCTCACGATGATGCTTCTTGGCACCCAGCTCTTCGTCGCCGGTTTCCTCGGCGACCTCATCAGTCGTAATTCTGAACAACGTAATGACTATCAGATTTCTAAAGAGATTTAAGCATTCGGTCCTCGGGCTGCTAGTCCTGCCGCTCATCTTCGCGTGCAACGATGTATCCTGTCCGCTGAACAACACGGTGGCCAGCGTCTATGGCTTCTATGCCACGGCGCGAACTGATGACGGCGGCTTTGCCCCAGGAGCTGCCATCACGATAGGCGACACGCTTACGATCAGGGCGCTGGGACCTGATACCGTGCTGGCCAATAGGCTTATCGGCAAAGGCTCCGTGAGCCTGCCCGTCAGCTTCTACGAAGATGTCGATGTCCTGCAGTTTGCCTTCTACGACAAGAATGGCTTCAAGACTGCAGACACCCTCTGGATCAGCAAGAAGAACACCCACCACTTCGATGACCCCTCCTGTGCCATACACATGTGGCACACCATCCTCGGCGTGCGTTCCACCCACCATCTCATCGACAGCGTGATGATCAACGACCCCTCAGTCAACTACGACGGCAACGAGAACTTCCAGATCTATTTCTTCACCTCTAAGCCCACGAACGCAGATGAATAGGTCGCTCTCCCTTTTACTCCTTTGCCTTGTGGCGCTCGTCTCGTCTGCGCGTCCCCACGTCGCTGCGGTCGATAGTTTACCCATCGACGTTCCCCCCGTTGACTCGCTTGCTACGGATTCCCTCACTACGGACACCCTCCACCTAGGCGATCTCGTGGATAAGGCCACGGGCAAGAAAAAGAAGAAGGAGGTTTATTTCCTCAACGGCGTTACCGTGGGTATCGACTTCGTGGGTTTGGGTATGAAACTCTTTGGCTCCGACTGGTCTAACGCTGAAGTCCTCGCCCGCATCAACCTCCTCGACAAGTTTTTCCCCATTGCTGAGCTCGGTATTGGTTCCGCCGACCACAGCGGCGCCGAGCTCGACAACCACTTCAAGGTCACAGCCCCCTATTTCCGTGCCGGCTTGGACTATAACATCAACAAGAAGCACAACGCCAACCGCCTGACCGTCGGTCTGCGTTACGGTTTCTCTTCCTATAAGTACGATATTGACTCGCCCGATCCTCTGGTTGATCCCTATTGGGGTGAGAGCCGCGAGCTTAAGCTCACCGGCCTCAGCGGCAACTGCCATTGGGCTGAAATCGTCGTCGGTCTCGAGACACGCCTCTGGACAATCATACACCTCGGCTGGGACATTCGTCTCAAGTTCCGCCTGAGCCAGAAGAAATCCGATGTCGGCATGCCTTGGTACATCCCTGGCTACGGTAAGAGCGACGGCGCCACTTGCTGGGGCGGCTCCTTCAAACTCCTCATTGATATTTAAAAGCCCCTCTCTAACTCTCCCCGTTGGGGCGAGGACTACCTTGCGGTTGAGAATTCAAAAGTTCAAGAGCCGTAGAGGGGCCTTTCACTTTTCCGCTCTCCGCTCTCAACTCTCAACTTTCAACTTTCAACTCTCAACTTTCAACTCTCCATGACCGATCCACTCAATCCCATTCAACCTGACGAGACTAAGTACGAACCCCTTACGCCTGCTGATCGTCCTAAGAGTCAGTGGCGCCGTTGGCATATACCCGTGCTCGTCTTCTTAGCCATAGCCTCCTATCTGATTGTCACCAAACAAAATAAAGTCCCTTACCAGACAGCAGAAGGCGCCATTTTCGGCACCTTCTACCATCTTACCTACCAGTCGCGTGATGATCTGCAGGCTGGCGTCGAAGCCGAGCTCCTTCGTGTTGACAGCAGTCTCTCCATGTTCAATCCATCGAGCATCATCAGCCGCGTCAATCGCGACGAGGACGTTGAGGTTGACAGCCTCTTCCGCACCGTCTTCACCCTCGCCCAGCAGGTCAGCGCAGCCACCGGTGGAGCCTTCGACATTACCGTCGCTCCCCTCGTCAATGCCTGGGGCTTTGGCTTCAAGAACGGAGAGCTGCCCGATAGTGCGCAGGTGGACAGCCTCCGTCAGCTTGTGGGCTATCAGCACATCCGTCTGCTTGACAACAACCATATCGAGAAGGACACCCCCGGCATCGTCCTTGACTGCTCTGCCGTGGCCAAGGGCTTCGGCGTTGATGTTGTCACCAACTACCTGCGCCGTCAGGGCATTGAGAATTTCATGGTTGAAATTGGCGGTGAAGTCGTCGTCAGCGGTGTGAATCCTAAGGGCAAGCCGTGGCGTGTAGGCGTCAACAAAGCAGCTGACGACCCGACGAGTACCAATCAGGAGTTGGCCACCGTCCTCAACCTCACCGATCGCGCCATGGCCACCAGCGGCAACTACCGCAACTACTACACCACCAACGATGGACGACGCGTAGCTCACACCATAGACCCCTCCTCGGGTTATCCCGTGCAGCACTCCCTGCTCTCCGCCACCGTTCTGGCGCCCACTTGTGCCGAGGCTGACGCTTTCGCCACCTCCTTCATGGTCATGGGCATCGATTCCGCCCGCACCATCCTCACTCGTCATCCCGAGCTTCAAGTCTTCTTCATCTACGACTCCCTCGGCACCAACCTCACCTTCTCTACTATTCGGGAAGAATCATAGGCATTGCTATTTTGGTCTTGATAGTCTATGCCCTCTATTTATTTGGATGATAACGACATTTTTAATGGAAAAGGCTAAGTTTTGGGTGGACTTCTGCTTGGAGGCAGATGATGAATATGGTGACGGGCATGTGTGTCACCGTTACGGGTTCGGGATAGAACTCACGGACGAAGAGTTTGAGGAGTTGTATCAGGTGTGTTACGATAAGTTCGAGGTGAACGGCTGGAGCACCGTCTGGGAGGGGCATGAGGCGTTGTATGACAAGATAGACGATGCGGCGCGTTACGCTCTCGACAAGCATCTGGAGAATGAGGATCCTGTCTATCGGAACCCGCTGGATGTGCTGTGGGAACTGTCACAGGAAACGATCGATGCATTCTAAACTTACTTTGATTTCAACCGCACATGTCATCGCCCTGTCCCAATAGGGGCGATGAGTTTATCGCGCAGACAGAATGTGAATTTTCGTCTGAATTCCATCTTTTATCCATTTTGGATAATCTTTTTTGGATAATTATTGTGTGGTTTCTACTCTACGACGACATTCTTGAAGGTCGTGGACAAAAGCCTAAAGGGTTTGCGGAAAAAGCCTTAAGGGTGTTGGCGGAAACCGTTGAGGGTTCCAAGTGAGGTAAGGCTCCAAAAAGTTCTTCGCAAGTGAAGCGATCAGAGACCAAGCAGAAAGTACTTGAAGGGTCAAGCGACCAAGGTCGAGCGCTTCGAAGTATCGAAGCGAGCAAGCTCGAGCGGAATTTTCAGGTTTCAGGTAAGGAAAAAAATATTTTGTTCAAAACAGACTACAGACTACAGCGCAGGGGAATCCATTGCCGCTGTAGTCTGTAGTCTGTTTGTGATAAAATTTATTTTTCCTCGGTTCCTTTGGCTTTTGGTGAATTAACAACAACAAAGATAGTTCTACCGTCAACAGGGCGGGTGATGCGTAGGCATTAGAATGATGTGCTTGTCTTTATATAGAGAATAAACAGAGGGAACGGTGTTCTGCCGTTTAACATGCAGTTGTATCGCATATCGTGAAGATTCGTCGGCAGGATAGGCTATCGAGAGCCATGAATAATCTTCTAACGGTGTAGGTTGTTCGCTCGCGACCGAACAACTTACACCATTGAACGTTCATGTTTCGACGTTAGGACGTTCCGGTGCTAGCGGCTGTTCGTTATAGCAGCACCCGTCATTCGTTATGGCAGCACCCGTCATTCGTGCTAACTCATCACTCTTTATTTTATATTCATACGAAAATATAATGAAAATTCATACACTAATACACTCTTCTATATTTAATGCATTGTATTTCAGTATTATAATATCGGAAAATTTAGTGTATTTTGGGGTGTATTTTTGAGTGTAAAAGTGTATATTCTGGTAACTCAAGTATCTGGAGTTAAAGGAGTTCTTGAAAGTAGCAGGAAGCATTATAGACAAGGAGCTCTTCAAGAAGTTAGATAACGGATATTTGATAGGAGTAGTCAGAGTATAAAAAAGGTTTTATTCATGTTCGTATAGCACATTTCGCGAACAAAGATAAGAAAAAAATGATTTGATTGGTCTTTAATTATCATTTTATTACTATCTTTGCCGCGAATTAGAAGTTTTCGCTTATGAATATCAAGGAAATCCTTCGCCGCTATTTTGATTTGCGTGCAGACAAGGTTGACGAGGAGCAGACGATTGCAAATATACGTGCTGACGCCTCGTTCCGCGGCGCTCAACTGTGGGTTCTCATCTTCGCCATCTTCATCGCT
This sequence comes from Bacteroidaceae bacterium, assembly GCA_016280855.1. Lineage (GTDB taxonomy): Bacteria > Bacteroidota > Bacteroidia > Bacteroidales > Bacteroidaceae > Physcousia. The sequence goes on from JAEEHP010000072.1 coordinate 34,649, forward strand.
TCGCTGGGCTTGAACGTCAATTCGACGGCAGTCATTATCGGCGCGATGCTCATCTCGCCCCTCATGGGACCTATCGTGGGTATGGGTCTTGCTGTCGGTATCAACGACCTTGACCTGCTGCGTGTTTCGGCAAAGAATTTCGCTGTTGCCACCCTCTTCAGCGTGGCTACGGCTACGGTCTATTTTCTTCTGTCGCCCTATCGTGAGCTGCAGAGCGAGTTGCTGGCTCGCACTTCTCCGACGCTTTACGACGTGCTTATCGCCTTCTTCGGCGGTGCGGCAGGCATCGTGGCAATCGCCACCGGCGGCAAAGGAAATGTCATCCCCGGCGTGGCTATCGCTACGGCACTCATGCCGCCGCTGTGCACGGCGGGCTACGGATTGGCCACGGGACAATGGGTTTATTTCCTTGGCGCTTTCTACCTGTTTTTCATCAACACCGTGTTCATCGCCGGAGCCACTTTTCTGGGTGTGCGTCTGATGCAATTCAAGGTTCATCAGGAGGTTAATAAGGAGCGTGCCGTGCGTGCGCGGCGGATGTTTATGTTTCTCGTTGTGCTGACCCTCGTTCCAGCGGGCTTCATGACTTTCTCGCTGGTTCGCCGAAGTCTTTTCGAGCAGCGCTTAGCCAGCTTCACGGAGGCTGAACTCTCGTGGCCCGGCACGCAGATTCTTTCGCGAAGCGCCGACCGCGACGCCTGTACCATCAGCGTGGCGGTGATCGGTCGCGAGGTGGAGGCCGAGCAGATTGAGACGGCTCGCGAACGCCTGTCGGAATATGGTTTGGCGGACTATGAGCTGAACGTCGTGCAAGGCACGCAGAGCGACAGCCTCACCCACCTGTTAGGCGAGTTGCAGCATTCTAAAACGGACCTCACTCGCACGACCTTGCAGCAGAACCAGCAGATTCGAACCCTCGAGGTGGCTCTGGACGACTATCAGCGCCTCAACCGCCTGGCTGAGCAGCTGCGCCCCGAGCTGCGTGCGTTGTATCCCGACGTGGCAGCTATCAGTCTGGCACGCACGACGGAGGTGCTCACCGACACCGCCGCCGCCGATGGCGGCACGCCACTGACGATGGCTGTCGTGACGCTGGCTGACGGCAAGCGCCTCGATGCAGAGCAAGGCCGGCGTCTCGAAGAATGGCTGGAGGCCCGAGTGGAAGCTGACACGCTGGCGCTGGTGGTACGATGACGAAGACAATGGAAAGTGAAAAGTGAAAAGTGAAAGAGTGAAAAGTGAAAAATAAAAGTAACGTTGTAACGAAGACTAAAACGAAAACTATAACGAAAACGAAAACTTAAATATTTATGCAAGAAAGAGAAAAAGAAGGATTGACAGCTCTTGGACGCAAGACGGAGTATAAGAGCGACTACGCTCCCGAAGTGCTGGAAACATTTGTGAATAAGCACCCAGACAATGACTATTGGGTGCGCTTCAACTGTCCTGAGTTCACGAGCCTGTGTCCCATCACGGGTCAGCCTGACTTCGCGGAGATCCGCATCAACTACTTGCCCGGCGAGCGGATGGTGGAGTCGAAGAGCTTGAAGCTGTACCTGTTCAGCTTCCGCAACCATGGCGATTTCCATGAGGACTGCGTGAACAAGATCATGAAGGACTTGATCAAGCTGATGGATCCCAAGTACATCGAGGTCATCGGGCTGTTCACGCCCCGTGGCGGCATAAGCATCTATCCTTACGCCAACTACGGTCGTCCGGGTACGAAATATGAGGAAATGGCCAATTACAGGCTGCTGCACCACGACTTGTAAAGAAGCCCCTCTCTATCTTCCCCCGTGGGGAAGCCCCTCTCTATCTCCCCCCGTGGGGGGGAGGACTCAAGTCCTATGGAAAGTTGCGTGTTGCGGACGGTTTTTAGAGGTAGGGATTGTTGGTTCGTTCGGTGAGCACGTCGGTCTGCGGTCCGTGGCCCGGATAGACGATGACGTCGTCGGGCAGTTCCTTCAGCAGCTGATGAAGCGCCTTGATGAGATCCCAATGGTTGCCGCCGGGGAAGTCTGTGCGTCCGATGCTCATGCGGAAGAGACTGTCGCCGGAGAACAGGACGCGCTCCTCCTTGCAGTAGTAGCATACGCCGCCGGGAGTGTGGCCGGGTGTGGCGATGACGGAAAGGGCATGCGTGCCGAAGCGGACGATGGTGTCGGGCGTGATGGCGTCGCCGGTAGGACCCGTGGCACAATTCATGGCATAACCTCCGAGGATGCCGCGCATCTGACCTTCAACGTTGTTGAACAGCGGCAGGTCGCCCTCCGGACAGCGGGCGGCAAGGCCGTAGCGCTCATGCAGGAAGGCAGCACCCCAGAGATGGTCGAAATGAGCGTGCGTGAGAAGGTGCGCCACGGGGTGCAACTCATTGATGTCGAGGTAGTCTGAGATGGTTGCCCGCTCTTCGTCGTAGAGCGCGCCGCAGTCGATGATGACAGCTTCGTGCGTCTCGTCGCTGACGACATAGCAGTTCGTGCCGAGTGGATTGAACGTGAAGGCCTTGATGGTAAGCATGGAGGAATGGAGGAATGAAGAATGAGGAATGAAGAATGAAGAATGAAGAATGAAAAAGACTGCGATTAAGCGAGAGGAGAGTCAAGCTCGCTTGAACTATCCCGAGCGTGAGCAGGCTCGACCGAAGGTCAATGATGATTGATGATTGATTAGAGCTGGACGTAAACGACTTTCTTGGTTTGGAAATACTCTTCCTGGAAGAAGTCGGAGAGGGGCGTGATGAGCTTCTCGCCGCGGACGGCTGCTGCCTCGTGCTCCAGTTCGCCGCCCTTGAGGGCGATGAGCCCGTTGGGGAGGGCATTGCCGGCATTGGGGTTCTGTGCGATGTGCGGTCGGCTGATCTTGACCAAGTCGGCCAGCGGCATGACGGCACGGCTGACGACGAAGTCAAAGCGTGCGGGCTGCACGCCTTCAGCAGGAACGGTCTCCTCGTCGCGCTTGGCCTTTTTCGGACTCTTCGCGTATTTAATCTCCTCGGCACGGGCGTGTTGAGTAGTTACGTTCTGCAGTCCGAGGGCTTCGATGACCTCGTTGCACACACGAATCTTCTTGCCTATGGAATCGACGAGATGGAAGTGCACTTCGGGAAACATAATCGCCAACGGGATGCCGGGGAAGCCACCGCCGGTGCCGAGGTCCATCACGCGAGTGCCGGGACGGAAACGGATGATCTCGGCGATGCCCAACGAGTGGAGCACGTGGTGCTCGTAGAGGTTGTCGATATCCTTGCGACTGATGACGTTGATCTTGGCGTTCCAGTCGTGGTATAGTGCATCGAGGGCGGCGAAGCGGTCGAGCTGTTCGGCGGTGAGGGTGGGGAAGTAGTGGGAGATAATCATGACGAGTTTAACTGTATTTGCGGGGATAGCGTAAGAGGATCGCGAGGAAGGCGAAGAGGCCCATCGTGAAGGGATAATATAAATAAGGTATAATCTGCAAGGGATTGACGGCGGCGAGCGACGAGGCCATCAGCAGCTGTGCGCCGTAGGGAATGATGGATTGTGCGAAGCACGAGAAGGTGTCGAGGATGCTTGCGCTCTTGCGAGGATCAACGCCGTAGCGGTCGGCGATCTCACGGGCGATGGGGCCGATGGTGAGGATGGCCACGGTGTTGTTGGCCGTGCAGATGTCCGTGAAGATAACCAATGCACCGATCGTCAGCTGTGCGCCGCGAGGACCATGGACGCGCCGTGTGAGCAGACGTATGATGAGGTCAATGCCGCCGCCGTGGCGGATGAGGGCGATGAGACCGCCGGCGAGCATCGTGACGATGATGAGCTGGCTCATGCCCGCAATGCCTTCGCCAAGGGCGCTGAACCAACCCAGGAGGTCGTAGGAACCATAGGCCAGACCGATGATACCGCTCAGGATGATGCCCACGACGAGCACGACCATCACGTCGAGACCCGCGATGGCGGTGATGAGCACGACGAGGTAAGGCAGCACCTTGAAGATATCGACGTCAGGGACAGATTGAAGGCTGTGGATCTGCGAACCCATGACAACGTATATGAACAGCACGACGACAGCGGCAGGAACGACAATCATGGAGTTGACGCGGAATTTGTCGCTCATGCGGCAGCCCTGAGTGCGTGTGGCAAGGATGGTCGTGTCGGAGATGAAACTGAGGTTGTCGCCGAAGAACGCACCGCCGACGACCACCGCCGTGACGAAGGGAACGGAGGCTCCCGTGGCCTCAGCGATACCGGCGGCGATAGGCGTCAGCGCAACGACGGTGCCGACGCTCGTGCCAATGCTAAGCGAGATGAAACATGAGGCAAGGAAAAGGCCGGATAACAATAAGTTATCGGGCAATAGTTGAAGCGTCAGTTGAACCGTAGCATCGATGGCACCCATGGCCTTGGCCGAACTCGCAAAGGCTCCGGCAAGGATGAAGATCCAGACCATTAGCATCACGTCGGGATGGCCGGCGCCCGTCGAAAACATATCGATGCGTTGGCGAAGGGACAGGTGTGGCGTCGTGGCAATGGCGTACAGGCTCGTGACGAGGAAAGCTACGCTAATGGGGACGGCGTAGAAATCACCCGCAACGACGCTGACTCCCACGTAAACGATCAGGAAGACGGCTAAGGGACTGAGGGCTAACAAACCCTTGTTCATACGGATTGACGATTTGACGGTTCAGGTCGCAAAGGTACGCATTTTTAATGAATAAATGATAAATAATAATGATAAATGACAAATAATGGCGCAAAAAGGCAAAAACTTTCAACTATCAACGATCAACTATCAACTTTTTATTACCTTTGCAGCGAATTTATAATCATTCATTCATCAATCAGGTATTCCATCTATGAAGATTGTTACTTTAGGCGAGATTATGCTTCGCCTTTCCCCTTCAGGCAACGACAGGTTTATTCAGAGCGAGAGCTTCCGCATCATCCCAGGTGGCGGTGAGGCTAATGTGGCTATCTCTCTGGCCAACTACGGTCACGAGGCTTATTTCGTGTCGAAGCTGCCCAAGCATGAGATTGGTCAGATTGCCGTCAACGCGCTGCGCCGCTATGGCGTTGACACGCGTTATATCGTTCGCGGCGGCGATCGCATCGGTTTGTACTACGCCGAGACTGGTGCCTCGATGCGTCCGTCGAAGGTTATCTACGACCGTGCTCACAGCGCCATCGCTGAAGCCGAACCTTCGGATTTCGATTTCGACCAGATCATGGAAGGCGCCGACTGGTTCCACTGGAGTGGCATTACCCCTGCCATTAGCGACAAGGCAGCTGAGCTGACGCGTCTGGCCTGCGAGGCTGCCAAGCGTCACGGTGTCACCGTGAGCGTGGACCTCAACTTCCGCAAGAAACTGTGGACGAGCGCAAAAGCCATCTCAATCATGCGCCCCTTGATGCAGTATGTCGATGTTTGCATCGGCAACGAGGAGGATGCAGAACTGTGCCTCGGCTTCAAGCCTGATGCCGACGTCGAGGGTGGCAAGACCGATGCATCCGGCTACGAAGGCATCTTCCGTCAGATGCGCGAAGAGTTTGGCTTCAAATATGTTGTCAGCACGCTCCGCGAGAGTTTCTCGGCTACACACAACGGTTGGAAGGCCCTCATCTTCGACGGCAAGGAGTTCTACCAGTCGAAGCGCTACGACATCAGCCCGATCATCGACCGCGTCGGTGGTGGCGACAGCTTCTCCGGCGGCTTGATCCACGGCTTGCTGACGAAGGCCACGCAGGGCGAGGCGCTCGAGTTTGCCGTAGCAGCCAGCGCTTTGAAGCACACCATCAACGGAGATTTCAACCTCGTCAGCGTCGAGGAAGTGGAATCCCTGGCTGGCGGCAACGCCAGCGGTCGCGTGCAACGATAACTTAATTGGACAATTGTCTAATAGTCAAATTACCAAATAGAATCAGATGGCTCGTTTTGATAAGTTAGCTGTTCTCAGCAAGATTAAGGAGGCACCGATGGTGCCAGTGTTCTACCACAAGGATGCCGAGGTCGCCAAGCAGGTCATCAAGGCTTGCTACGATGGCGGTGTGCGCGCCTTCGAGTTCACGAATCGTGGCGACTTCGCGCAGGAGGTGTTTGCCGAATGTGTGAAATTTGCCGCCAAGGAATGTCCGGAACTGGCGTTGGGCATCGGCAGCGTCGTTGATGCACCCACGGCTGCAATGTATTTGCAGCTCGGCGCCTGCTTCGTCGTCGGTCCGCTGTTCAATCCCGAAATCGCGCCTGTCTGCAACCGTCGTCTCGTGCCTTACTGCCCCGGTTGCGGCAGCGTCAGCGAGATCGGCAAAGCTCAGGAGCTGGGCTGCGACCTGACCAAACTCTTCCCCGGCGATGTCTATGGACCTAACATGGTGAAAGGTCTGATGGCTCCAATGCCTTGGTCGAAGGTGATGGTCACGGGTGGCGTTTCGCCCGATGCCGAAAACCTGCGCGCCTGGTTCAAGGCTGGCGTCTTCTGCGTCGGTATGGGGTCGAAACTGTTCCCGAAGGAGAAAGTTGCCGCCGAGGATTGGCAGTACGTGACCGACAAATGCCGCGAGTGCCTTGACATCATAGCCTCCTGTAGATAATCCGTTCATGCGCCGGTTGTTAGCTCTTCTCCTGCTGCCGTTGGTGGCTGTCGGCCCGATGTTTGCGCAAAGCGACTTGTGGCTTGATGGCGAACCTTTGGCACACGGCATAGAGCGCACGGTCTTGATGCCCCCGTCGCTGCGTGAACTGATTCGCGGGCGTTCGTTGGCGTTCCGTCCGTCTTCCAACCGTCAAAGTTCCTCTCAGGCACGGCTTGTTCGGCGGTCGTTGGAAGGGAACTCAGCGCCCATCCAGCCTGTTGCTCCGCTGCTGTCGTCGATTCGCGACCAGGAGGCTCCGTACAACCTGCTGTGTCCTCGATGGACTTATGACGACGGCACGGTGAGCGAAGAGCGCTGCCTATCAGGCTGTGTGGCCACCTGCATCGAGCAAATCATGGCATACTATCGTTATCCCGAAGCGTTGCTCGATACGCTGCACGGCTGGAAGACAGACAACTATATTATCGACGACCTAATGCCCGGTACTCGCTTCGACTGGGACAACTATCTTCTCGACTATCGCCAAGGGTGGAACGAAGATCAGGGCAGTGCCATCGCTTTGGTGTCGCTGGCGTGTGGCATGGCTGTGAGGATGAACTACGGGCTTCATTCTTCGGGTGCCAACACCTACAATGCCGTGGAGCCCCTGAAGCGAGCTTTCGGCTACGGAATGGTGCGCTGCACCGATCGCGTGTTCTACACCCCCGAGCGCTGGCACGCGCTGATTCAGAACGAATTGCGCAGTGGCCGCCCCGTGGCCTACACGGGTCATAATATGGAACTCAGCGGTCACGCTTTCAACATCGATGGCGTTGATGCTCGCGGGTATTATCATGTCAACTGGGGCTATAATGGCAACTACGATGGTTGGTATGACCTCGACTGGCTGACTCCCTGGGAACCTTACGACGACGACACCACGGGTGTTCCCGAAGGGTTCTTTTGCAATCAGTCGTTGCTCATGATGCATCCTTCGCCTGATGTGGAGCCGCTTGCTTTGGACACGATGAGCCTTGATGCCTTGGGCGTTCAGCTTCAAGACGTTACGTTCCTTCGCGAGCCCGACCTTCAGGGCTTCGTCCCTGCTGACTTCCATTTCCTGAACACCGGCGACCAGACCGTCACCTACACCTACGAGGTGATGACCTATCTGCCCACCGACACGGCCGTCTTCTATCAGGCCGATTACGTTGGACTTTCTGCCCTCACCCTCCAGCCTCATGAGTCGCGCTCGCAGCGCGTCTATCTTCGGTTCACGGAGAAGGGCGACCGCCTGCTGGGCATCTCTCATGACGATGAAACGATTCCTTTCACGATGCCCGTGACGATTGGTCAGGGCAAGCCACCAAGGCTGGAGTGGGGTAGTGCGACGGTCGAGGTGAAGCCGACAGACGGAGGTGAATATGAGGCCACGATCTCGGTGCCCGTAGCCAACCGTGCCACTTCGGGCTTCGCTGGTTCTTTGGTCACTTTGTCGTTGGCTCCCGATGGTCAGGAGGAAGATCTCCGTCATTGGTGGGTGGTCGATTTGGCCGGCGGCGCGGAGGAAGTGCGAACGGTCACCTTTCGTCATCTGCAGCCCGAGACGCGCTATCATTTCTTATTACGCTGTCCTTGGGTCGTAAAGGCCGAGGCCGATTTCTGGACAAGCATCCCGGTCGGCATCGACAATCGCGCTTCCGAAGCCGGCTCATCGGTTATGTATCCCGCCTTTGACCTGTCCGGCCGTCCGGCTCAACGAAGCACCCGTGGTATCATCATTCAAAACGGAAAGAAATGGAATCTGCGATAACCTCTTCCGATCCTTCATGCTGGCTGGCTGTTGTCGATAAGTACTACGCCGACAACGAACCGTTGCGTCACATACTCCTGACCCACAGCTGCAGCGTTGCTGATTTCGCGCTTGACGTAGCTCGTCGTCATCCCGAGTTTTGTCTTGATCTGCGTTTCCTCGAGGAAGCCGCAATGCTCCATGACATCGGTATTTTCCTCACCGATGCTCCTGGCATTCAGTGTTTTGGCCATGAGCCATACATCCGTCATGGTCTTCTTGGCGCCGAACTGTTGCGCCGCGAGGGACTTCCCCTTCATGCCCGTGTCGCCGAGCGCCACACTGGCACTGGTCTGACCGCCGAGGCCATCGTCAGCCAGCAATTACCGCTGCCCGTCCGCGATTACCTCCCCGAGACTTTAGAGGAACAGATCATCTGCTACGCCGACAAGTTTTTCTCAAAGACACACCTCGAGCGAACCCGTACGCCGGAGCAAGTTTTGCGCAGTTTGGAGAAGTTCGGCGACGAGAGCGTACAGCGCATGAAGGCTTGGTTGGAGCGCTTTGCGGACTGACCCTACATGCGCCCCGAATCCTAAAATCTGTGCAAAAGGCGCAAATAACCCTTAAATTATTTGTTTATGCGCGCGAGTTAGTGTACTTTTGCACGAGATTTCGCGCAAGGTGCGCCATTCTTACTTAGAAGTGAATCGACATTTAACCCTTAGATGGCTCATTGCCAGCATACTCGCCATCCTCGTTGCCGCCTGTTCCACGACAGCTCCGCGTAGCGAGCGTTCTGCTGTTTCTGCACAAGGCAGCGTACGGCTTGACACCACCGGGCGCCTCGGGCAGCCCGTCGATTCCCTCGTTCCAGCCACCACGATCGGCGACACGGCGCTGACGGATGCCGTCGCCGAAGCCGTTGCTGCCGTGATTCCCTCGTCCGACACGCTCGTGGCGATCATCGACTCCACGTTGACCAAGCTCGACAGCCTTGGCGTTGTGGACTCCCTTTCGTTGAGCAAGCTGTCGAATGCCTTGCAGCATGACACGCTAAGTATGGATTCGCTGGCCGAGCGCATCCTCAACGATTCCACACGATTCCTGATCGTCCGTGGCGACACCGTCTATCTCGGCCGCTCGGGTCACACGGGAGTTGACACCTTGAAGATCGATTCCTCGAAGCAGAGCAAGAACGCGTTGGATGCGCCCGTGGATTTCAAGGCCAAGGACTCCATCACCTTTGACTATCTCCTCAATCGTGTCAATTTCTACGGCGACGCCAAGGTGAACTACCAGAACCTGGAACTCTCGTCTAACCTCATCTCCATGAGCGTGGACAGCAGTATCGTTCATGCTTACGGCACGCGCGATTCCTTGGGTAATATGGTCGTTCCGCCCACGTTCAAGCAAGGCGAAGACACCTATGAGCCCGATGATATAGCCTATAACTTCAAGACGCGTAAGGCTTTCATCCATAACGTATTCACCGAGCAGGGCGAGGGCTACATGACCAGTCAGGAGAGCAAGCGTGACTCGGCGGGTACGATGTATGTCGCTCATGCCAAGTACACGACCTGCGATGCCAAGCATCCTCACTTCTACCTTGCCCTTTCCCGTGCCAAGGTGCGACCCGGCAAAGATGTGGTTTTCGGTCCCGCTTACCTCGTCGTTGAGGACGTGCCGCTGCCTTTGGCCATCCCCTACGGCTTCTTCCCCTTCTCCAACACCTATTCCAGCGGTATCATCATGCCGACCTATGGCGACGAATCGACGCGCGGCTTCTACCTTCGCGACGGCGGTTACTATCTGGCCATCAGCGACCGCGTCGATTTAAAACTCTTAGGCGAGATCTACACGAAAGGTTCGTGGGGCATTTCGGCACAGAGCACTTACAAGAAGCGCTACCGTTTCAGCGGTTCGGTCAATTTCGCCTTCCAGAACACGGTCGAGGGTGAGCGTAATATGCCCGACTACTCCGTTTCGAGGAGCTTCAAGTTCCAATGGAGCCATCGTCAGGATTCCAAGGCCAATCCGGCGCAGAGCTTCTCCGCCAGCGTCAATTTCGCCACGTCGAGCTTCGAGCAGAACAATATCAATTCGCGCTACAATCCGCAGGCTCGCAGCCAAAGCACCCGTACGTCCTCCATCTCCTACAGCCGTTCGTTTGCCGACATCGGTCTAACGATTTCCGCCACGATGAACCTGTCGCAGAACGTGCGCGATTCCAGCATCTCGATGACGCTGCCCTCGCTCAATATCTCTCTTGCCCGCTTCAATCCCTTCAAGCGCAAGAAGAAAGTAGGTGCCGAACGATGGTACGAGAAGATAGCGATGAGCTACACCGGAACGTTCTCCAACAGTATCGCCACCAAGGAGGACAAACTCCTCAAGTCCAATTTCATCAAGGACTGGAAGAATGGTATGCGCCATCAGATTCCCGTCAACGCCTCATTCAGCGTCCTTAATTACATTAATGTGACGCCCTCGTTCACCTTCACCGATCGTATGTACACCCACAAGGTCAACCGTTCGTGGAACGAGAGTGCCCAGAAGGAAAGGGCCGACACGACCTATGGCTTCTATAACGTATATGATTTCAATTTCTCGCTCTCGGCGTCAACGAAACTCTACGGCACCTATACGCCGCTGATTGGCAAGAAGATCATGGCCATTCGCCATGTCCTCACGCCGACCATCAGCCTCTCCTATGCCCCCGACTTCGGCGCTTCGGGGTTCGGCTTCTACGACACGTATGTCAAGACCGACAAGGACGGCAACGTCAGCACCGTATCCTATTCTCCCTTCCAAGGTCAGCTCTACGGCGTGCCGGGAAAGGGAATGAATGGTAGTATCAACATCGACATAGGCAATAACCTCGAGATGAAGCTGCGCACCGCCAACGACTCCACCAAGAAGGTGAGCCTCATCGACGAGCTTGGTGCATCTATGTCCTATAATATGGCAGCTAAGGAGAAACCGCTCTCCGACCTGAATATGCGTATTCGCCTCAAACTCACCAAGAGCTACACCTTCTCGCTCAATGCCCAGTTTGCCACCTATGCCTACGAGTTCAACGAGAATGGAGGTGTCTATGTGGGCAATCGCACCGAGTACAGCTACGGCCGCTTCGGACGTTTCCAAGGCATGAGTCAGAACCTCTCCTACACCCTTAACAACCAGACGTTCAAGAAACTCTGGGATAAGATTACGGGCAAGAACAAGGAGAAGGAGCAGACCGCCGAAGAGAACAGTGAAGACGAAGAGGAGGAGGAGACCGACATCAACGAATCCAATATGGACCCCGAACTCACGAAGGGGCAGCGGGGCGCTAAGAGTGGGCAGGGCTCGCTCGACGACGACGGCTATGTCAAGTTCCAGCTGCCGTGGTCCGTTTCCCTCTCCTATGGTATTTCCATGCGCGAGAACACCTCTGCCGAGATCAACCCCAAGCGAATGCGCTATCCCTTCCAGTTGACCCACACGCTCAACTTCTCGGGCAACATCCAGATTGCCTCCGGATGGAATATCTCGTGGTCGTCGGGCTACGACTTCAATTTCCACAAGCTCTCGATGACCACCGCCTCCCTCTCGCGCGACCTCCATTGCTTCAATATGTCGTGCAGCGTGGTCATCTCGCCCTATACCTCCTACAACTTCACTTTCCAGGCCAACGCCTCGACCCTGGCTGATGCCCTGCGATGGAAGAAGAGCAGCGGTTACACCAACTCCATTCAATGGTATTAACGCATTAACACATATATGATTATGAGACACTTCCGTTCATTCTCCCTCCTCCTCCTTTCCGGCCTCATCCTTTGGGGTTGCAACAACGAAACAGGAAACCACTACGTGCAGTTCGTCTATCCCAATTCTCAGTCCGATCCTTATTTCTTAGGCTACAAACGTGTTTACGCCGACCAGTTCGTTGACAGTATTGTCTTCGCTACGACTGAGCCGTGGAAGCTCACGCTCGACTACTCCGATTCCGACAAGGATTGGTGCACGATGGACGGCGAACTTATGCAGCCCGATTTCAAGATGGAAAAAGGTGCCATCTACTATGTCAGCGGCCCCGTCCGTTTCACGTCCAACACAACGGGCAGGAAACGCACTGTGCGCGTTGACCTCGGTGCGGGCGAGTTCACCTGCAGCGGCGGTTTCATCCAGCTGCCTTACCTCAACGTCACGCGTCCTCTTCGTTACGTTGTCAGCGATGACACTCACACCGTGCTCACCTCGCGCGACTCCCTCTCCTCACTGGTCGTGCTGGCTAATGCCCCAACCGACAGTATCGTGTTCACCGTCCAAGCCGACTGGAAGCTGCAGGGCACTCGCAACTCGTGGATCAAGCCCGCAGTCGCTCAAGGCCACAGCGGTCGCCAGTGCATCAACCTCGCCATTGAACCCAACCTGACGCACTCAGCACGTTACGATACCCTCTTCCTCAGCACGATGGGTGCCAACAGCTCCACCGGTAAGTTCATCGTTGACACCATCCCCTTCGTCCAGCGCGCTGCTCAGTAATCCCCATTCCAACTCCTAAAACCACGCTCCCATGCGCCGTCGTTCGTTTTTCCTCGCGTTGTTCCTCACGCTTTGTTCTTCATCCCTTCGGGCTAACGTACCCGATTCCGTCTATCTCTTCGCCTACAACACCGACCCCGGGCGCGGTCTCTCCTTTGCCTGGTCGGGCAACGGCAGAACGTGGAAACACATTGCCGACGGCGCTGCGTTTGTAAGCAGCGACTACGGCGCATGGGGACGCGAGAAAAAGATGCACACGCCGGTTCTCATGCCGGCCGGCGACGGTTCGTGGATCCTGGAGTTCCGTCTCAACGACAGCGCCAATCAATATGCCGTGGCTCGCTCCCGCGACCTCATCCATTGGCTGCCGCAGGATTATCCCTTCCTGCCAACGACTGAAGCTGTGCGCCAGCGCTTCCAAGCCTACGATGCCGGTTTGCATGATGGCGTCATCGACGGACGCACGTTCCGCGGCTCCGTCAACCGCGTGCCATACGCCATGGTCGAGGCGATGGAGAACGCTAAGATAGCGCAGAACGAGCGCAACCGGCGCAACAACGAGTCGTTGGCCGATGACCAGGTGCGCTTCAAGGATCTCCTCTCGCAGCGCGTTACTGCTCGTGTCGCCATCGACGGCGCAGCGCCAATGGCCATCTCCGACAAGCTCCTCGGCATCTTCTTCGAGGATATCAACTACAGCGCCGACGGCGGTCTTTACGCCGAGCTCCTTCAGAATCGCGACTTCGAGTACGACCCCAAGGACGGCGGCCGCGAGCCCAACTGGACGCTGACCAATTCGTGGGCCGTCAGCGGCGAAGGGATGACCTTTGCCATCGCCACCGACGAACCCCTGCACGCCAACCAGCAGCATTATGCCGTGCTCGACGTCACTACGCCAGGCGCAGCGCTCGAGAACGACGGCTTCGACGGTATCGTCGTTCGCAAGGGCGAGCGCTACGATGTCAGCCTCTTCGCCCATCAGCTCTCCGGCAAGGCTGGCAAGTTACGCGTTCAGCTTCGCCAGGCCGACCGCATCATCGGCGAGACGACGCTCGCAGCGCCCTCGGCTTCGTGGCGGCAGGTGAAGGCCGTCATCACGGCGAAGGAAGATGCCGCCGATGCTCATCTCCTTATCCAACCCACCGCCGCAGGGCGCGTAGCCATTGACTTCGTCAGCCTCTTCCCGCAGAAAACCTTCAAGAATCGCAAGAATGGTATGCGTGCCGACCTCGCTCAGTCACTGGCCGACCTCCATCCGCGCTTCATGCGTTTTCCCGGAGGTTGCGTCACCCACGGCGACGGCCTCGGTAATATCTACCATTGGAAGCAAACCATAGGCCCGATGTGGGAACGTCAGCCCCTGCGCAACATTTGGGGGTACCACCAGACGCGCGGCCTCGGCTTCTTCGAGTTCTTCCAGTTCTGCGAGGACCTCGGCTGCGAGCCGTTGCCCGTCCTCGCTGCCGGCGTGCCTTGTCAGAACAGCAGCACCGGCGGTGGCGGCCAGCAGGGCGGTATTCCCTTCGGCCCCGAGTTCGAACAGTACAAGCAGGACATTCTCGACCTAATCGAATGGGCAAACGGTGATCCTAAGACCAGCAAATGGGCACGTATGCGTGCCGAAGCCGGTCACCCCAAGCCCTTCAACCTCAAATACCTCGGCATCGGCAATGAGGATCTCATCTCTGAAGTGTTCACCGAGCGTTACCTCGCCATCATCGAGGCCGTCAAGCAGCGCTATCCCGACATCATCGTCTGCGGCACCGTAGGTCCTTTCTTCGAGGGCAGCGACTACGAGCAGGGATGGCGACTGGCCAAGGACAACCACATCGACATGGTCGATGAGCACTATTATGTTGCGCCGGGCTGGTATATCAACAATCAGGACTACTACGACCACTACGACCGCTCGGCCTCGAAGGTCTATCTCGGCGAATATGCCAGCCACGGCCCCGGGCGTAAATCCACCATTCAGACGGCGCTCACCTGTGCCCTTCACATCCTTAACCTCGAACGCAATGGCGACGTCGTGGCCATGAGTTCCTACGCCCCCCTGCTGGCTAAGCATGGTCACACGCAATGGAATCCCGACCTCATCTATTTTGACAACGCCACGGTCTATCCCACCGTCGATTACTACGCTCAGCTCCTCTGTGGACAGAGCCAGGGCGACCGCTATCTGCCTACGACGATCACGGCAGCTCATCAGCACGACGGTCAATCCCGTTCCCTTTCGCCAGAAGCGTTGCGCCGCCTCGTCGCCAGCACCGTGCACGACAGCCGTACGGGTCGCACCTACGTGAAGCTCGTCAACCTCCTGCCCGTCGCCGTTGATGCTCAGCTTGATGCTGCAGCCCTTTCCCTGCCTGCCACAGCCCGCATCACTACACTCTCCGGCAACTGGGATGCCACCGACGCTAAGCCCCAACCCTCAACCCTCACATCCCTCACCCCCTCCCTTTCTCTTCCTCCCTACAGCCTCGTCGTCATTGAGTTCTGAAATAAGGAAACTTCGGAGGCGACACACCTGTGTGAATATTTTTCGGGTAAAAGAAAAGAAAAACGGAGTTTTCTTTTGCATTTCGCTCAGTTAGTCGTACCTTTGCACCCGTGAACAAGAAAAAGAAGATGTTTTGGACGGTGCCGAAGGGTCAGGAACTGACTGAAATGGACCGTATCATCCTGGCTGCGCAGGAGCGCGGCAAGGTAGTGCCGTCACGTGCACTCATTAAGACGCCCGAGCAGATCGAGGGCATCCGCCGGGCGGGAGTCGTCAACACGGGCATACTGGATATGCTGACCGACAAGATCCATGCCGGCATGTGTACGCAGGAAATCGATGATCTCGTGGCGGAATACACGGCAGCCCACGGCGCCACTTCGGCTTGCCTGGGCTACGAGGGCTTCCCCCGGTCGTGCTGCACGAGTGTCAACGAGGTGGTGTGCCACGGTATCCCCAACGAATGGGAGGTGCTGCGCAATGGCGACATCGTCAACGTGGATTGCACCACAATCCTTGACGGCTACTACGCCGACGCCTCGCGGATGTATGTCGTGGGCGGCAAGACCTCGGCAAAGAAACAGAAGCTGGTGGATGTGGCGTGGGAGTGCCTGAAGATAGGCGAGGAGGTGTGCTCGAAGCCTTACGTTTATGTCGGCGATATCGGCAATGCCATCCAGAAGCACGCCCACAAGAACGGCTTCTCCGTCGTGCGCGACCTGGCCGGTCATGGCGTAGGACTGGAGTTCCACGAAGAGCCGGACGTGGATCACTATGGTCACAAAGGTACTGGTATGCTCCTCGTCCCTGGCATGGTCTTCACCATCGAACCGATGATCAATATGGGCACCTACGAGGTGTTCTGCGACGAGGAAGACGGCTGGACCATCGTCAGCGAGGACGAACTGCCCAGCGCACAATGGGAACATACGTTCGTCATGACGGAACATGGAGTGGAGGTGCTGACGCATTGAAAAAACGAAAAATGAAAAAGTGAAAAGTGAAAAATGAAATATGAAGAATAAACCTATAGTCATATTAGGCATAGAAAGTAGTTGCGACGATACCTCGGCGGCAGTGATTCGCGATGGCTACCTGTTGTCGAACGTGACGGCTTCGCAGGCTGTGCATGAGGCTTACGGCGGCGTCGTTCCGGAGCTGGCCTCGCGCGCGCATCAATTAAATATAGTACCCGTAGTGGATCAGGCGCTGAAACGGGCAGGCGTGACGAAGGAGGAGCTGAGCGCTGTGGCCTTCACGCGCGGTCCCGGTTTGATGGGTTCGCTGCTCGTGGGCGTGAGCTTCGCCAAGGGCTTTGCCGCCTCATTAGGCATTCCTATGATTGATGTCAACCACCTGCAAGGGCACGTGCTGGCGCATTTTATAAGGGAGCAGACCCCCTCCCCGCTCCCCCTAAAGGGGGAGAGTGGTCACTCTCAAGAAGAGAAGATAAAGGAGAATGGAGACAAAGCGGATGCCTGCTCAGAACATTCTACTCCCCTCCCTCACAGGGAGGGGCAGGGGGGTGGGTCTGCAGATGGTGGGGCTGCTGCTGGGTCTTCTCTTCCTCCCTTCCCCTTCCTCTGCCTCCTTGTTAGTGGCGGCAATTCGCAGATCGTGCTGGTGAAGGCCTACAACGATATGCAGATTATCGGTCAGACGATAGACGATGCGGCGGGCGAGTGCATCGACAAATGTTCCAAGGTGATGGGCTTAGGCTATCCCGGCGGTCCTATCATCGACCGTCTGGCACGTCAGGGTAATCCCGAGGCCTATCATTTCTCGAAGCCTGCTATACCGGGCTACGACTATAGCTTCAGCGGTCTGAAGACCTCGTTCCTGTATAATCTGCGCGATTGGCTGCAGGAAGATCCCGATTTCATCGAGCATCACAAGGAAGACCTGGCGGCGTCGTTGGAGAAGACCGTCGTGGATATCCTCATGAACAAGCTACGCCGCGCGGCCAAGGACTTGAAGATAAAACACGTGGCTGTGGCCGGTGGCGTCAGCGCCAACACGGGACTGCGTGAAGCCTTCAAGGATCACGCCCGCCGCTACGGCTGGACAATCTATATCCCGAAATTCAGCTTTACGACAGATAATGCTGCGATGATTGCCATCACCGGTGCTTTCAAGTATGCCGACAAGGATTTCTGTCCGATGGAAGCGCCTGCTTTCTCGCGTGTGGCGCTTTAAACTTTAAACCTTAAACTTTAAACAACGACCAAGGTCGTGCATAAATTATGAGCGTACAAGCAAAAGTTATTTCAAGAGAGATCAGCGAATATCTGTGGCGTGCCGGCAAAACGCTTTCGACAGCCGAGAGCTGCACGTCGGGCCTCGTGGCAGCAGCTATCACGGCCGTGCCTGGTGCGAGTAATTTCTTCCGCGGAGGCGTCATCACGTATGTCAACGAACTGAAGGAGCAGCTGTTGGGCGTTCCCAAGGAGATGCTCGACGAGAAGGGTGCCGTGAGCGAAGATGTGGCACGCGCCATGGTCAACGGTGCTTTGGAGCACCTGCAGACCGATTATGCGGTAGCCGTGACCGGCTTTGCGGGTCCCGGCGGAGGACCGGAGGCGCCCGTGGGCACGATCTTCGTGGCCGTAGGAACAAAGGATGAGGTCATCGTCCGCGAACTCACGGGCGACGATGGACGCGAAGAAAATGTGGCTCATGCGACCCTTGTAGCCCTCAAAATGCTCCTCGAAAAGCTCAAAAATGACTTCCCCGTGGGCGAAGAATGAAAAAAAGAGGCTGAAAACTTTGTGGATTCAGAAAAAAGCTGTACCTTTGCGCCCTGTTTGGAAGAAGTAATTTTTTGGAAGTTACAAAAAGGAAAGATTAGAAAATGTCTAAGATCTGTCAAATCACCGGAAAAAGAGCGATGCACGGAAATAATGTGTCGCACTCTAAGCGCCGTACAAAGCGCGTCTTTGACGTGAATCTCTTCACCAAGAAGTTCTACTGGGTAGAGGAAGATTGCTGGATCAGCCTGAACATCTCGGCTGCTGGCCTGCGCTTGATTAACAAAATCGGTCTCGACGCTGCTATCAAGCAGGCTGCCGAAAAGGGTTACTTGCAGTAAGCCACCGATTGTCCATCCGTTTAACACTTAACACGTAAACAACAATGGCAAAGAAAGCAAAAGGCAATAGAGTACAGGTGATTCTCGAATGCACTGAAATGAAGGAGAGCGGTCTCCCCGGCACCTCCCGTTACATCACCACGAAGAACAGAAAGAACACTCCCGAGCGTCTCGAGTTGAAGAAGTACAATCCGATTCTCAAGCGCATGACGGTTCACAAGGAAATCAAGTAAAAACTGAAGCACCATGGCAAAAAAGACAGTCGCAACCCTGCAAACAGGTAAGACCGATGGCCGTAGCTACACAAAGGTCATCAAGATGGTGAAGAACGAAAAAGGTTCTTACGCCTTCGATGAGAAAATGGTTCCCAATGAAGCCGTCGAGGCATTCTTCAAGAACTAATCTTCGCAAACCGAACTTCCAGAAAATCCGTTTGTCGACACCTTGCGTGTCGCTTGCGGAATCAATGTTAATCTCTCCTCTGGCTCTCGAAGTCAGGGGAGAGTTTTTGTTTTGAGGTTTTGAGGTTTTGAAGGTATTAGGTTTTTAGGGCACCTCACAACCTTACAACCATAAAACCTCAAAACCTAAAGTAGAGTTAATCTTTCTAAAACGCTTGTTCCTTAAGGAACAATTGTGTATCTTTGCAGCCGCTAAAACGAAATGCACATGGGATTTTTCAATTTCTTCTCCAAAAATAAGGAACAGCAGAAGGAGACGCTGGACAAAGGTCTCGAGAAAACCAAGGAGAGTTTCTTTGGTAAACTGACGCGTGCCGTGGCAGGTAAGACTAAGGTCGATGACGACGTGTTGGACAACCTCGAGGAGGTGCTCGTCACCTCGGACGTGGGCGTCGATACGACACTGAACATCATCCGTAGGATCGAGGAACGTGTGGCACGAGACAAGTATGTTGGCACCGGCGAACTCAATGCCATCCTGCGCGATGAGATCGCCGCCCTGCTGACCGAGAACAACACCAGTGACACCGAGGGCTTCCAGATTCCGGAAGGCAAGAAGCCTTACGTCGTCATGGTCGTCGGTGTCAACGGCGTAGGCAAGACCACCACCATCGGTAAGCTCGCCTGGCAGTTCAAGCAGGCCGGCCTGAAGGTCATGCTCGGCGCTGCCGACACTTTCCGTGCTGCCGCTGTAGAACAGATTGTCATCTGGGGCGAACGCGTCGGTGTGCCCGTCGTGAAGCAGCAGATGGGCAGCGATCCTGCCAGCGTGGCTTTCGACACCCTGTCGAGTGCTGTGGCTAACGACGTGGACGTGGTCCTCATCGACACCGCAGGACGTCTGCACAACAAGAAGGGCCTCATGGACGAACTGTCGAAGATCAAGCGCGTGATGCAAAAAGTAGTGCCCGAGGCGCCGCATGATGTGATGCTGGTGCTCGATGGTAGCACAGGTCAGAACGCTTTCGAACAGGCCAAGCAGTTCACCGCAGCCACTGATGTCACCTCAATGGCCATCACCAAGCTCGACGGCACAGCGAAGGGTGGAGTGGTGCTCGGCATCTCCGATCAATTCAAGATTCCCGTCCGTTACATCGGTCTCGGCGAAGGTATGGAAGACCTGCAGCCCTTCAACAGGAAAGAGTTCGTGAATTCTTTGTTTGGAGAATAAAGACCCGCAAAGACCCACCAGCAGATCCACCACAGACCCACCCCGCCCTCCCTATAAGGGAGGGAGCGGTTACCTTCAAGAATATTTTTTTAATTTCGTTTGAAGCAATAATATGAAGACTCATACCCCGAATACACCAATACATTCTACTCCCCTCCCTCATAAGGAGGGACAGGGGGGTGGATCTGCTGCTGGGTCTGCGCGGGGGATATCTGCTGCTGGGTCTGCGGGTGGTGGGTCTGCTACTTCTATTGACCTTCTCACCCTTGGCTGCTCCAAGAACCTCGTGGACAGCGAACGCCTGATGGCGCAACTGCGTCGTGCCGGTTTTCGTGTGCAGCACGATCCAGAGCGCACCGAAGGCGGCATTTGCATCGTCAACACCTGTGGCTTCATCGGCGATGCCAAGGAGGAGAGCATCAATGTGATTCTCGAGCAGGGGCAGCGCAAGTACCCCGCAGCGGGTTCTGTGGCTGACGGTTTGTCCGTCAGCACTTCCTTGCCTCCTTTGCAGAAGCTCTACGTCATGGGCTGCCTCTCGCAGCGCTATCTCACCGAGCTGAAGGCGGAGATACCCGAAGTGGACGGCTGGTATGGAAAGTTCGACTGGCCGAAACTCCTCGCAGACCTCGGAGAAGCCTGGGACGAGACGCTGAAGCCCAACCGCGTCATCACCACACCTTCACACTACGCTTACGTCAAGATCTCCGAAGGCTGCAATCGCCACTGCTCCTACTGCGCCATACCCATCATCACCGGCGCTCATGTGAGCCGTCCGATGGACGAGATCCTCGATGAAGTGCGTCAGCTGGTGGCCATGGGGGTCAAAGAGTTTAATGTCATCGCACAGGAGCTGACGTTCTATGGCGTTGACCTCTACCACCGTCGCGCTATTGCCGAGCTCATCGACCGGATGGCTGACATCGAAGGCGTCGAATGGATCCGTCTGCACTACGGCTATCCAACGGACTTTCCCTGGGAACTGCTTGACGTCATCAAGCGTCACCCGAACATCTGCCGTTATCTCGACATCGCCTTGCAACACATCGCAGATCCCGTGCTGACAGCCATGCGTCGTCATATCACCAAGGAAGAAACCTATGCCTTCGTGGAACGCATACGCCGTGAGATTCCCGACCTGCATCTGCGCACCACGCTTATGGTTGGTCATCCGGGCGAGACGGATGAGGCTTTCGAGGAGTTGTTGGATTTCACGCGCTGGGCACGGTTCGAACGTATGGGCGCCTTTGCCTATAGCGAAGAAGAAGGAACCTACAGCGCCGAACATTATGCCGACGATATCCCTGAAGAGGTGAAGCAGGCGCGCCTCTCGAAGCTCATGCGGCTGCAGCAGCGCATTTCAGCAGAGGTGCAGGAGGCGAAGGTCGGTACCACACAACGCGTGATCATCGACCGCACGGAGGGCGAATACTTCGTCGGACGCACGCAGTACGACTCGCCGGAAGTAGATCCCGAGGTGCTGATACCGCTGAAGGACAACCCGCTCATCATCGGACAATTCTACGATATCATAATCACTAGTGCCGACGATTTCGACCTCTATGGATCGTTGGCATCTTAAGAAATATTAGTTTTAATCATGAATAACAAGGATTTTATAGCAGCGCTATCCGCTAAGGAAGGTTTGAACACGCGCAACACGCAAATGCTCGTGAACCACCTGATTGCTGAGATGACAGAGCAACTCGAGGAGGGCAATTCGCTGTTCGTGAAAGACTTCGGACAGTTC
The DNA here is from genome assembly GCA_016280855.1 of Bacteroidaceae bacterium. Classification (GTDB taxonomy): domain Bacteria; phylum Bacteroidota; class Bacteroidia; order Bacteroidales; family Bacteroidaceae; genus Physcousia. The sequence goes on from JAEEHP010000072.1 coordinate 56,489, forward strand.
GACGTGAAGAAGCGCCTCGAACGTGTTGTCATCAGTCCTTCTGGTCAACGCATGTTAGTACCTCCCAAATTGGTGCTGGGATTCAAGCCCTCATCCAATATGAAAGGTCGTATGCAGAAAGGAGGCGAGGTATGAGCGAGAAACGAGTCACCATGGCTGACCTAGCCTCTGGGCTGTCGCGCCGTGCCAGCATGCCCGTGCGTTATGCTGAAGAATTTGTGGCATCATTCTTCGCCTTGATCGACGAAGGACTGCTGCATGATAACATCATAAAGGTGAAAGGCTTAGGAACGTTCAAACTTATTGACGTGGAACCTCGGAAGAGCGTCAACGTGAACACGGGTGAGCATTTCGAGATTGCCGGACACACGAAGGTCAGCTTCACGCCTGATCCCGTTCTTCGCGATGCGGTGAACAAACCGTTCATTGAATTTGAAACGGTTATCCTCAACGAAGGTACGGATACGGCGCTCATGGAAGCTACCGATGATGAAGTCGTAGCAGAAGTGGCTGAAACAGTGGAAAAAGACGTTGACGTTGCTGAACAGAACATTCAACCGCTCATGGAACAGCCTGCGACGGAAACCGCGGAACAACCTGCAGAGACTATTGTTGAAGAGCAGCCTGAAGCAGAAGCGGAACAGCCTGAAGCAGAAGCAGAGCAGCCTGAAGCAGAAGCAGAGCAGCCTGAAGCAGAAGCGGAACAGCCTGTAGCAGAAGCAGAACAGCCTGAAGCTATTCAGGAAGAACTGCCTGCAGAAGAACCGGCTGCCGAACCTACTGTCGTCGAGGAAACAGAAACTGTTGATCAGGAAGAGCTCGCAGGAGAAGAGGTTGTCTTAGAGCCTGCTGCACCAACAAAAGAATCCGCTAATAAATTCGCTAACATGAAAAAGAAAAATCATCATAACGCCCTTTGGTTTGTATTAACCGCCCTTTTGTTCACTGTCATTGGCTATTGCCTCGGCTATTATTGGCATCCTGTTGCCCTGCCCGAACTGTGCAGCAATCAAGAACAGCCTGCCGCCTCAGTGTCCTCATCGACAGACGAGGTCGCTACCGCTCCCGAGGATAGCGTGACTGTTGAATATGATGTTGAACCCGAAGCAACTCCCGAAGCAGCCCTCGAAGCAAAAACCGATGCGAAACCCGACCTCTCGGCTGCCGCAGACTATCCTCAGATTGAAGGCGGTGAATACGCAATCGTCGGCGTGCTCGCCAACGACACGATGAAAGTAGGTAAGATGCTTACGAAGATGGCTATTCAGTATTATGGCGACAAGAACCTGTATGTGTACATCTGCGCCATGAACCACATCGACAATCCCGATGTCGTGCCCTTGAACAAGCCGCTGTTAATCCCCAAACTGGAAAAGAAATAAGTTAACTCAAAAAAATAGAAAAGAAAAATGGCAGAATCTATTGACATTCGCGCACTGAACGACCTCATTGAGCGTCAGAGCGCTTTCGTCACCAATCTGATGACGGGTATGGACCAAGTGATTGTTGGTCAGCGTCATCTCGTAGAATCCCTCCTCATCGGTTTGCTCTCCGATGGCCACGTGCTGTTGGAAGGCGTTCCCGGTCTGGCTAAGACGTTAGCCATAAAGACGCTGGCTCAGCTGATTGACGCTAAGTTCAGCCGTATTCAGTTCACGCCCGACCTGTTGCCGGCCGATGTCATCGGCACGATGATCTACTCGCAGAAGGACGAGAAGTTCATGGTGGAGCAAGGCCCCGTGTTTGCCAACTTCGTCCTCGCCGACGAGATCAACCGTGCGCCCGCCAAGGTGCAGAGCGCTCTGCTCGAGGCGATGCAGGAACGCGAGGTCACCATTGGCAAGCAGACCTTCAAATTGCCAGCCCCCTTCCTCGTGCTCGCCACACAGAACCCCATCGAGCAGGAAGGCACTTATCCGCTGCCCGAGGCACAGGTGGACCGTTTCATGCTGAAGGTGGTCATCGACTATCCGAAGCTCGACGAGGAGAAGAAGATCATTCGCCAGAACATCACAGGCGAGCAGGTGGCGGTGCGTCCCGTGCTCAGCACTAATGATATTGCTGAAGCCCGCAAGGTCGTGCGCCAGGTCTATCTCGACGAGAAGATTGAGCAGTATATTGCCGACATCGTCTTTGCTACGCGCTACCCCGACAAGTATGGTTTGAAGGAAATCAAGGACTTCATCGAATTTGGCGGCTCTCCGCGTGCCAGCATCAACCTCGCCCTGGCAGCCCGTGCCTTCGCTTTCATCAAGCGTCGTGGCTACGTGATTCCTGAGGATGTGCGTGCTGTGGCTCACGATGTATTGCGCCATCGCATCGGGCTCACCTACGAAGCCGAAGCCAATAATGTTACTTCAGAGGAAATCATCTCAAAGATTCTCAACAAGGTAGAAGTGCCATAATGGAAACATCTGAGATACTCAAACGTGTCCGTCAGATAGAAATCAAGACGCGCGGACTCTCGAACAACATTTTTGCTGGCGAATACCATTCGGCGTTCAAGGGTCGTGGTATGGCGTTCAGCGAGGTGCGCGAGTACCAGTACGGCGACGATATCCGCGACATTGAGTGGAACGTGACGGCCCGCTTCAACAAGCCTTTCATCAAGGTGTTTGAGGAAGAACGCGAGCTGACCGTCATGCTCCTGGTGGATGTGAGTGCCAGTCTTGACTTCGGCACCGTTGTCCAGACGAAGCGCGATATGCTGACCGAGATCGCTGCGACCTTGGCCTTCAGCGCTATTCAGAACAACGACAAGATCGGTGTCATCTTCTTTTCGGATCACATCGAGAAGTTCATACCGCCGAAGAAAGGCCGTAAGCATATCCTCTACATCATCCGCGAACTGCTTGATTTCAAACCCGAAAGCCAGCGCACTGACATTCAGCAAGCCGTAGAGTACCTGACGCAGGTCATCAAGCGCCGCTGCACCTGTTTCCTGCTGAGCGATTTCATCGACGAGCGCGATTTCCGACAGTCGTTGACCATCGCCAACCGTAAGCATGATGTGGTGGCAGTGCAAGTCTATGACCGTCGTATTGCCGAGCTGCCCAATGTGGGGCTGATGCGCGTGAAAGATGCCGAGACGGGTCATCTACAATGGGTTGACACCTCCAGCTCGCGCGTCCGCAAAGCCCATAGTCAGTGGTGGCGCGAGAGCCAGGAACGCCTCGAGGACACGTTTACGCGCAGTAATGTGGATCATGTGAGCGTACGCACAGATCAAGATTATGTCGTCGCTCTCCGCAAGCTTTTTGCACAGAGATCATGAATAAGATAAGATTCTTTATTTTCATCGCTTGCCTTCCCCTCTCTTGCTTTGCGCAGGTCGTCTTCGAAGCGCGCATTGACACGCTGCTGCTGCTCATTGGCGAGCAGCGCGAACTGACGCTCGATGTCACCTGCGGCGCCAAGCAGAAGGTGAAGATGCCCGATTTCCGTCCGATGCAACCCATCAACGAGCAAGTCGAGGTCGTGGATCTGTTAGGTACTGATACGACCCTGCTCGACGATGGCAAACGGATGCAGGTCATTCAGCGTTATAGCATTACGGCTTGGGACTCCGCTTTCGTGCTGCTGCCCCCGTTTACGGTTGAAGTAGATGGTCAACCATACCAGTCTAAGCAGTTGGCATTGAAGGTGATGACAATTCCTGTTGATACGGTTCATGTCGATCAGTTCTTCCCCAATAAAGACATCCAGCGCAATCCCTTCTCGTGGGACGACTGGAAGCCGGTCATCTGGTTTTTCGTCATCAACCAGCTGTTGTTGATCATCCTGTTGTGGCTCTATACCCATTGGCGCGAGAACAAACCGCTCATCCAGATCATCCGTCGCAAGCGTAAGTTGCCTGCCCATCAGGTGGCCATGAACGAGATTGAGCGCATCAAAGGCGAACGCAAATGGGCTGAGGAGGACAGCAAGGAGTACTACACGCAACTCACTGATACCCTCCGCAATTACATTCGCGAGCGCTATGGCTTCAATGCCATGGAGATGACTTCTTCAGAAATCATCGAACGACTGTTGCAGGAGCAGGACGAGACTGCACTGGCCGAGCTGCGTCAGCTCTTCACGACCGCCGACCTGGTGAAATTCGCGAAATGGACCACGATGATCAACGAGAATGATGCCAATCTCGTCAGCGCCATCGATTTCATCAATCAAACGAAGATTGAGGTGGATCCCAATACGCCTGAGGAAGAGGTCATCGTGCCTGAGGAAGTCAAGCAGATCAAAGCCCGTTCACTCACCATGAAGATCGTGATGGGCGTGGTGACGGTAGTGGCTGTTGTCGCCATCGTTTACGCTGTCTATCTTACTATTGACTTAATCCGTTAGAGCTATGCAATTTGCAAATCCATATCTTCTGTTACTGCTCCTCCTGCTTATACCTTATATATTATGGTATGTGCTGAGGAGCCATCAAAGTGAGTCGTCGTTGCAGGTGTCCTCGACGTTAGCCTTCCGTCACGCCCCCAAGAGCTTCCGTCAGTATCTGATTCACGCTCCTTTCCTGCTGCGATGCCTGGCTTTCGTGATGATTGTGCTCGTCCTCTGCCGTCCTCAGACCAGCAACTCGTGGAGCGACCGCACGATCGAGGGCATTGATATCATGCTGTGTGTGGACATTTCGACGTCGATGCTTGCCGAGGACCTGCGCCCCAACCGCATAGAGGCCGCCAAGAAGGTGGCGTCGGAGTTCATCGCAGGCCGTCCGAACGACAATATCGGTTTGACCATCTTCTCGGGCGAATCCTTCACGCAATGTCCGATGACCACTGACCACGCGGTGCTGCTGAATCTCTTCCAGAACGTCAGCTGCGATATGGTGCAACGGGGATTGATGGACGACGGCACAGCCATCGGTATGGGCCTGGCAAATGCCATCTCCCGCCTGAAAGACTCGAAAGCCAAGTCGAAGGTCATCATCCTGCTGACCGACGGCTCCAATAACGCCGGCGATATCTCCCCGCAGACAGCGGCTGAGATAGCCAAGAGCTTTGGCGTCCGCATCTACACGATCGGTGTAGGAACGAACGGCACAGCCCGTTATCCTTATCCCGTCGGAGGACGCATCGAATACATCAATATTCCCGTAGAGATCGACACCAAGACTTTGGCAGCCATAGCCAGCACGACGAATGGCGAGTTCTATCGCGCCACGAACAACGCGAAGCTTCGCGAAGTCTATCAGGAAATCGACAAGTTGGAGAAGACGAAGATGAACGTCAAGCAGTACTCCAAGCGCTACGAGGCCTTTGCGCCTTTTGCCATAGCCGCTTGCCTGCTGCTCTTCCTTGAGCTCCTCTTGCGTGAAACCATATTAAAGAAAATCCCTTGATTTGACAATTGGACAATATGACAATTGGACAATTGAACCTCATATAATCGTATATTTGTATAATCGTAAAATTATAAAATTATTCCGTGTTTAGATTCGAGAATCCCATATATCTTTATTTCCTGGCTATCATACCTTTGTTAGCCTTGCTGCATTATGCAACGGATATGCTTCGCCGTCGTCGTCTGCGTAAGTACGGCGAACCGAATCTGCTGAAAGCCTTGATGCCTGACGTCTCAACCTGGCGGCGCGAGCTGAAGTTCTGGCTTGTCTGCGGTGCTTTGGCTATGATGATTGTCTGTCTCGCCCGTCCGCAGTACGGCACGAAGATCGACACACGGACCCGCAAGGGTATTGAAGCCATCATCGCGCTCGACGTCAGTAATTCCATGCTGGCCGAGGACGTTAAGCCCAGCCGTTTGGAAAAGTCCAAGATGCTCATTAGCAGCCTCGTCGATAAAATGGTGGATGACAAAGTGGGTTTGATCGTCTATGCCGGTGATGCTTATACGCAGCTTCCCATCACTTCCGACTATGTTTCTGCCAAGATGTTCTTGGACAATATTTCGCCCTCGATGATTGCCGTTCAGGGCACTGACATCGCGCGCGCCATTAACCTTGCTACGCATAGCTTCACGCAGCAGGAAGGTGTCGGACGTGCTATCTTCATCATCACCGACGGTGAGGACAACGAGGGCGGGGCAGTGGAAGCTGCCCGCGAGGCACAGAAGAAAGGTATGGCTGTTTACGTGCTCGGCGTGGGATCGCCTGAAGGCAGCCCCATACCCCTTCCGGGCAGCAACCGTTATATCACGGACAACGCTGGCAACACCGTCGTTTCGAAGCTCAACGAGGATATGTGCCGCGAGATCGCTCAGGCCGGTGGCGGCGCTTACATTTATGTGGACAACAGTTCCTCAGCACAGTCGGCGCTGCAGCGTCATGTGGACAAGTTGGCCAAGGCCGAGATGGAATCGGTGCTCTACAGCGAATATGATGAGCACTTCCGCGACTTCGCATGGGCGGCTCTCGTTCTCCTCATCCTCGACCTCCTCTTCCTCGCTCGCAAGAACCATATCCTCAGCCGTTTCAGGCTTTTTAAGCTGCCATCACGAGTTGCAGCGCCAGCTGTCGTGTTGTTGCTGGCCTCCGTGGCTCCTTCGAGCTTAGGCTTAGACAACAGCGCCTTTGCCCAGAAGAAGAATGACCGCTACTTCGTTCGTCATGGCAACCGCCAGTATCGCGACAGCGTATATGCCAAAGCGCAGGTGGACTACCAGAAAGCTATCGAACAGGACAACACGAACGCCGTAGCGCATTACAATCTTGGTAATGCCCAGCTCATGCAAGGTCAGCCCAAGGAGGCGATGAAGGCCTACGAGACGGCGGCTCGCCTCCAAAAAGATCCTATCCGTGGGGCGCAGGCTTACCACAATATGGGTGTTATCCTGCAGAGTCAGAAGCAGTTCAAGGAAGCCATAGAATGCTACAAGAATGCTTTGCGCCGCAATCCTAAAGACGACGAGACGCGCTATAACCTCGCCCTCTGTCAGCACCAGCTGCAACAGCAGTCGCAGGATCAAAACAACAACGACGACCAGCAAGGGCAGGACGATCAAAAGAAAGATCAACAGCAGCAAGAGGATCAGCAAAAGCAGCAACAGCAGCAAGACCAGCAGCAGGAGCAACAGCAGGAACAGCCTAAGATGTCCAAGGAGAACGCCGAGCAGTTGCTGCAGGCGGCTCAGCAAGAGGAGAAATCCACTCAGGAAAAGGTCAACAAGGCGCAGCAAAAGCCGCAGCGCAGGCAGCTGGAGAAGCAGTGGTAAAGACCCACCCCCCGCCCTCCCTATAAGGGAGGGGGCGAATACCGAACAAGATAGGAAAATTATCATACACAATGAGAACGATATATAAAATTCTAATAGCGCTACTACTAACTGCTCCCTCCCTTATAGGGAGGGCTGGGGGAGTGCCTGCTCCCTCCTTCACCGTCCGCGTTCAGGCTCCTTCCGAGGTGGTTCAAGGCGACCGCTTCCGAGTGTCGTATGTGGTGAATACCTCTGATGTTGATGACTTCAAGATTGAGCCGTTCGAAGGTCTCGTGGAACTGTTTGGTCCCAGTCGCAGTCAGTCGTCGAGTTTCTCGATGGTCAATGGCAAAACGACGTCATCAAGCTCCGTAACCTTCACCTACACCGTCACGACGGACAAGGCAGGTACATTTCATGTTCCGGCAGCTACCGTCACCAGCGGTGGTCATACGGTGAAGTCCGCTTCGCCATCGATTACTGTGCTGCCCTCCGGATCGGGAAGTTCCGGCAATTCAGGACAATCAGGACAATCCGGACTGCCCGGACAGTCCGGCGCACAGGCTCATTCCCAGGCCGACCGCATGCACACTCAGAACGTGGGTGATCGCATCACCAACAAGGATATCTTCATTGCTGTGACGGCTTCCAAGAAGCGTGTCTTTGAGCAGGAAGCCGTGCTGCTGACCTATAAGCTCTACACGTTGGTCAACGTAAACAGCCTCGAAGGCAAGATGCCAGAACTCGATGGCTTCCACGTGCAGGAGATTGGTCGCCAGCGCCAGCCTGAGCTGAAGATGGAGCATTACAACGGCAAGAATTATGGCACCGTTGTATGGTCGCAGTATGTGGTTTTCCCCCAGCAGACGGGTACGCTGACCATCCCCGAAATCAAATACGAGGCCACCATCATCCAGCAGAATCGTTCTGCCGACCCCTTCGATATCTTCTTCGGCGGCGGTTCAATGGTGCAGGAGGTTCGCAAGACGGTCATGGCACCAGCTGTCACCTTGCAAGTCGATGCGCTGCCGACACCTAAACCAGCCAACTTCTCGGGTGCCGTGGGTAAGTTCAGCATCAAGTCCTCGCTCACTCCTCAGCAGTTGAAAGCTAACGATGCCACAACCCTTCGTCTGACGGTGAGCGGAACGGGCAACATGAAGTTGATGAAGGCCCCCACCGTGGCTTGGCCTAAGGATTTCGAGAGCTATGATCCCAAAACGGAGGACAAAACGCACATCGGTGCCAACGGTTCTACAGGTTCCGTGGTCTATGACTTCATCACCGTGCCTCGCCATCAGGGCAAATACACGCTCGACCCCGTGGAATTCTGCTACTTCGATCCCGATGCTCGAGAATACAAGACCGTCACCGCCGAGGGCTACACTATCGATGTTGAGAAGGGTAAGGGCGGCAGTTCGGCCGCTACTTCCAACCTCACGAAGGAAGAGGTGGAACTGCTTGGCAGCGATATCCGATACATCAAGACAGGTAAGGCCAAGTACCTCAATGCCGACAGTGCGCTGTATGGTTCCAAGGGTTATTGGGGCATTTACGGCGCTGCTCTGCTCGTCTTTGCCATCCTCGTCTATGTGTTCCGCCGCAAGGCCGTTGCTAATGCAGACCTCGTAGGCCGTCGCGGCCGTGGTGCCAGCAAGGTGGCTACCAAGCGCTTGAAGGTGGCTCGCAAACTCATGCAGCAGAACAATGCCACAGCCTTCTATGAAGAAACGATGAAAGCGCTATGGGGTTATGTCAGCGACAAGCTGAATATTCCTGTCAGCGAGCTTACGAAGGACAACGTTCGCGAACGGCTGGCTGAGCATCAGCTCTCGCAGGAACTTACCGATCAGTTCCTCGCTGCCCTCGACGAGTGTGAGTTCGCACGCTTCGCGCCTGGTGATCCTGCGGCTACGATGGATAAGATTTATACTTCTGCCGAACAGGTTATCAATCAGATGGATAATGAATTGAAAATACGCCCATCCCAACGTGGAAAGGGGCAGATAGTTGGACTTCTCCTGCTGCTCTTTGCGTTGCCCCTCAGCGCTCAGGACAGCTTGCAGGTGACACTTCCTGCTGCTGACTCGGCTTTGGTCGCTGCTCCCGTGGAGCAAGTGTTGCCCACGAAAGCCGAAGCCGATTCGGCCTATGCCCATGAGGATTTCGCTGCTGCTGCTCGTATGTATCAGGCGCTGCTGGCTGCTAATGGCGGCAGCGCGCAGCTCTTCTTCAATCTCGGCAATGCCTACTATCGTCAGGATTCCATTGCTCGTGCTATCCTTTGTTACGAACGTGCCCGCCTGTTGGATCCTTCTGACGACGATGTGCGTTTCAACCTCGAGATGGCCCGTTCGAAGACCGTTGACCGCGTGATGCCTGGTTCTGAAATGTTTTTCGTGTCGGTGTTCCGCAGTATCGTTCTCTCGCTGAGTCTCGCCACGTGGACGTGGCTTGCTGTCGTTGCCTTTGTGCTCATGCTGATATCCGTCGCCGGCTATCTTTTCCTGCCAACGTTAGGCGGTAAGAAGACAGGTTTCACGATGGCTATCGTTGCTCTTCTAGTTTGTGTGTTTGCCAATCTTGCTGCCTATCAGCAGCTTCATCAGATGGAGAACCGCACGAGCGCTGTCATCATGTCGCCATCGGTCGTGGTGAAGAGCACGCCCAGTGCTTCCGGCACCGACCTCTTCATCCTGCACGAAGGCACGCGCGTTGACATCGAGGACAATACGATGAACGAGTGGATGGAGATCCGCATGAACGACGGCAAGGAAGGGTGGATCCATAAGTCCGATGCCGAGGTGATTTGATTGGACAATCGAAGAATTTACAATTTGACATTTTTGTCGTCAAGGAGTCGTTATAACGTTTATAGCTATATCGTTATTACGAGAATCCATTATAACGAAAGAAGATGGACCGGCTCATAGAATTTGACCATCAGCTCCTCTTAGCCTTGAACGGTAGCGACAGCGTGTGGCTCGATCAGGTGATGATGTATGTCACGCGTACCGCCACATGGATTCCGCTCATTTTGGCGCTGCTCGTCGTGCTGCTGCGTTTGCGTCCCTGGCGCGAGGTGCTGCTAGCGGTCGTCGGCCTCGCTTTGGTCGTTCTCCTCTGCGACCAGTTCGCCAGCTCACTGTGCAAGCCTCTTTTTGAGCGCTATCGTCCGAGCCATGAGCCCCGACTCTTGGGCCTTGTCGATCTCGTGGGCGGTCGTCGTGGTGGCTTGTATGGCTTCATCTCCAGTCACGCTGCCAACACCTTTGGCGCCTTCATGTTCGTTACGCTCTACCTGCGTCGTATCATCTCGCGCCGTTTGCTCGTCGTCCTCTCCTCCGCGAGCGTCTTTCTTTGGGCGTGTCTCTCCAGCTACAGTCGCATCTATCTCGGCCTCCACTATCCAGGCGATATCCTTTTCGGCTCTCTCTCCGGGCTGCTCATCGGTTGGCTCGTTTTCCGCCTCTTCATTCGCGTTGGTAACCGCCTGCTCAACCACCTCGAAGAGCAGTCAGTCGTCGGCCTGCGCGAGCTCTCGCCCCTCCTTCTTCCCATCACCTTCCTCCTCACGCTCGTTTTCCTCTCCCTTCTCGCGCTGTAAGTCTTTTCACCTGAAACTAAAAAGCGGTCAAAGCGGTTAAAGTGGCAGAATGCGTCAAGAATCGTCAAAAGACGCAAAATTTTTGGCTCAGAGTTTTGCTATTCGCCACTATTTTCGTAATTTTGCGCCCACTTTAGACAAATGACTTATATCAATAGACTGAAAATGGCTCAGAAATTCCCTGAACACAATCGCCTCAATCTTACGGAGGTGAACCACGAAATACTCAAGCTATGGGACAGCGAAGACCTGTTCCACCGCAGTATCAGCGAACGCGAGGGCTGCCCTTCGTTCGTGTTTTTTGAGGGTCCTCCCTCTGCCAATGGACATCCTGGCATCCACCATGTGCTGGCTCGCTCGATCAAGGATACCTTCTGCCGCTTCAAAACCATGAAGGGCTTTCAGGTGCACCGCAAGGCCGGATGGGACACACACGGACTGCCCGTGGAGCTCGGCGTGGAGAAAGAGCTGGGTATCACCAAGGAGGACATCGGAAAAACCATCTCCATCGACGATTACAACCGCCGCTGCCGCCAGAACGTGATGATGTACACTGAAGAGTGGACCGACCTCAGCCGCCGCATGGGCTACTGGGTGGATATGGAACACCCCTACATCACCTACGACAACAAGTACATCGAGACGCTGTGGTGGCTCTTGAAGCAGCTATACGACAAGGGCTTACTCTACAAGGGCTACACCATTCAGCCCTACAGCCCTGCTGCTGGCACGGGCCTCTCGAGCCACGAGCTGAATCAGCCCGGTTGCTACCGCGACGTGAAGGACACGACCGTCACGGCGCAGTTCCGTGTGCTTGACGGTTTTACTGTCAAGACTTCCCTCCCCGTTTATATCCTGGCTTGGACAACGACGCCTTGGACGCTGCCTTCGAACACCGCCTTGTGCGTAGGGCCTAAGATCAAATACGTCGCTGTTAAGGGGCAGAATCCTTACACCAAGGAAGAGGCCGTCTATATCGTGGCCGAGAGTCGTAAAGATGTATATTTTCCTCAGCCCAAAGAAGAAGGTGCAGCCGCTCCTGAGGTCATCGCAGAATTCATGGGCACGGATCTTCTCGGCATGCACTACGAGCAGCTCTTCCCCTGGGTGAAGCCCTCTGCTCTCGAGAATGGAAAGGCTGTGGACAAGAGTGCTGACGCATTCCGCGTCATCCCTGGCGACTATGTCACGACTGAGGACGGTACGGGTATTGTACACATCGCACCTACTTTCGGTGCCGATGACGCCAAGGTAGCCAAGGACGCCGGCATTCCTTCACTTTTCGTGATCGATAAGGCGGGCGACACACGTCCTATGGTGGATTTCACGGGCAAGTATTTCGTGAAGGACGATATGGACGCAGCGTTCGTCGGAACTTGTGTCAACGAAAGCTATTGGCACCACGCTGGCGATTTTGTGAAGAATGCTTATGACCCGCAGTATGCTGCGCTCGATGAGAAAGCTTTGGCCAAGACCGAAGACCTGAATATTGTCCTTTGTATGGAGATGAAACAGGCGGGCACGGCCTTCAAGATCGAGAAGCACGTTCACAACTATCCCCATTGCTGGCGCACAGACAAGCCTGTGCTTTACTATCCGCTGGACAGCTGGTTCATTCGTTCCACAGCCGCCAAAGAGCGCATGATGGAGTTGAACAAGACCATCCTCTGGAAGCCCGAATCGACAGGCACGGGACGCTTCGGCAAATGGCTCGAGAACCTCAACGACTGGAATCTCAGCCGTAGCCGTTATTGGGGCACACCACTGCCCATCTGGCGCAACCGCGAGACACGCGAGGAGATTTGCATCGGCTCGATCGAAGAGCTCTACAACGAAATCGAAAAGAGCGTGCGCGCTGGGCTCATGGCTTACAACCCGTTGAAGGATAAAGGATTCGTCGTGGGCGACATGAGTCAGGAGAACTACGACCGCATCGATCTCCACCGTCCCTACGTCGATGACATCATCCTTTTGGGCGAGAGCGGACAGCCGCTGAAGCGCGAGCTTGACCTTATCGATGTGTGGTTCGACAGCGGTGCTATGCCCTATGCTCAGATCCACTATCCCTTCGAGAACAAGGAAGCGCTGGACAAGCGTATCGTTTATCCGGCTGACTTCATCGCCGAAGGTGTTGATCAGACACGTGGCTGGTTCTTCACGTTGCACGCCATCGCCACGATGGTTTTCGACAGCGTATCCTATAAGGCCGTCATCTCCAACGGTCTCGTCCTGGACAAGAATGGATTGAAGATGTCCAAGCGCTTGGGCAACGCCATCAACCCCTTCGACAACATCGAGAAATATGGCGCTGATGCCGTGCGCTGGTATATGCTCACCAACTCCCAGCCTTGGGACAACCTCAAGTATGACGAGGCAGGCGTGCAGGAAGTGCAGCGCTCGTTCTTCGGCAAGCTCTATCAGACCTACAGCTTCCTCGCCATGTACGCTAATGTTGACGGCTGGCACTTCGAGGAATCCGAGATACCGATGAGTCAGCGCTCGGAGATGGATCGTTGGATCCTCTCGTCGCTGAACTCCCTCATCCGCGACGTGGAGCTGAGCTATGAGAACTACGAACCCACGCGTGCAGGACGTCTCATCCAGTCGTTTGTCATCGACAACGTGTCGAACTGGTTCGTGCGCCTCTCGCGTAAGCGTTTCTGGGGCGGCGAGATGAGCATCGACAAGCTCAGCGCCTATCAGACCCTCTACACCTGCCTCGAGACCGTCAGCCGCCTGATGGCTCCCATCGCTCCCTTCTATGCCGACCAGCTTTATCGCGACCTGCATAGCGTTACCGTTCCCGAGGGCTCTTCCGAGGCTCTCTCAGTGCACCTTGCCACCTTCCCCGTGGCTAACGACGCTCTCATCGACAAGGAGCAGGAGTCGCGCATGGCACTCGCTCAGGAGATTACCTCGATGGTGCTCTCGCTGCGCAAGAAGGAGCAGATCATCGTGCGTCAGCCTCTGGCACGCATCGCCATTCCTGCCATCGACCGCGACCAGCAGCTCCGCATCGAGGCCGTGAAACAGCTCATCCTCGACGAAGTCAATGTCAAGGCGCTCGAATTTGTCGAGGGCGCAGGTCTGCTCACGAAGAAGGTCAAGTGCAATTTCCGCACCATGGGCAAGAAGTTCGGCAAGCTGATGAAGGACGTAAACGCTGCCGTCACCGCCCTCTCGCAGGAGCAGATTGCAGAGCTCGAGACTGGCCACCTGCCGTTGACCTTGCCTACGGGCGATGCCGTGACCATCGACCTCGAGGACGTGGAGATCTTCTCTGAGGATATCCCCGGATGGACCGTGGCCAACGACGGCGCACTCACCGTAGCGCTTGACATTACCGTCACCGACGAGCTGCGCAACGAAGGCTTCGCACGCGAACTCATCAAGCGTATTCAGAACCTCCGCAAGGAGAGCGGCTTCGAGATCACCGACCGCATCAGCATCCAACTCGAGCACAACGAACACATCGACCGCGCCGTGGAAGCCTTTGGGGATTATATTACCTCGCAGGTTTTGGCCGACGGCATCACCATCGTGGACGACGTCACAAATCCCGCCGTGCTTGATTTCGACGACTTCAAGCTCAATGCACACCTTGAGCGCATATAATATTTAATAAGGTATATCCGTTTCATCATTATTAAACCCTGTACGATGGAAGACGAAAAAACACGCTACTCCGACGAGGAACTCGAAGAGTTTCGCGTCCTCATCAACGAGAAACTGACCATTGCCCAGAGCGATTATGAGAAAACTATGGATCGCATCATGGGTCGCGATACCAACGAAATCGACGACACGGCGCCAACCTACCATGCCCTTGAGGAAGGCAGTGAGACGCAGTCCAAGGAACAGCTGATGGCGATGGCACAACGCCAGCAGAAATTCATCACAGGACTCAAGGCTGCTCTCGTCCGCATTGACAAAAAGACCTATGGTATCTGTCGCGAAACGGGCAAACTCATCCCCAAGGAAAGACTGCGCGCCGTGCCTCATGCTACGCTCAGCATTGAAGTAAAGAATGATCGCAAACACAACCGCTAAAGCTTCAGCACAACGGTGGACTGTAGCCCTTATCTTCATCGGCTTCATCATCATTGATCAGCTGGTGAAGATTTGGGTGAAGACCCACATGACCATTGGCGAAAGCATCGTCATCACGGATTGGTTCCGTCTGACCTTTGTCGAGAACAACGGAATGGCTTTTGGCATGGAGCTTTTCGACAAATACCTGCTCACGGGCTTTCGCATCATCGCTACAATAGCCCTCGCCGTCTATATCGAGCGCCTCATCCGTCGCGAAGTGGGGTGGGGCTATCTCGTCTGTCTGGCCTTCATCATGGCTGGTGCCGCAGGCAACATCATTGACTGCGTGTTCTACGGCCTTATCTTCGATGCTCCCCAATGGCCTCAAGTGGCGCAGTTCGTGCCGTTTGGCGAAGGCTATTCCACGTGGTTTCGTGGCAGGGTGGTAGATATGTTTTCTTTCCCACTGGCTGAATGGACGTGGCCTTCATGGCTGCCTGGCATTGGCGGGCAGCGCTACGTTTTCTTCTCCTATATATTCAATATAGCTGATGCGTGCATTTCGTGCGGCGTCGTTGCCCTGCTGCTCTTCTGCCGTCAGACGCTGAACAGCGAGTTCGCAGGCTCTGCACCTCAGGAAAACCAGGAACAAGACCTTGCGGCATCATGATTCCATCCATCCATCCATCTTTCGGCTCCCGTTCTCGAAGCGTCATCCGCCTCATGCTGATGACCGTGCTCGTCGTGCTCATCGGCAGTTGTCGTCCGCAATTGCCCGAAGGAGTGTTGAGTGAAGGACGGATGGAGCGTATCCTTTTCGACTATCACATGGCACAGGGCGTGGCCGAGCAGACAACACCCGATACTGGTAACGTAGAGACTTATCGCTACGAACTCCTACAGGCGGTGTTCAAGAAACACGGCATTACAGAGGAGGAGTTTGAGCAATCGATGAGCTATTACTGCAGTGATCTACAACGTCTGAACAAGATATACCGACGACTGGAGCGTCGCTTCGAACGCGAAGCTAACGCCTTCGGACAGACTCGCGTTCAGGATGTTTATGCCGATCTCAGCGCCTTTGGCGATACGGCTAACGTTTGGGGTGGACGGCCGCTAATGGTCGTTCGCAACACTGTTCAGGAGAACATTCAGACGTGGAAGCAATCCTGCGACTCCACGTGGATGCCTGGGGATGAAGTGATTTGGCGTTTCATGCCCGTCTCCTTCTCGCCGCACGGCTATAGAACCCTCACGGCTGACCTCGTCGTCCTCTACACCAACGACTCCATTCGCAGCGCCTTCCGTTACGGCACGCCAAGAACACAGATGGAGATACGCGTGGCGAATCCTGAAGGCTGGACACCACAGACCATTATCGGACATCTCTACACGTCCGTCGGCCGCGATCAGCAGGATATGGCAGTCCTCGCCGCTACGAACGTCATGCTCATTCGCCTGCACATGAAGCAGCCTGAAAAGCCTGAAGCGCTACCGGAAGATTCGCTCAGCGTGGATTCTCTGGCTACAGATTCCGTCGAGGAATCGTCTCAGCCGGTTGACGACCGCCGACTCTCGCCTGAAGAGTTCCGTAGGCAGCAGCCCGTAGATCAAAAGATAGACATCGTCAAGGAGAAACCCTATGTACGTCCCCGTCAGCGTGGACGGCGGCGGATTCAGCAACACCTCGTGCCACAACGTCAGAACTCACGCCGATGAAACGTCGAGCCTATCATTTCTTGACGCTTCCCGACGGTCGCAGGATCAACGGTCCGGTCGTCGTCTGTTTCGACGATGACGAAAAAATGCTTTCATGGCACCTTTTGGACGCCGAAGAACCCTCTACGGAGTGGATTGGAGGACACTTTGACACCCGAAAAAGAGAAAAAAACGCTTGATGACACAATTTTTCAGCGAAAAAGTTTGCAGTTCGAAAGAAAAGTGCTACTTTTGCTACCGCTAACAACGAAAAAGACATTTTTTGACCGATTATTTAACCTACAAACCGATATGAAACAGACTATCCTTGTCACTGGCGGAACTGGTTTCATTGGCTCCCACACGACAGTCGAGTTGCAGAACGCTGGTTATGATGTTGTCATTGTTGACAACCTCTCTAATTCCCGTGCAGATGTCATCGACGGCATCGAGAAGATCACGGGCATTCGTCCTGCTTTCGAGAAAGTAGATCTTCGTGACTTCGATGCCACTGAAGCCGTGTTCAAGAAATACCCCCAGATCAGCGGAATCATTCATTTCGCTGCCAGCAAAGCCGTAGGCGAAAGCGTCGAGAAACCGTTACTTTACTATCGTAATAACATCGTTTCGCTCATTAACCTCCTGGAGCTCATGCCTAAGTACAATGTCAAGGGCATTATCTTCTCCAGCAGCTGCACCGTCTATGGTCAGCCCGATCAGCTCCCCGCTACTGAGGAAACGCCTATCAAGAAGGCCGAAAGTCCTTATGGCAACACGAAGCAGATCAACGAGGAGATCATCCAGGACACCGTAGCCAGCGGTGTGCCCATCAAGGCTATCCTGCTGCGTTACTTCAACCCCATAGGCTCGCATCCCTCTGCCATCATCGGCGAAATGCCCAATGGCGTGCCCCAGAACCTCATCCCTTACCTCACGCAGACGGCTATTGGCATCCGCGAGAAGCTCAGCGTCTTCGGTGACGACTACGACACGCCCGACGGATCATGCATTCGCGACTACATCTATGTCGTTGACCTTGCCAAGGCTCACGTATGTGCTATGACGCGCATCATGGAGGACAAGACCGAGGAACCCGTCGAGGTTTATAACATCGGTACAGGTAAGGGCACCAGCGTGCTCGAACTCATCCACGGCTTCGAGAAAGCTACTGGTGTTAAGCTCAACTATCAGATCGTCGGACGTCGTGCAGGCGACATCGAGAAGGTTTGGGGTAATGTTGACAAAGCCAACCGCGTGCTCGGATGGAAAGCCGACACGCCGCTTGAAGATGTCCTCGCCAGCGCTTGGAAGTGGCAGAAAGCCCTTCGCGAACGCGGCATCATGTAAATGTACCTCATTTGTTTCCCTTTATTCATAATTGTTATAAGTTATTCATCATTCTCTGATTTTTGTGGTTCTTCCCACTATGCATTAGGGCTGTCTCAGATATCGATTAGTATAATCCGTGAGAATTGACTAATTCACGTGTCTTTGACTGGGGTTTTACCTCTCAATATCCGTTCCCTCCCCAATGCCCGTTTGAAATGCATAATGTCGTGTTTTATTTTGTGTTTGTGTTGTGCAGTCCTGTGACGTGAGTCACGGGACTGCTTCGTTAAACTACGGAGTCAACTACGGAGTCAGTGACCACAACAATGGCCACAACAATTGCCACCACGTTGAACATTGGTGTCCAATAGTTTCGTCGAGGTGGAAGGGAGTGATTAGTGATTCGCTGCCACGGCAAAGAACTCCTGAGGACCGGTCGTATAAAGGTTGCCGAAGTGAGCGGAGTTCACGATATGGACGTGGGAACCCAAAGTGCGCTGGGCGCAGTAGAGGTAGAGATCACGATAGGTTGTCGATGGCGATGACGCAAGATGAGTGACGAGGTTGTGGCTGAAACGATCGCAACGCCACACGCCCAGCTGGCTGCTCCAGTTGTCTGCGAACGACTGCTCGTAAGTGCCGGCACTCGACATCGCCAGCACACCAGGAATGCCTATTAAGGGTGTGATAACGGCCTCCGAGAAACAAGGTTCTGTGACGACGAGCATCTTGCGATAGCGTCCTTCTGTCTGCATCCTGCTGATGGTCTGTTGCAGGCGTTGTGCTGTCATGCCCTGTCCGGCATCGGTATCGCGCCATGCCAGCTCATCGGCACCGTTGCTGGCGCGGTTGCGTCCGTGACCGCTCCAGAAGAGGAGAACATTAGGAGCACCAGAGGCCGTTTGAGGGGCTATGTCAAGCAGGATGTTACTGATGTCAACGGGCGTGAGCGCGGCGTTGTCGTAGTCAACGACGGCTCCTCGCAACAAGTCCTTGCCTCCGTCTTCAGCTCTGATGATGCCTGGCTCAGGATTCTTAGCGTCTGAGCCAAGCGCTTTGTCGATGATCAGGATGATGTGATCATCGTCATAGCCGTTCGTCTTGAGCAACTGGTACACGCTAAGCACATCTGCCTGATGACGATAGTTGTTCCATCCGTAGCTGCCCTGTACCAATACGGCGTATTGGTCGGAGAGGGTGGGGTAAGTGATGATCACATCGCGGTTCTGGGCTTCTTTGGCAAAAGCTTCTTCAGGGTTTTCCACAAGCCAGTTCCATGCCGCCATGGCCTCTCCTGTTCTGTGGCTGCCATCGCTGCTGAGGTAATTCCGATGGGTAAGTTTGCCGTCCTTGATCTGCCAGTGGACGTAGGTGGTATGAATCGACGAAGTGTAGGTCTCGCTATCGAAACGAATGTCTCCCGAGGCTCCCTTGAAGGGCATCAACTGGCCCTGTTCGAGGGACGAGAGATAGAGCTCCATGGATGTCCGGCTCCACGCGGAGATAGTTCCCAACGGTGAACCGCTGGGCATGGTGGTGGTGATGGCGATGATGGCGTCGTTGAGATTTCCCTGATGCTCGGGATGCTCTAGATTATCTAGATTCTCTTGATGCTCCGCGTAGCTGGCGGCGAAAGCCGTGAGCATCAAGGCATCATAGAACTTGCACTCGGCATAGGTTGGCTTGGTGCCGAACTTCACCTCGTAGCTCTTCTCGAAACCTGTGGTTGGGTCGGCGTAAGGCGAGAAACCTTGATAGTATTGCAGCACGTCAGCTCCCTTCTTGCCCAAGGCGTCAAGGCTCTCTTGCGTCAGATTGCTAAAAGCGAAATAGGTGCGAGCCCAGAACTCCAGGATCTGTTGCGTCTCCTCCTTCCCTTCCGCTTCCAACGGAGCGTCAGGATCGATGTCCCACCACTTCATACGCAGACGGGCAATGTCGTATAGCTGCTGTGTGGTTTCGATGACGCAGAAGGTTCCAATATTGAGGCTGCCGAAGGTGGGAAGAGCGCTGAGCTCATCCAAGTAGTCCTTCATGCGTCGATGCAAGTCGGCATCGTCGGTGTATTGATCGTTGTGCGAGAAGGGTATGTCCATCTCTTCTGCCTGATAGGGTCCCCAGTCGAAGAATGTACGACCGTAGCTGTCGGCAGGCGAGAACAGCGCTGCCGGAGTGCTGGTTTCAGGGTCATAACCTAAGCTCTTGACCATCGAGGCATACATACTCATGAGCACTTCGCAGAAGGTGACATCAGTCTCGGTGAGCGACCACAGGAACGGTTCTTTGTTAGCTACGCCTGCTGTGCCAACGGCGAAGCGTCGTATCACTTCTTCGCTGGTGGCAGTGGGGGCGATGACGGGTTTGTGTGTCTGCTGACATGCTTGGGCGAGCTGTGCCACAGCATCATTGCCGAAGGGTCCGATGACAGCCATCACGTCGTCTCTTCCTGCCAATGACGCACCGAGTTGTGAGAGGTCTTCTGCCAGTTCGTCGTGCCATTCCAGCTTCAGGGCAATGCAGAGCGTGTCATTCAGCTGTGCCTGGTGCAGGTTGTCGAGAAACCATTGTGCTGTGCGCTCAAAGCGTGCCTTGGTGGCAGCGTTGGCACTTGTCGGAGCCACTATGGCCACCGTCTTCTCCACCCATCGGCGCGACTGCTTATAGACGATGGTGTCATCCTCCTGCTTGCAACCTGCCAGCAACAGCAACGATAAACAGATGATAAATCTAAAATCCTTAAATCGTAAATCACCCTTCATGTTCCTCCTCCTTTCTCATGGCTTCTTCCTTCATCTCTTTTACCATCTCATCCGTCAGCACAGGAACCGTAGTTCCTTCGTAACCGTCTGGTGTCCAAATATCAATGCTTGTGACGGGGTTCATGATGACTTCAGTGAAGCCTTCTTTGAGTCCTAGCGTCTGGTGCTTAGGCATTGTGCCTTGGGCGAGCCATTGACTGATGCTTTGCTCCAAGGCACGGTCGATGTGCTTCACGATGGAGTATGGGGAGAAATAGTTGTCGTAATAGCTGTCGATGCCGACGATGTTAACCATGGCCATCGTGGAGTTGATCAGTCGCGAGAACGTATTTGACGCTCCTCCGCATACAGGCACCAGCATCCTGACCTCGTCATTTTCCCATTGTCGCAGCAGTCGCATGGCTGTCGTGTCAGCGATACTGAATCCGCCGCTGCCCGTCTCGTCCAGATAGGTTGATGTCAGGCTATTCAGGCTAGCTTGCTTTTCCGTCAGCAGTTTCAGGCCTGCCTCGAAGCCGTCGCGGTAGCCCTGCATGGCCTCTGCGACTGATGGTGTCTGGCGGTTGGCGCCTATGAGTAATGTGTTGCAGCGCTCGGCGGCAGCGGATATCCTGCCGCCCTCGTACATTGCGCCATAGTAGGTGAGGAAGAGCGTGGAGCCCTTCCCCTCTAATGGCGTACGCGTTTCAAGGTAGAGCAGGTCGGCGTAGGGATTGGCCTCCAATCGCTTGTTATTCTTGCGGATGAAGTCATCGTAGCCGGGCGAGGTGACGATGAAGAGGCGCCGCACGGTGTCCTGGGCTGCCTCCATCTGCCTGAACATCAGCTCGAGGTACTGCAGCCCCTCCTCGTAGGTTTGTGGCGACAGCTGCATCGTGCGCAATCCCCATTCCTGAGCCGCGTGCTCCACGCCTTCGTAAATCAGGTCGTTGTAAGAATGGTCGCCCAAGGCATTGGCGTCGTAGATCACCGTCACTAAGGGCGTTGTGCTCGCCGGTTCCTCATTCGGGTCGGGCTTGTAGATGGTGTCGCCCTCTTTCGTGCAGGCAGCTGTCAACAGCAACGCCGCTATGATGAGATACTTCCGCATACGGACATATTATTTAATCTTATGTAGTATTACTATTCGCAAGCTTCTGGCCCAAGACCAAATAATGACACAACCCAAATACAGAAATCATTATACGGCGAGGTTTCTTTATAATTCCCTCCGAAGTCCGCTATGGCAGGATTTCCTACGCCTTTGGCATCAACTATGCATCCAGTGGAAGCACTCTTGCTGCACCAGCTTGAGACATCGGTAGCTGCCACATTTTCAGGTTGGGCATATGGATTAGCACTTGTCCACCCATTCGCCCAATCGCCACCCTTGGCAGCGTGGAACAGATAGCCAGCGGTAGATATGGCCTTCAACTGATAGCTCACTTCCGTCAATGCTACCGAAGCCTTGGGCGTCAGCTGCGCCCACACACCGAGGCGGGCAGGCAGCGTGGTGGTGGTCCATTGCTTTTTCCATTCCGTGGTGGTCATCCGCTCCGTGGCCTCCTGGCCTTTCGCGTCGAGGTAGTGAACGGTGACATCTGCCACCTTCAGCACATCCTCCGATACCATTACATGACACAGGGCATCCATCGTGTCCAGTGCCTCATTCTCATCCTTGTTGTTGCCACAGGCCATCAGTGCCCCGGCAGTCATGCCGCAGCAGAGGATGGCAGCCAACATC
The DNA here is from genome assembly GCA_016280855.1 of Bacteroidaceae bacterium. Lineage (GTDB taxonomy): Bacteria > Bacteroidota > Bacteroidia > Bacteroidales > Bacteroidaceae > Physcousia. The sequence continues at coordinate 78,795 of JAEEHP010000072.1, forward strand.
CATTGTACATTCTTTTTCATATATGATCAGTTTATTTACTTCTTGTCGTTCCCGTAGCTCCTTCGCTGTTGACCTCTATGTCGCGGTTGGGATCTTTGTCGTCATCGTTGCCACCCCAATTGATGGTAGTGGTGGCGATGGTGCCGTCGGCGGCTATGGCCTTGGCCTCCGCGACTCGTGTGCCGATGCGCGTCATGAACTGTCCCAGGAAGTTGGGACCGAGCTGTCCCTTCGCCTCCAGCTTGTTGCCTTTATACGGATTGCCCAGTGTGGCCGCGTGCTGGTCGAGCACGGTGATGGTCATCTTGCCGTCTGCCTCGATGGTGTACGCTTCCTGCGTGGGTTCGCCCTTTAGGCGTGGTTGCACGCTGAAACCGGCATCGACAGGCAGCTTGGTGAGGCTCACGGTCTTCGTCCATTTGCTGGAGGTCACCGTTTCCTGCGCCTGCTGACCGTTGCTGTCGATGTAATAGATCGTGACGTCGGCAACATTGAGCAGCTCCTGGTTCAAGTTCACTACGTACTCTGCCGTGGCACTCTTGGCTGTCAGCACCTCCGCCTCGTCTTTGCCGCATGAGGTAAGGCCGCCGAGGGACAGCAAGCCACCCAGCAGCAAACTCATTATCTTAAGATTCTTCATTGTAGTAAGATTATTTTTTGATGATTTTTTTACCGTTCTTAATGACTACACCCTTGGCGTGCTCGCTTATCCTGCGACCGCTGAGGTCATAGACGTGCTCAGTGCCGTCGCTGTCGATGGTGCGCAGCTGTTCGATGCCGTATTCATCCTCGAGCGTCATGCCGATGGCAGCACGTGTGTTCTGACGGCTCTGCAGCAGATAGCAGCGGAAGGCGGGGATGGTGACGGCGCTGTGGTCTTTGGAGTCTGAGAGCACGGGGTGCCACTTTGCGTCGTCGTTCATCACGTAAGCGCCGATTTCTACAGCCTCCTTGTTGTCGATGGCATCCAACGTGCCACGCATGACGAAGCCGGGCGACTGCATCTGGCGGCCATAGGTGGAACCGCCGCTGGCAGGGATAGCGACACTGCCGCTCGTTCCCAGCGACGCATCGTTCTGCTCCGTCCATACGAGGTAAGGCTCCATGGCCTCCATGTGACCCGTGTGCTGGGCAAAGATCAGTTCGTTGTCGCTGCGTCCGGAGAGACGATAGACCTTCGCATCTGCAGGAATATCGAGGGCGTAGGGCAGACAGACCGTGTAAGGTGCGCTGCTCTTTGTCAGCGTGCGGGTGTTCTCTACGTTGTCGGCTGTCACGGCGAAGGGCACGCAGTAGTCAAGGCCATCCATCAAGCGGAAGGTCTGTGCACGGAAGCCGTTGCCATTGTTGACGGCCACGTTCACATCGGCACTTTCGCCATACTGTGCAGGCACATAGACCAGCGTGTTCTCACCGATACCGAGTGAGCGGACGCCACCTTCGGCGGCGAGCGTCGGTGCATAGTCGGCACATTTGCTCAGATCGACATAGCGTAGGGTGGTAGTATTCTTGAAGGCATCCTTGGCCACACCCTTAGTTGTGGCGGGCAGGGTGACGTTGCGCAGCTGCGTGAGCGGAGCCACGTCGGCGGTGCGCAGGGAGTCGATGCTAGTATATTGCAGGGCATCGAAGTCGATGACGCCGGTATGGTTGCGGAACCAGCCGCTGATGTCGCCAATCTGTATCAGGTCATCCTTGG
>JAEEHP010000073.1 GCA_016280855.1 Bacteroidaceae bacterium
AAAACCGTAGATTAGAAAATGGCAAAAAACATGATGACAGCCAACGAAATCCGCGAGTCCTACAAGAAATATTTCGAGAAGAACGGACACGCCATCGTAGCATCGGCCCCTATGGTCGTCAAAGACGATCCCACGCTGATGTTCACCAACGCAGGTATGAACCAGTGGAAAGACATTATACTTGGCACACGCGACCCCGAGCCGCGCCGCCGCGCCGACTCCCAGAAATGTCTGCGCGTGAGCGGTAAGCACAACGACCTCGAGGAAGTGGGTCACGACACCTACCACCACACCATGTTCGAGATGCTCGGCAACTGGTCGTTCGGCGACTACTTCAAAGAGGGCGCCATCGACATGGCATGGGAATACCTCGTCGATGTGCTCGGGCTGAATCCTGCCGACCTCTATGTGACCGTCTTCGAAGGCTCACCCGAAGAGAATATCCCACGCGACGACGAAGCAGCCAGCTACTGGGCTAAGCACGTGCCCGCCGATCATATCATCGACGGCAACAAGCACGACAACTTCTGGGAGATGGGCGACACAGGACCGTGCGGCCCCTGCTCCGAGATTCACCTCGACAGCCGCACGCCCGAAGAGAAAGCCAAGGTGCCCGGACGCGAACTCGTCAACAAGGACGACCCGCAGGTCATCGAGATCTGGAACATCGTCTTCATGCAGTTCGAGCGTAAGGCCGACGGCAAGCTCGTGCCACTCGGCATGAATGTCATCGACACGGGAATGGGCTTCGAACGACTCGTACGCGCCCTGCAGGGCAAGCACTCCAACTACGACACCGACGTCTTCCAGCCCACCATTCGTGCCATCGAGCAGCTTTCGGGCAAGAAGTACGGCGTCTCTGAGGACGTGGACATCGCCATGCGCGTCATCGCCGACCACATCCGCGCCGTGGCTTTCTCCATCGCCGACGGTCAGCTGCCGGGCAACGCCAAGGCCGGCTACGTCATCCGTCGTATCCTGCGCCGTGCCGTGCGCTACGCCTATACGTTCCTCGGCCAGAAGCGCCCGTTCATGCACCTGCTGCTGCCGACCCTCATCGAGCAGATGGGCGAGGCTTATCCGGAGCTCGTGGCACAGCGCGAACTCATCGACAAGGTGATGAAGGAGGAGGAAGAGAGCTTCCTGCGTACCCTCGAAACAGGCATCAAGCTCCTCGACCGCGTCATGGCTGACACGAAAGCCGCCGGCAAGAGCGAGATCAGCGGCACCGAAGCCTTCACCCTCTTCGACACCTACGGCTTCCCACTAGACCTCACCGAACTGATCTGCCGCGAAAATGGCCTCACCGTGGACGAGGCCGGCTTCAACGTGGAGATGCAGAAACAAAAGGAACGCGCGCGTAACGCCGCAGCCGTAGAGACGGACGACTGGCAGAGTGTGGCCCCCCTTTCGTCCCCCGAGGGGGACACGGATGTGAAGTCCTCAAGTAGCAATAGTACAGAAGCCCCCTCGGGGGCAGTAGGGGGGGCCAACTCCCAATTTGTCGGCTGGGACTACACCGAATACACCTGTCGCATCCTGCGTTACCGCCGTGTCGTGCAGAAGAAGCAGACTTACTATCAGCTCGTCCTCGACCGCACACCGTTCTATGCCGAGATGGGCGGACAGGTCGGAGACCAGGGCGTCCTCGTCAGCGAGTTCGAGACCATCGACATCATCGACACGAAGAGCGAGAACGGCCTCACCGTGCATATCGCCAAGCGCCTGCCCGAGCACCCCGAAGCACAGTTCATGGCATGCGTCGATACCGACAAGCGTCACGCCAGCGAGGCGAACCACAGCGCCACTCACCTCCTCGACCAGGCCCTGCGCGAAGTGCTGGGCACGCACGTCGAACAAAAGGGATCCCTCGTCTCGCCCGAAGGCCTGCGCTTCGACTTCAGCCATTTCCAGAAGGTGACGGCTGAGCAGCTGCGGCAGGTGGAACGCATCGTCAACGCACGCATCCGCGAGAACATCCCCCTTCAGGACCACCGCGACGTGCCCATCGAGAAGGCCAAGGAACTCGGCGCCATCGCCCTCTTCGGCGAGAAATACGGCGACCGCGTACGCGTCGTGCAGTTCGGACAGAGCGTAGAGTTCTGCGGCGGCTGCCACGTCAAGGCTACGGGACAGATCGGAATGTTCAAGATTGTAGGCGAAAGCAGCGTGGCGGCAGGCATACGACGCATCGAGGCCATCACGGGAGCAAAAGTCGAAGAAGCCCTCTACCAGTTGCAGGATAGCATGGAAGCCCTGCGCCAGATGTTCAACGGCATACCCGACGTGAAAGGCGCCATCGAGCGTCTGCTCAGCGAGAACGCCGACATGAAGAAGCAGGCCGAGGCCTTCGTCCACGAAAAGGCGCTGGCTTACAAGGCTGAGCTGATACGTACGGCCAAGGAGCAGAACGGCGTGTGCATCCTCGCGGGCAAAACGATCCTGCCCGCCGAGGCCGTGAAAGACATCGCCTTCCAGCTGCGTGCCGAGGTGGAAAACGCACTCGTCTGCATCGGTTCCGTCAACGACGGCAAGCCCCTGCTCACCTGCGCCGCCAGCGACGCACTCGTCAAGGAACAGGGCGTCAACGTCGGACAGTCCATCCGCGAGGCGGCCAAACTCATGCAGGGCGGCGGCGGCGGACAGCCTCACTTCGCCACGGCAGGCGGTAAGAACCCCGACGGCCTCAGCGCTGCCATCGACAAGTTCATCGAGTTGGCGTTAGCTTAAGGCGATAACGTCAATCGTTCCATCCAATATCTTCTAAAGCTCTCCTAAGGGGGAGCTTTTGTTATTAAATGTAAACACGAAAGCATTGGTCGTTAACGCTTGTTAAAATATACCTACTTAAGGGGGATAAAGTGTGTAACGAATTTAAAAAAATGATACCTTTGAAGCCAGAATTATTCAAATCCGTGACTTATCTAACAACTTTTTTTAACCTAACCCTTTAATCAACTTAATTATTATGAGAAAATTTACCCGATTCATGCTTGCCGCGTTGCTATGCATCGTTGGCAAGGGAGTAGCGCAAGCAGAGGTCATCACCGACCCCTCGCAGCTCTCCAATGACAAGGTGTACACCGTTCGCACTCCGCGCGGTACGATGACCTTGAATTATGATGAGAACAAGCTCGTTTCATCGCACGCCAGCAGTGGTCAGAACGTGAATGAGGATGTCTCCGAAAACGAAAAAGCATCCCATTTCGCCATTCTGAAGTTCGGCGAATTCTACTACATCTACAGCCCGATGCTGGAACAGTTCGCTGAGCTGACCGGTCAGGATATGATTTTCCAAGCCCGTAGGGGAACAGGCCTGTCATTCACCAACGACGGCACATGCAATGACCTTCCCGACGGCTACGAAGGCTCCAAGCTGCGTCTCACCCTGGCAGAAGAAAACTACTTCCTCAACAACAACAACAGCGGTGGCATTGTGCTTAACGGATGGAACACGGCAGACTTAGGTAACATACTCGCCATCGAGGAAGTCGAAGGTGAGACCTTCGATTTCTCTAAGGCCGAGGAGATCTTCGGCATTGAGAAGCCTGAGTACGAATGGTGGGCTCTCGTCAAGGATATGCACAAGACATTCTACCTCTCTACCCCACGTGTAGGTAATTTCTGCTCCGACAGCGAACATACAAAACTCTCCAGCGTCATGGAAACTCCTGATGCCAGCGATGAGGATCAGCAGTTCTCTTTCTGGGTGGACGAGGAAGGTAAGGTTTATCTCTACAATGTAGGTGCGAATAAGTTCCTCAAGAAGGATGGTAATTTCACAAGTTCACCTTCCGAGATGGCTGAAATCGGTTACGAAGAAGAATCGAATCCGGATTATCCTATTGTATTCTATATTAAGGAAACAGGTTCACGCTTTAACTCCCAAGCTGCAGGATGGGTCAAGTTCACGGACACTTCCTGGCGTACCCATGATGAGGGTAACATCATCGGCATCGAGGAAGTACCCGGCGTAGATTCTTACGACCAGATGACGGCCTTCTTCACGGCACAGCGTTTTAATACCACCTATCATCTGATGTTTAACGATGAAGAAATTGGTACCTGCACACGCGAAATGCCCTTCGGTGCCGAAGCTCAGCTGCCAGACGATTGGCGTTTAAGCTCCTGCTGGTATGATTACGAGCCGGAAACCATCACCTCTGACGGAGATGTCACCGTTAATGTCTATTGGAATGGTCCCGCGAATTTGTTCTCCACTAGCTTGGAGGATGCCAATTGGTTCAATCTACTGTTTGACCGAACAAAACATGGCGGCGGCAGCAGATGGTATGCTTGGAATGAAGAGGGCAGAGAAATCTATTATCCCGAACAGGATGCCGACGAGGCTAAGCGCGCTGCTGCTCAATGCCAGTGGGCTTTCATCGGAAGCCCCTATGCCGTGAAGGTTTACAATAAGGCTGTAGGCGATGGTCAGACGTTGGGTGCTGCTCATGTCAATGTCGGTGGCAACGACAGATTGGCCGTTGTTCTTCTTGAAGGTGAGAACTTCTGGCAAATCAAGGACTATCATGTTGATACTGAAGAGTTCTCGCTGGGCGCTGAAATCGATGGAACGTTCTATCGCATGAACCAGTTCGGCGGTGAATCTGCTAGTTCATTCTTCGGCTTGTGGGGCGGCTACGACGATGGTTCTAAGCTTTCCGTGGAAGAAGCTCCCAACATCGAAGTTACCGACGTCTATTTCGACATCTACTTCGACGGCGAACTCGTAACGACCGAGAAGGTCATTGGTCAGGAATTGGGCAATTATATTCCCGAGCTTCCCGCCTCGCTGAATATCGGTGACCTCGTCGAGTTTGAGTACGACGAAGACGAGACCGTCAACGAAGAGGATCAGCACGTCCGCGTTGATGCCACATGGCTTGGTAACTTCGAGATCTCCAAGGACTTCGGCAGCGCTCACTGGTACGACATGTCCGTGCGCAACACGTGGTATGTGACGAGCGACAATGTTGACGACGACGGCGCGCTGAAGACCGTTAATGCCAACGCTATCGGTTTGGCCGAAGATTCCTATCAGTGGGCATTCGTCGGCAATCCCTGGCACGTCAAGATCTACAACAAGGCCAAGGGTGGCAGCGTTGCCTTCTCCTGGACCGCAACCGGCAACCAGTCTATTCCTGAATTCGTAGATGACAGCGAGGCTAAGACTTGGACGCTGAGAAAGAGCGTCATCAACAATGACGAAGACGGCATTTACGACGATGCCTTCATGATCACCGTGCCCGGCACCAACGATCAGCTCAACCAGTACGGCGGTGCCGGTGGCTCCCTGAAGCACTGGAATTCCACGACGATTGCTGACACCGGTTCTGCATTCAAGGTGTTCGATGTTCCTACTGACTTCGCTCAATTCGTTGCTGCCGAAATCACCCCGATTATGGAGAGCGAGAGCAAGTGGTTCAACTTCAACGAAGCTGCCGTCAGCAGAATTGGCTACCAGCCCGAATACAAGGAATCCTGCCCCTTCGACGCCTACAAGAGCATGAAGCTGGCTATCGAGGAAGCTAAGAATGACGCTTCCAACTTCAACTTCCCGCCCTCTGGATGGTATCGCCTGAAGAACAAATGGTATGGCGACTTCTTCGGACTCACCTCCGACCAGACCATGGCCAATCCCGACGGAACCGCAGCTTCGACGGTTGTCAGACTGAACAAAGTCGGCGATTTCGAGTACACGATCCAGGCTCAGAACGCTTACTTCCAGCAGCTGACACAAAGTGAATCTATGACCACGTCTGAGACTGACCCCGTAACGTGGAAGGCATTCATTGTCACTCCGGGCTTCGCATCATTCTGCAGCAAGCCTGAATATGAAGAGATCACCGCTGAAGAAGACGAGACATTAGCCAAAGAGTTCACCTATTCATTCCTGCATCGCCGTGCAGAGGGTGACTATGTAGGTTGGTCAAAGGATGCCGATGCATCGATGTTCCAGGTGATCGAAGCCAAGACCATCACGGTTGAAGTTGGTCCCGAAGGCGTTGGCTCGCTGTACGTTCCGTTCGCCGTCACGGCTCCCGAAGGCGTCGTTCCGTTCTCCGGTAAGATCAATGGTGAAGAAGTCCAGATGACGCCCATCAAGGGTAACATTCCCGCTTCGACGCCGTTCGTGATCCTGGCTGACGAAGGCACCTACGACTTCCCCATCGTTGCTGATGGAGCAGAAGTAGCTACCGTGGCCGAAAACGACCTCAAGGGTACCTATATTAACTACTTGACCAGTGGTGCTCTCGTTCCGCTGGAGTCCGGCACTGACAAGGCATTCGGTATTCCCGAGATGGATATGCCCGCCAACTCTGCTTACATCCGTCCTGAGGACACCAGCATCGATGAGTTCATCATGGTATTCGGCGACTTCACAGCCATCAAGGGCGTCGAAGACAAGCAGGAAAGCACCATGTTTGACCTGAGCGGTCGTCGCGTCAACAAGGCCAACAAGGGTGTTTACATCATCGACGGCAAGAAGATGCTGGTGAAGTAATCACACACCTCACGAATCCTTTGTGATTCAACATATCTGCCGCGTCCCTCCACCGAGGGGCGCGGTTTTGTTATCTCTTTATCCCACTTTGAGCACTTTTAACGAAAAATCTTTTGCCATGTGAGAAATAACCCCTATATTTGCACCGCAATCGAACGAATATTAACTAACAAAAAAATCATCTAATATGAAACGATTCCTTTCCTTCCTTTTAGCTTTCCTCGGCATCGTGGGAAGCATCACCATGAGCGCTGCTGACGTTCCAACCGGTTTGGTGCGTGTGAAGAGCGCTCGCACATCATGGTATTTGGCCTCGTCCGCTGCCGGAACTCCGAAGACGGCAGCCAAGGCGCTGACCAAGATCGACCAGGTGTGGATTCTCTTTGCCGACGGCGCCGGCTACACCCTGCGCAGCGCCAATACGGGCGAATACCTGCAAGCTACCATGACCAGCACCGCAGCTGGCAAGGCCACGCTCTATATCCGCACCAGCCCCAACGCCACCGACTCGAAAGTCCTGTTCAACATCTCGGCCAAGAGCGATTGCAGCGGCGACTTCCTTAACACCAACGACAGCCACAATCTGTTCAAGTATTCCTTCGATGCCGGCTGCGACTGGTATCTCGAGACGGTGGAAAATTTCACCATGGACGAGGTTCGCGAACGCATCCTCAGCCAGAATCCCTATGCCAAAGAGCTGGAGGACGGTGCCTACTACCGCATCATCAGTACCTACGGGCTCATCGTGACCGGCGGCAGCGATCTCACAGCAAAGAACATCGATGCTGACAACTACTACCAGTACTGGCAGCTCAAGAAGAGCAATTCGGGTTGGACAATCATGGACCTCGTGTCGCAGAAATACATTCAGCGTCAGACCACGATGAGCGCCTTCTTCCGCGAGGGAACCACGAAAGTCATCTTCGACATCAAACCTGTAAACGACGAATGGGACTACCGCTGGACCATCTCCGCCCCCGGCGACAACAGAGGCTTGCACGACGCATCCACCCAAGGGCATAACGTCGTGCTGTGGTACACCGACGCCACCGCCAGCGAATGGCACTTCGAGAAGGTGGAGCTGTCGCAAGAGGAGATCGAGGCAGCACGAGGCGGACAGGCGGCCTTCGACGACCTCGTCAAGGACAGAACGAAGCTGCAGTCGGCCCTCAACAACCTCTTCGAGGACAAAGCATGCACCACGCTGAAGCCTGAGATACAGGCACTCAGCGACGAGGAGCTGGAAGCCAATGAGAGTTTCTCGACCCTGAACAATGACATGCAGGCGATGGTGCTGAAGGTGAAGAACGACACGTGGAAGCAATACACGCTCAACGGTTCGGACTACACCGCCGGCTACGAGAAGTTCTTCCGCGTGGCTGACTACCACATCTACAGCAACTGCGACCAAATGGGCAACGGCAGCAACTTCACCATGTCGAATGCCTTCGGCCGTCTCTCTGGTCCTACGGGTATCGTGGCCGATGCCGGCGACATCATCTACGTTTATGTCAACGGCAGCAACAAGAGCGGTACAACCCTTCAGCTCGAAGCGGTCGGCACCGACGGCGTGGCCGGCAACCACTCTTCCGGCGAGGTCACGACGCTGAAGTCCGGCCTCAACCTGTTCCGCTTCACCGAGCAGAAGATGATCTACATCCTCTATCAGCTCACCGACACCAAGAAGTACCTGGCCAACTACCCCGACATGACCATCCACATCGAGGGCGGAAAGCTCAATGGCTATTGGGACGCTACGCGCGGCATGACCAATCAGGACTGGAAGCTGCTGCAGCAGGATCTCCTGAAAGCAAGTCCCTTCCTGAACCTCAAGACCGAGCGCCTCGTGTTCCAGATGGACGCCAACCTCGTGAAACAGGCCGAGCCCAACGAGATGGAAGGCCTGATGCACGTGTGGAATACCATCTGCGCCAACGAAGACCGCTACATGGGCGTTGAAGATTTCGAAGGACGTTACAACAATATCTGGAACGTCTTCAGCGGAGCCAGCTCCTACATGCACTCCTCAACCCGTGGCACATGGTACACCGAGAGCACCATACCCGAAATCATGAACTACCAGAAAATGACCACGGGCGGAGGTGCCTTGTGGGGACCGAGCCACGAGATCGGGCACAACCACCAGGGCAGCATCAATGTCATCGGCACCACGGAAAGCTCGAACAACCTGTTCTCGAACATCAACACCTTCGAGTCCGGTATCTTGAACTCACGCCGCTACTATCCTCACCAGAACTTCGAATACATCGCCAACAACACACCTTGGCTGGAGCGTAATATCTGGATGACGACCGGTATGTTCTTCCAGCTCTACCTCTACTTCCACGTTCAGCACCACGACGACAACTTCCTGCCCAACTTGTTCCGCAAGATGCGCGAAAAGCCCATCAACAAGTGGAGCGGTCCGGGCAACGGCGGTCCGACATCATACGGCAAGGACGACTATCTGCACCTGGCCAAGATGATCTGCGACGTAGCACAGGCTGACTTGAGCGAGTACTTCGAGGCTTACGGTATGTTTATTCCCGTCAAGATGTGCGAGGTTGGCGACTACAGCACCTATTTCGTCACGACCACACAGGCTGACATCGACGCCGCCAAGGCTTATATGCAGCAGTACGAGAAGAAGCTCGGCAACATCATGTTCATCGACGACCGCGTGCTCAAGAAGGAGGCCGACCCCAACAATATTTTCACTTGCACACCGGCCAACGACGGCTACAAGCGCGCCAACAGCGAGTACCCCTACCTCATGACTTCACCTACCGCGACAGCATACGTCGGCGGCGACTATGAAGCATTCACAGCCGATGCCGAACCCGTCCTCGACGACTGGTACAAAGTACAGAACAAGACCATCACGTTCCAAGGCACAAAGAAATATGCCGGACATAAGTTCTACGACCCGGACGGCAACCTCATCTGGGCTACCAACAAGTACAGGGATACACTGCCTAAAGTGGTCACGGATCTCGGCATCGAAAATGTCAAGGTCGTTACCGCCAACTATGACATGACAGACACGCCCTGCACCAGCACCAAGCCCGATGATGCCATCGACGCTCTCAAGGCAGGTGACAAAGTCAGCAGCAGCGAAGCCTTTGACCTCACCGGCCGTCGCGTCAACCACGTGAACCGCGGCTTGTATATCATCAACGGCAAGAAAGTGATGGTAAAGTAAAAAGGAGCAGACCCACCCCCCGCCCTCCCTGTGAGGGAGGGAGTAGTTACCAATCAAGAATAGACCTCTTTAAGATTCAATCATATCGTGAATAAAAAGAAAACTGTTTCACCGAAAGTAACCACTCCCTCCCTACAAGGGAGGGCGGGGGGTGGGTCTGCTTCTTCTCTCGCTATAGGGAGGGCGGGGGGTGGGTCTTTTTTTCCCTTCATTCTTTTTTTTGTTTTGGCCTGGCTCTGGGCCTCGTGGTGGATGGGCAGCACTTTCCGCATCTCCTACGAGTATTCTTTTGTAGCCGCCGATAAGACCTTGATGCACTGGCTGTGGCAGCAGTCGTTCGGCGCGCTGTGGATTGTGGGCCGCATTTTGTTGACGCTCTACCGCTGGCCTCTTCTTGGCGGTCTCGTCGTCGCCTTGCTGCTGACGTCCAGCGCATGGCTCACAGGCTACTGCCTGCGTCTGCGTTCCACTTCCCGTTGGCGTTTCGTCAGCTATATTCCGGCTCTGCTCTGGATGTGCTGGGTGAGTTGGCAAGGTCTTAACCTTTACTACCAATTCGAACCGGGCCGTGCTCACGGCGTGCTGTTCCTCGGCGTCTTGATTCTCGCCATCGATGCTTTCATCATCTGGACGTTCAAAGGAAGAAAATCAAAGATGAGAGATGAGAGATTAGAGACGAGAGAGGCTCGCCCGCATATATCTCTAATCTTTAATCTCCTATCTATCATCTTACTTTTCATTATTCCCTCCCTCATCACGCATTTCCGCTACCCCTACCTTCGTCCGCTCACCCAGATGCAGGAACAGATGCTCGTCGAGGATTGGGACGGCATGGCCGCCACGGCACGTGCCAACGCCAAGTTGAGCTATCGTCCGCTGGCCGCTTACTATGCCATTTCCCTTGTACAAAATGGTCATCTGGCGGATGCCATGTTTGACATTCGAATGGATTTCGACTCGTTGTACGTCCGCAGCTGGACGGGAAACGGTGATATCGGGACCAATTATTATCTCGTGGACTGCGACTATCATGCCGGCCTCTTCCGTGCTGCCACACACAAAGCCATGGAACAGCTGACGATGCAGGGGCCTTCGCTCTATATGCTCAAGCACCTGGCGCGTCTTGCCCTGCTCGACCACGACTGGAATCTCGCGCGCAAGTACCTATTTATTATTAAGCAGGCTCCCTTCGAAGGCGAATTCATCCGTCGCTACGAAGCGATGCTCGACAAACCGGAGGCGGTGGCTGCCGACCCGATCTTTGCCAAGCTGCGCAAGACGGAACCTGTTATGGACAGCTTCGAAGGCATGTACGAAGACCCCACGTTCCTGGGATATACCTGCACGCTGACAGCAGGACGTTCCAAGGAGGCGCTGACGCAGAGCCTCATGGCGTGCCTCTACAGCAAACGAATGCCTGACTTCCTGCTTCGTTGCGAGCCCTTGGTCGGCACAACACCTCCCCGTTCCATTGCCGAGGGTCTCATCACTCAGAGCTTCAAGAATCCCGAAGTCCTTCAGGCCTTCCCGCAGCTGCAGATGAATGCCAAGATGTACCAATCGTTCCTCCGCACCGTGCAGCCTTACATGAAGGATCGTCCACGCGGCGGCATCGAACTCTTCGACCAATACAAAGGCTACTACCCCTACTACTACTTCTTCGGCAACCTCAAAGCCACGCGCAAGAGAGAGGACAAGAAGGAGGAAACGCATAAGGCAGGAGTGAATTAAAAAGGGGGACCCACCCCGCCCTCCCTGGGAGGGAGCAGATACCAAAAACATTGGATTCATGACTTATTATAGAAAAGCCCAGGCTTGGCTCCACTCATTCGCAAAGGTGACCACTCCCTCCCTTACAGGGAGGGCGGGGGGTGGGTCTCTTCTTTTACTGTTGCTGTTAGCAGCTTGCACCTCCCGTCCCACCTCCGTGCCCACGTCTTTCACCGAGGTGACGGATAGCGTGGCCATCTATCCCGACTACCGCGATGTGACGGTGCCGCCGAATATCGCACCGCTGAACTTTATGCTCACAGATGCCGGCGCAAAGGAATATGTGGCGAAGATCGGGGACCTCGTCTGCGGAGCCGTCAAGGACGGCAAGTTCGACATCGACAGCGTGGCATGGCGACAGCTGTTGACCGGTAGCAAAGGCAAAGATGTCACCGTCGATCTCTATGCCCATCGCGAAAACGGCTGGGTTCATTTCCCCGCCTACACCTTCCATGTCGCCGAGGAGGACATCGACGGCTTCCTCTCCTACCGTCTCATCGAACCCGGCTACGAGCTGTACAGACAGATCGGACTCTACCAGCGCAATCTCGCCACCTTCGACGAGGCCATCATCTACGAGAACAACCGTTCCTTCGACACCGACGACAACCATTGCGTCAACTGCCATAACTACCAAGCCTACGACACCGACCGCATGCTCTTCCACGTCCGCGCCGCTCACGGCGGCACCGTCATGGTTCATGGCAGCGAAGCCCATAAGATCGCCATCAAGCACGACAGCATCCTTGGTGCCGGCGTCTATCCCTCGTGGCACCCCACTCTACCCTTGGTAGCTTTCTCCACCAACAAGACAGGTCAGGTGTTCCACATGCTTCACAAGGAGAAGATCGAAGTGCTGGACGAAGCCTCCGACCTGCTGCTCTACGATGCCGAGAAAAACGCCGTGCACAACGTGATCCGCACGACAGACCATCTCGAAACCTTCCCCTGCTGGTCACCCGACGGCCGACGCCTCTACTACTGCTCGGCCCCCATGCCCGAATCCTTGAGGGAGAACTACGTATCTGAGCTGATGGCCATGAAATACGACAGCCTCATCTACGATATCTATTCCATGCCCTTCGACCCCGACACCCGCACCTTCGGCACGCCGCGGCTTGAGGTGGACTGTGCGAGCATGGGCAAGAGTGCCAGCGTACCGCGTGTCAGCCCCGACGGCCAGTACCTGCTCTTCACCCTCGGCGACTACGGACAGTTCCATATCTGGCACAAGAGTGCAGATTTGTGGGTAAAGAGATTAGAGAGTAAAGATGAGAGAGAAGAGATGAAAGATAACCAAGCGCAGCCAACTTTCAACTCTCCGCTCGACCTTGGTCGCTCCACACTTGGAGAACTTTCAACTTTCAACTTTCAACTTTCAACTTTCAACTCCCCAATCTACCCCCTCGTTGCCGCCAACGCCGACGACGAGCCCGACAGCTACCACTCGTGGTCCTCGAACGGGCGATGGATTGTCTTTGCGAGCCGCCGCGACGACGGCAATTTCTCACGCGCTTACATCGCCTATTTCGACCGCAACGGACAGGCACACAAAGCCTTCCTTTTGCCGCAACGCGATCCCGAGCATAACCTGCTCTTGCTCAAGAGCTACAACGTGCCCGAACTGACACGTTCAGCCGTCAAGGTGTCGAGAGCGACGCTCGATCATGTCGTCCTGCACACCGAAGCGGAAGTTGCGACTTACGAGTAAGCTTGTAGCCACATTTTCCTTGCACTTTTTTATTAAAAAGTGGGAAAAAGAGACGTTCAACAATAAAAAAAGTTGATTTCTTTCTTATCATTTGAGAATAAGTGTTATATTTGCACCCAAATAATGAACTAAACTATCACTTTTTCTCTTATGCGTCATCTTTTTCTTGCCGTATTGTTTGCCGTTGCTTCCCTTCCCGCAACGGCCAGAACCGATAAGCAACCGTCGTCGGGTTATCCCATCACACCCGTCCCCTTCACCAGCGTCAAGGTGACCGACTCCTTCTGGGGGCAGCGCCTGAAAGCCAGCCGAGAGGTGACCATTCCCCTGGCCTTCTCGAAGTGCGAGGAGACGGGACGTTACAAGAACTTCGAGAACGCCGCCGCACACATGAAGGATCCTTCGCAGGTCTTCAAGGTCAGCGGCTACAGCTTCGACGACACCGACCCCTACAAGACCATCGAGGGAGCCAGCTATCTCCTTCAGACCTATCCCGACAAGGGACTGGAGCAGTACCTCGACTCCGTCATCGCCATCATCGCCACGGCACAGGAGCCCGACGGC
Organism: Bacteroidaceae bacterium; assembly: GCA_016280855.1. Taxonomy (GTDB): domain Bacteria; phylum Bacteroidota; class Bacteroidia; order Bacteroidales; family Bacteroidaceae; genus Physcousia. Next base: position 13,756 of record JAEEHP010000073.1, read on the forward strand.
TACCTTTACACCTCACGCACCCAGAACCCGCAGCACCCCCACGAATGGGCAGGCGACCGCCGGTGGGTGAAGGAGGAGGACCTGAGCCATGAGCTCTACAACCTCGGACACATGGTCGAAGGTGCCATCGCACACTACCAGGCCACCGGCAAGCGCAACTTCCTCGACATCGCCATTCGCTATGCCGACTGCGTCGTTCGCGAAGTAGGTCCCAATCCGGGTCAGGCTTGCGTCGTCCCCGGTCACCAGATTGCTGAGATGGCGCTGGCTAAGCTGTACCTCGTCACCGGCGACAAACGCTATCTCGACGAGGCGAAGTTCCTGCTCGACTACCGCGGCAAGACCACCATCAAGAACGACTATTCGCAGTCCCATCAGCCTGTCGTAGAGCAGGATGAAGCTGTCGGACACGCCGTCCGCGCCGCTTATATGTATGCCGGCATGGCTGACGTGGCAGCCCTCACTGGCGACGCATCGTATATCAAAGCCATCGACGCCATTTGGGACAACATCGTCACGAAGAAGCTCTACATCACCGGTGGCATCGGCGCCACAGCCAGCGGCGAAGCCTTCGGCAAGAACTACGAGCTGCCCAATATGAGTGCCTATTGCGAGACGTGTGCCGCCATCGGCAACGTCTATGTCAACCACCGCCTCTTCCTGCTCCACGGCGAGTCGAAGTACTACGATGTACTCGAACGCACGCTCTACAACGGCCTCATCAGCGGTGTCTCGTTGGACGGCGGCGGCTTCTTCTACCCCAATCCCCTCGCCTCCATTGGTCAGCACCAACGTCAGCCTTGGTTCGGCTGCGCCTGCTGTCCGTCGAACATCTGCCGTTTCATTCCTTCGCTGCCGGGTTACGTCTATGCCGTGAAGGACAACAACGTGTATGTGAACCTCTTCCTCTCCAACAGCAGCGAGCTGAAGGTTGGCGGCAAGGCCGTAGCGCTGTCGCAGAAGACCGAATATCCCTGGAATGGCGACATCCTGTTGAATGTCGATAAGAACGCCGCCGGCATGTTCGCCCTGAAGATCCGCATCCCCGGTTGGGTGCAAGGCACCGTAGTACCCTCCGACCTTTATGAATACACGGACAACCGCCGCCTCGGATACACCGTCAGCGTCAATGGTGTCAAGATCGATGCCACACCGGCCACCGACGGCTATTGCACCATCCTGCGCAAGTGGAAGAAAGGCGACCGCGTGCTGGTTCATTTCGACATGGAGCCACGCACCGTCCGTGCCAACGCGCGTGTCAACGCCGACCGCGGCATGATCTCCATCGAACGCGGCCCCATCGTCTATTGCGCTGAACATCCCGACAACAGCTTCGACATCTCCGGTGTCCTCGTCAACCAGGAGCCGCGCTTCCAGCTCGACGATGCTCAGATTGCCGGCACGCCCATCAAGACCATCACCACCGACGCACAGCTGCTGAACTTCGACAAGAGCGGTCGCCTCACGACCGACGACGTTCACCTCACGCTGATACCTTATTATGCTTGGTGCCATCGCGGCTCCGGTAAGATGCAAGTGTGGTTGGCTCAGGATCTGTTGGCTACGACGCCATCGCTGCCGCCCACTCTGGCTTCACAGAGCAAGGTGGAATCCTCCTCGCGCGTTCCTTCCATCGCCAGCATCAACGACCGCCTCGTGCCAAAGAGCGGCGACGACCGTAGCGTGCCTTACACCCATTGGTGGCCGAAGAACGGCACCACGGAGTGGCTCTCCTACACCTTCCCGCAGGCGGCTACCGTCAGCTCCTCTACCGTCTATTGGTACGACGACCAGCCGTGGCAGGGATGTAAGGTTCCCGACAGTTGGCGCATCCTCTACCTCGATGCACAGGGACAATGGCAACCTGTGGCTCACCCCGACAAATACCCCACCACGAAAGGCGCGGCATGCACCGTCAACTTCGACCCCGTCACGACTACGGCCGTGCGTCTCGAAGTGAAGCTCGCGGCCGACAAGTCGGCGGGCGTGTTCGAGTGGAGCGTGAAGTGAAGTTGATTGAATAATAATAATATATAATGAAAAGAATATTGTCTTTGATCGTTCTTGCGGCGATGACGATAGCGTCTTTGCAGGCAGCACAGCGCGAGCTGGTCATCAAGCTCAAGGACGGCACCATGAAAGCCTACCCGCTGACGAGCGACTTCAAGAAGATTGTCACCATGAAGTCCACAGCCGAGGCCATCACCCTCAACGGCGATGAATACGCCATCGCTGAAATCGCCGAGCTACGCATCTTCGAGGACGTGCCCGAAGGGGCTGAAGTCGTCGATGCCATCAACGACCTTCCGTCACCAACCGTTGCCGCGTCGGAGCTCCTTATCGGCTACGATCTCAACGGCCGCCAGGTCCTCACCTCGAAGATGAAGCGCGGACTCTACATTATTAACCGTCAAAAAGTTCTTGTCCGATGAAACGCATCGTCTGTTCCCTCCTCCTCATGATGGGTCTGGCCACGACGATGCCGGCCCAAGTCCTGTGGATCGAGTCCGCCGACCACTACTCGAAGCCCAAGAGCCTCGACCTCTCGGCCGTCGATTCCGTCATCTTCCGTTATGCTCAGGTCCGCACCTATAAGAACGGTGCCATGACCAACCACAAGTTCAGCGACTTCCTCGGCTACACCGGCGACGGCAAGAGCGTGGCGATGAGCTTCAAAGAGCCCGACCAGCGCCTCATCTGGAAGCCTTCGACGTCCGACAACAACTACAACAACGACTACACCAATCCCGAATCGCAATGGAGCTTCAAGCGCTCCAAGGAGAGCGAGCACTGGATCGTCTATTGGGACAAACGCTTCGGCGACGATCCCAACGCCTCCACCGTGCCGTCGAACCTGCGCGTCAACGTCGATGACCTGCTCATGAAAGCCGAGCAGTTCTACGCCACCAACGTCGATAAGCTCAAGATGGCCGACCTCGGCGAGAACAAGTCGCGACTGGACGAATACAAGATGATCATCCATCTCCTCTACGACGACGGCTGGACGGCTGTCGGCTCCGGCTACGATGATATGGTCGGTGCGCTGTGGGTGACTCCCTCGACATGCCACCCCGTCGGCTCGACCATCGCCCACGAGACCGGCCATTGCTTCCAATACCAGGTCGCCTGCGACTACCGCAAGAGCGGCGTCTCAAACTACACCCAGCGCGGCTGGCGCTACGGCTTCGGTTCCAATGGCTCCGGCGGCAACGCCTTCTGGGAACAGTGCGCCCAGTGGCAGGCCATGCAGGACTACCCCTCCGAGGCCTTCGGCTACCATTGCGCCGTATGGCTGATGAACTACCATCGCCACGTCTGCCACGAATGGATGCGCTATGCCTCCTACTGGTGGCCCTATCAGCTCGTCGAGAAGCACGGCTATGAGGCTTACGGACAGCTGTGGCGCGGAAGCCGTTATCCCGAGGATCCACTCGAGACCTACACACGACTCTTCTGCGACGGCAACTGGGACACCTTCTGGGACGAATACTTTGACTACGCCACCAAGCTGCAGAACTATCAGTTCGAAGCCGTTCACCAGTACCTCAGCGCCAATTACAGTGCGCGTCAGTACTCCACGAAGCTCTTCCGCAACGACGACGACACCTATCAGGTGGCCTACGCCAGCTGCCCCGAGACCTCTGGCGTCAACTTCATCCGTCTGACGGGCTTCACCCAGGGCAGCGAGATCAAGGTGCATTTCACCGGCATGAACCCCGGCGATGCCCTCCACGCTTCCGACCCCGGTAAGTCGTGGAACGCCGACCCCGCCGAAGGTGCCAATGCCAACAAGTTCACCAAGGTGACCAAGTACAACACGGCAGGCAAAGCCGCCGACCGAGGCTGGCATTACGCTTTCGTGGCCGTCACCGGCTCTGGTGTCAACAGCACGACCACCGTGTCCGAAGTGTGCAAGGATGCCGAAGGCACCATCACCTTCACCGTGCCGCAAGGTACCATCGTACTCTCGCTCTGCGTCGTAGCCACGCCGAAGAACTACACCCGCCACGCTTGGGACGAGACCGACATCAACGATGCACAATGGCCCTACCGCGTCAGCTTCGAAGGCTGCAAGCCGACGACAGCACAGGTGGGAAGTTGAAAGAGTGAAAAGTGATAGAGTTAGAAGTGAAAAATAAAAGTATCTTTTAGAGATTAAAGATGAGAGATTAAAGATAAATATAACCTATTATTAACCAACACTTAAACGCTTATGAAAAAGTATCTTACTCATCTGTTGGCGCTCGTTGCATGTTTCCTGTGCAGCATGACCGCCAATGCGCAGTTCAGCGCAACGATTGAGATGTACCCGGCTACAGGCTACGACAGAGACGGGCACGACTTCAGCCTGGCCGAAGTGGCTACGGCACTCGGCACCGACGCCGCCACGCTCGTTGCCGACCTCGACGCCTGGATGGCTGAAGAGGCTCCCACGGAGTTCTGGTTCCAGACCTCTGAGTTTGTACCCACAGCACTCAGCGACTACACGGCCAACGACCGTGGCTTCTGGATGAAGCTCGACGGAACCGTCGTTGCTTATGGACAGAAGGAAACCGACGACGGTCCCGAACTGCAGGCCATGTACAGCCTGTTCACTTGGGATGCCGAAGCAGGTACCTTCACCGTGTCACTCGGACAGATGCCTAACAAGCTTGCCGCCGGCGACGAAGGGCACGTCATCCTCGTCATCGCCAAGGGCGACAAGAAGGCTACCTTCGACATGACGCTCAAGATCATCGAGAAGGAAACGCCCGACCTCCCCACGGCCGTCACCGACCTCAACGCCCTCAATATCGTAGGCACGAAGAACATCGAGTGGGCACAGTACCCCAACATGTCGATGGATCAGATCGTTGACCTCACCGGCGTCGCTGAAGCCCTCGGCACCACCGACGAGATCATCGCCGAGAACCTCTCCTCGTTCCTCTTCATGACGACCCTCGAGCTGAAGGGTGAAGACGAAGCCAGCCAAAAGCCCTACAAGACCGCTACCCTCAGCAACGAAGGCACCGCCGGAGGCTTCGGCTTCTGGATGGCTCACGTTTGGGACGACGAGATCGAAGCGTTCTCCGATGAGTGTGTTCGCTGCGTATGGGGTGAACACGCCGCCTTCCGCATCATGTACAGCGAACAGTACAATTACGATGCCACCACGAAGGAACTCGCCAGCGTCACCGGTTGGGAGAGCTATTCGCAGGAACTCGGCACCAAGTACAACTTCGACCTCTACATCGTCTATGGCGACAAGGCCTATAAGCTCCACCACGTCGTCACCCTCTCCGAGAAACCCGAGGAGGATCCCAACAAGTGGGTCAAGGTGAGCGAGGAAGAGCAGACCGTCACCATGATGCAAGGCGACAACATGACGCAGCTCAACCTCGACCTCGATGCCATCGCTGCAGCCCTCGACTGCGAGGCTTCTGCCCTCAAGGTCTATGGTCCGTCCGATGCTCAAGGTAATATCGATGACCGCCACACGGCCAACAATGGCGGCTTCTGGTTCAGCGGCAACGGCGTCATATGCGTTTGGGGTCAGTCCGACAACGACGGCAGTCCCTATACCTTCTACATCGAGCCCGTCGAGAACCAAGTCTTCAGCTCATGGAACGTAGGACAGAACTCCGGCGCCACCGTAGGCGGCACCACCTACACAACCACCCTCTTCTTCTTCAATGGCAACAAGAGCGATGCCAACAACCGCTACTATGCCGTCAAGGTCAACATCGTCATCGAGCAGAAGCCCGATGTGGACGTTGAGTTCACCAGCGTGGCCGAGAAGACCTTCGCCTACCGCGTTGAACCGCTGAACTCCTACGGCGGCGACATCATGCCGGGCGTGGACCTCGACGAGGTTGAAGCGCTCATCGGCACCCGTTCACCCTCACTCTTCGGCTGGGAGAAGACCGCAGATGGCACCAAGTACTCCGATGCCTACAGCTGCGACCCGAAGCCCGGATTCTGGCTCGATCCCGACGGATATGTCTATCATTGGGATAATGCAGCCAACTCCCCCTTCGCCTACAGCTATCTCGCCGACGGCACCTTCCAGCTCTTCCAGTTCCCCAATGCCAACGCTCAAGGCACCGTACGTAAGACCACCTGCTTCCTCGTCAACCTCACCGACGGTCGCATGATCACCATCCACATGTCCATCGCGTTCGGCGATGTCATCAACTACGAGGAAGTGGGCTCCAAGGAGGTCACCCTCATCGCCGATCCCGACACACAGCATGAGGTCACGCTCGTGGACTTCTCCGACGCTATCACAGCCCTCGGCCTAACCGACGTAGCCTCCATGCTCAGCGGTCAGTGCGTCGCCGCCCTCACCAGCGACGGCACTTGGAGCGACCCGCAGATCCCGTCAGAGGGTATCGCCATCAACGACAAGGGCTTCTTCGACACCGCCGCCACCACCTTCTCCATCTACATGAACGCAGGCGACGAGAACTTCGTCGAGATGAGCGTGGACAATGAAACCGCCACCGAGATCGCCGACGACTTCAAGCTGCCCGTGACGCTCGCCATTCAGCGCGACATCGAAGGCGCACTCAAGCAGTACACCATCAAGGTGAGCATCGTCAGCCTCGCTTCCGTCACTGGCATCAACGAGGTCAAGAGCACCAACGCCGCCGTCACCTACGACCTCAGCGGCAGACGCTCCGACGCCACACGCCGCGGCGTATATATCCGCAACGGCAAGAAGATCGTCAAGTAATCCCCCTTGGCTTAAAAACCATAAACACCCAAAGAGGCTGTGTCGCACCAACGACACAGCCTCTTGTCTATAGAACAACTAATCGTGATAGTCTATAGAACAGCTAATTGTGATTGACGAGGAGGCCCTTCCTCCAACTCTCTTCGCCCTGTTGTATCATTATATGCAGCAGGGCGAATCGTTCGTTACGTTTAGTCGTTTAGCCTCAACAGGCTGTTCATCTTGGCCATTATTGCTAAGAATGTTCATTGCTTAATCATGATGCAGCAATTGCTGCATCATCATCAAGCAATTGCTGCATCATCATCAAGCAATCAAAAAAGCTAGGAATTTTGGGCTGAAGATTTGTGTCTGTCGGGCAGAATGATTATTCTTGCGGAGCGAAACGATTAATCCTAAATCGGTCCATAGGCAGACGTATTATATTGAAGGTTCTATTGACGTCGTATTCATGTCAACTGAGCACTCAATGATGAAGCGTTTCCTGCCGTAGGCAGCAAGGCATTTCGACGATGAAAACGATGACGAAGGGATTTTTTATAGGAGAGAGGGTGGTTTGAAATGTGTGGAGATAAAAAAAATGAGCTTGAGGAACGTTTTTTTTGATATTTATCCAATAATTACTAAAAAATATATATCTTTGCACACGAAGATATTCAGATTTGCTTGCGAAGAGATATAGATTTGTTCTCAAAAAGATGAGGATTTGCTCGCGAACACATCGCGAAGTCATCAAAAAGAAATGCCATTATGCGTTCATCCGCTCTTTTGTCCTATCCTATAGCGATAGTCATTGCCATGTTCGTCGTTGCTGGCTGTCAGACGAATGGCAGGCCGAATCATCAAGCGTCCGGTGCCGACACAATCTACACCGAGGCGGCAGCTATGAGCATCCATCGCACCGAGCCCGAACGGGCGTTGGTGATGATCGACTCAGCGCTGATCGTCGGTAACATCACTTGGCAACGCGCAGAATACCTGAAGGCGGTGACGCAATACGGCGGGCTGCACAACCTGCCGCTGTCGCGACAGACGTGTCTGGACATGATCAAACGCGACGAGGAGTTACGCAAGAGCGACAAGGATGCGCGCACCGACTCCGTGACGTTGGAACGCACATACCTCCTGCTGACAAGCATCGAATACACGGCCGCCAACCACCCCGCCATCATCCGCTACGCGACCGAAGCCTCGCGCCTCGCCCATGCGCTGGACATGCCCGACGAGGTGGGCAAGATGGAAGCTTTCATCGCTCGTGCCATGGCCCAGACGGGGCGTACGGACGAAGGCATTGAACGTCTGCGCAAGACACTCGCCGACCTTCGCGAGCTGAACACCTTCGGCGGTGTCGTTTCTTACCACGACGCTTCGAAGAAACTGCTGCACATCCTCATCGACCACGGCCGTTTCAGCGAGATGGAACAGGTGTGCCACGACGTGCTCGATCGCCTCGGCGAGCTTGAGGCGCACCCCGACCGCTTCGGCGACATGGTTGAAGGCTTTAATCCCGCCGAGTACATCGACTTCGCCCGCGGGCAGATGTTAGCGTTCCTCACCACGGCCTATGCGCGTCAGGTGACCGAGCACAAGGACGACCCCACTCTCCGTGCTAAGTATCTGCGTCAGGCCCTCGACACAGAGGAGCAGGTGTTTACTACGTCATGGAGCCGTGGCATCGACTGCGACAAGATGCTCTCGGCAGCGTACCACCACCTGGGTCAGTTTGACCGCTTCGAGCAGGCTATGCAGCGCTTCGAGAACACGTACCCCGACACCATCAACCCCAACTATCTCATCTGCCTCGAGCAGCGCAGCGAAGCCTGCAAGATGCAGGGTCGTCTGGCGGAATCGCTGAGCTACCGCGAGCGCGCCTCCGTTGTCCGCGACAGTCTGGACCAACGCAATCAGCGCGACCAGCTCGCCGAACTGGCCACGGTGTATCACTTGCAGGAGGAGCGTCTGGCTCGACAGCAGGCCGAATCCGATGCGCGCATCTTCCGCCTGCTGACGGCGGCCATCGCCTGCGGCCTCGTCGCCGCCATCGCCTTTGCCATTTACTTCTTCTACAAGCGCCGCGAAATTATAAAGAAGAATCGCGTGCTCGCGCGCGAGATTACGAAGGGATTAGACAACACCCCGCTTCCCCACCCCATCGAGGCCGTGGTGCCCCGTGATGTTGCTGTTTCCCCGTCTATGCATGATCCCACTCCCTCCTCAGCTGTGGGGACAGGTGACACGCCCGCAGCGTCAGCCTACAGTACCCTCTATCAACAGCTGCGCAACACCATTCTTCGCGAGCAGCTGTATCTCGACCCCCGTCTTGACCGTCAGACGTTAGTGGACCGTTTCGGCGTGTCGAAGGATCGCATCGGTGCGGCGTTTGCCAAAGGCAGTCCTTACAAGTCACTCATCGACTTCCTCACCGATTGCCGCCTGCCTTACGCTGCCAAGCTTCTGGCTTCACGTCCCGACCTCTCCATCGCTGACGTCGCTCGCATGAGCGGTTTCCCCAGCGCCGACACATTCGGAAGAAATTTCAAGCAAAAATATGCGCTCACCCCATCGCAATTCCGCGAATCAGGCGAAAGCGTCCGTTAATTCGTCTGAGATCATACGCGAAATCGTCCGCGCTCTTGCACGGACGGGTGTAAGACGCTATCTTTGCAGCGTCTCCATTCTCCGAGCGTATGACCGAAGCATCCTCCTTCTACATTCTCATCCTCATCATTGCGGCACTCGTCGTCATCGTCGCAGCGCTCTTAGGGTGTGTCCTTTACAACCAGCACGAACTGCGCCGGAAGAACGAGGTCATCATCCGTGAGATCCGCGAGAACGTCCAGCTGCGCGACGAGCTGCGCCACCATCTTCAGCAAACCTCATAACCTCATAACCTCAAAACCTCATAACCTCATAACCTCAAAACCTCAAAACTATATTCAACCCTTTTCCTTTAACCTAAATTTTTTCGCGTTATGAAAACAAAACATCAACATTTCTCGCCTCCTGCCAATGCAGGATTTGAGCGATGGTTGCGCCATGGCAGGCATCCGATGCCCCGGCGCACGTCAAATGTGTGGACCAGACTGGTTCTGGTATTTCTCATGCTCTTCTCGGCCTTGCCTGTGTTGCGGGCTCAATACATCACGGACCTCAAAGTTATGGGCAGTAGCTCTGAATCAGGTATAACTAGCCTGAAAGATGCGGCCAAGAATCAGAAATGGACCGTCGTTGAGAAGGACCTGAATGACAATGCTGGCGGCTGGTATATTTACCTGGCTTATAAGACGACTGATAATGCAAATCCGGAGACAGAGTACATCACGGACATCGTCGCCAGGACAACTAATGTGAACAGCTTCACGTTGAACGGCAGATCATATTATAAGGTGACTGCTGAAGGAAGTAATTTCAACGGTGACCTGAACAAAGAAGCCGGCGGCGCTTATATCTACCTTTATTACACGAAAGGGCGCGCAAACTTGGCTGGCCATTATGATTCGAAGCGTGTACTCGAGAAGATTGAATCATCTAACAACGACGGCAGCCAATCGAGTGGTACATCGAACTACGGCCCCGTGTGTTGGTATGATGCCTACAGCAACGCCCCGTGCGATGTCAACAAGGGTTGCGGCAAAGGTTCCGACTACATCTACCTCAGAATGTATTTTAAGGAGCAGACGTTGTCCATCAAGAAAGATCCGAAGGCTATAAGCGGCCTCGTATATAATGGAAGCGCACAGAAGTTGGTAACTGCCCCTGCTAGTGGCAACTACGGAACAATGTATTACAAGGTGGGTAACGGTAGTTATAAAACAGCGTTACCGGAGGCTACTGATGTACAGAAAGAGTACACGGTGACATATTACCTCAAAGCCGGTTCTTATGCCAATAATAGTCCCGCAAAATCGTTGAAAGTGAGAATTGCTCCGCCTACAGTGAAATCTGCGGGCCTCGACGGTGACTTTGACCAGGAGAAGAGGCAGGTGGTATTGACCTGGAGCGCAGCTGACGGTTTGTATTACTACAAGAATTACAGATGGTATGTCTATCGCGGCAACACGAAGCTAGGCGAAGTGCATCCGGACTCTACACGCACGTGGATCGACACACAATATACGGTGGATAATCCTAAAGAGACGTATCACGTGTATTATGTGTCCAAGGACTGGGAACAAGAAGAGCTTAAAGATGACTGTAAGGCTTCTGTGGATGTGAGTACAGTGCGTACGGTGCCTGTGAATAACCTAAAAGCTGTAACTGATGATACCAAACTGACGCTGACGTGGTCATCAGATGGTTACCCAGCTGGTTGGGGCCACAAGTTCAAGATCTATGTGGACAAGGAGACAGAGCCAATCATAACCATCACTCCTACGGGTTCTGATCATACATCGTTCACATGGGAGCACCGCTACACGGATGCACATGCCGACCGTAAGAACGGCACTACGGGGTCAGGCAAAAGCACCGTCTATTGGACCGAGGAGCAGGGCTTAGGTGCCTGCAGCCCCCACAGCTATCGTGTAGAGGGCGTCATCGAGAACAAGACGTTGAATTCGGCTTCTCAGGAAAACAAGGCCATCGGTGCAGCCACAAGTTTCTATTCCTTCGAAGCCTCGAAGGGCGCTTATGCTGGTTCGGTGAAACTCTCGTGGCACATCGACAATCAAGGTTCAACTGCGTCTAAAACATACATTATTGCTCGCCGTACGACAGGGAAAGAGAGTGAGGCGTGGACAACGCTGGATCGCATCAACAGCACCGACGAGTACCTGCTTTATACCGACGAGACCGCTTTGCCAGGCATTTATTACGACTATAAAGTGACAGCTGTTGACAAATGTGGCAACGGAGAGCAAATTTATACGACCGCAACAGACATCGGTTTCTCACAGGCCACCGGCACAGTGAGCGGACGTGTAACATATGGCGCTTCCGGCAGCGCTGTAGATAGTGTTGACGTGATTATGACCAAAGCCAGTGTGTCGGGCGATGATGCGAAACAATATCAATCGTTGCGCATTAATGGTTCCAACGCTGTCGCTGTATGGAAGTATCCCAATGCCAACTACCCCAAGGAGATGTTCCAGACCGCGGACTTCTCCATGCAGATGTGGATCAACCTCGATGAGTTTCCCGAGGCATGGCTGATACGCTTGAGGGGAACTAACGTCGGAGCCATAGGTATATCGAAAAACAGCTACCCAATGTTCTGCTGTGGAACAAGTCCTCAATATAATTTTACGACACTTAGCTTGAAGAAGGGCGAGTATAATCACTTGACCATGACCCGAAAGGGGAATGTGGTGACCTTCTACCTCGTGGAACCCAATCCCGACGGACGTCCCATTGTACATAAGGAAACAAAGACCATCCACGCCATTTCGGATCTAACGGTCAACCCCGTGTTCCAGATGGGTTACTTCAATGGCTATATCGATGAGTTCCGCATTTGGACGAAGTGCCTGAGCGAGGAAGAGATCGTGGGTAACTTCGACCGCATGCTTGTGGGCAACGAGAAGGATTTGTTGTGCTATTGGACTTTCGACGAGGGCTTGAATAACAAGTTCTTCGACTACTCGCGCGAGGGTACGGTGTATAACGGTCACCACGGCACAGCGACAAACACAAAATCATCAGAGACGGTTCCCTCCGCCCTGGGTTTGAAAGCGACGACGGATACCGACGGTAACTACATCATAGCGGGCGTCCCATTCAGCGGCGAGGGTACAAACTACAACATCCAGCCGATGAAGAACGCCCACGACTTCTCACCTCAAAAGCAAAGCCGTTACATCAGCGCCTCTTCGCTCGTTCAGAACAGCGTAGATTTCACCGACGTGAGTTCGTTCGAAGTGTCGGGTCAGGTGCTGTATGAGGGCACGACGATACCTGTTGACAGTGTGATGATCTATGTGGACGGTCGCGCCGTCTCCCGCAACGGCGAGGCTGTGATGACTGATGAACAAGGTAAGTTCATCGTCGATGTGCCCATTGGCAATCACTATCTCACAGCCGTCAGGGACGGCCACACGTTTGTTGAAGATGGTCGCATTCCTGCAGACCCCTCCGGCTTGAACTCTGAAACGATGCCTTTCACGAGCCCTCTGTCGGGTCTGAAGTTCACTGACAATACGTTGGTGCCCATTGTGGGGCGCGTGGTCGGCGGTGCCATCGAGGGTGCAAAGCCGTTGGGCTTCGGTCTGAGCGAGAATAATATCGGTAAGGCCATCATTACGTTGGAAATACCAGACCTTACTTATATGATTAACGCGCACGAGGAGTTTGCCGATAACGCTCACTTGGTGAGCAATGGTTACTTCCCGACAAAGACGAACACCCCGCTGCCACATCCTGAAGGTATGCCGAACGCAGGCGATGCTTATCGTACGGGCGGCGATTATGAGAATGATGCGAAGCAGATCGTGATCACGACCGACGCTGTGACGGGTGAGTTCGGTGCACTGGTGCCCCCGTTGGACTACAAGGTGGTGTCGGTGCAGATGGTGAATACCACTGGTCAGAGTGCGTATGTGTTTAAAGCCGATGAGTTGCCGCGCATCAATGCAAGTGATGCCACGAACGTGATGCAGGACAGTACGTTGACAGACAAGGGCGAAAAGATCTTCTTCGACTATGTGGCCAAGTTCGTCCAGGCGAAGCACACAGAGCCGGTTCTGTCCGTGACGCAGGGCAATCTGCCGGAGGGCGTGTATGGTAAGCCAACAGCCTCCTATGTGAATCCGCTCACGCAGAAGGAAACGGAGGTGGCTGTTTATACGCTGAACAACAACCAGGTGACGTATAATTTCGGTTATCCCATTTTCGGCGAGTTAGGCACATACACGTTCAACCTTGAAGGTTATGAGATGTACACCAACTACGATAAAGACGCCACAGATCCCAAGCGCGAATCGAAGGTGCCGCTGAGAGATGTTGTCGTCACCATCAGCAATGCGTTGAGCTCGTCTCAGGAGGTGCAGGGCGTCGATGACCCAGAACATGCAGGTGAGGTGCTGAATTTGAAGCCCAACCAGCTACAGCTCGACTCTCTGGGTAAGGCTAAGTATCAGTGGAAGGCTGGTTTCCCCAACATCCAGAGTCCCTATACGCGAACATTAAATATGACATACAACAACGGTGCTGGTGAGTACAAATGGAAGGGCACGACAGGCGATGGTATGGCGGGCATCATCTTTGGCGACCTGCCCTCTGGCACGAACTTCACTACAGATGGTCCGTCGGACGTGGAGATGGTTCTTCACGACCCGTATGGTGACTCTTCGTTCGCTACCTGGGAGACAGGTAAGGTGACCGTAGAATCTACGGATACAGTGGCCACACAGACACAGGACAACAGCTTATTGTCAACCCTTCATCTTGGTCCTGATTTCTCAATGGGTTCTGGCGGCTGGGGTTTCATATTCGATACCGAACTTGATACTACCATCGATCCTGCGCTTGGCTTCGACCGTGTGATGCAACACGACACCATCACTACAAATACCACAACGATCGAGGTTACACGCGCCATCAGCACAAGTAGCGATCCGGAATTTGTAGGTGCTGATGCAGACCTATATATAGGAAAGAGCAGTAACCTGTTGTTCGGTAAGGCCCGAGGCGTCGGCCTAAAGGAAAATGACCAGGGCGTACCGGAAGTGGCGGTGAGCGACGTGATCACCATAGGTAAGAAGTTCAAGACGAACTTCGTTTACACACAGTATCAAATCGAAAATGTGATCGTTCCCAACCTGAAAACTATTCGAAACGGTTTGCTGGTTTGGGTCGAGGACGTGGATTCGACGCTGAATGATACATCGGAGACCATGTACGTAACGGCACTGCATGAGGACGATCCGAACTTCGGTGAGCCCGGAACCTACAGAGCCATTGCTCCGAAAACCGGTGGAAAGATTGGTGTAGATATGGTTGGCTTCTACAACGACCAAATCCTGAACTGGTACGCCGCCATCGAGCAGAACGAGAAGTATAAGGTTGATCTGTTCAAGGACTCCAGTGCTGAAAAGAAAAATTTATCGTTTGGCGGCGGTTCCGAGAACACGGAAACATCAACAACGTCTAAGACCAGGTCAAAGACTACAACCTATACCCACAACTGGACGGTCATTGCATCGTTGGATGTAGGCTTCACTTATAATGGAGTAGGCTTTAATCTTGAGACTGCCAACAACACGACGTTTGAAGATGCTGAAAGCGAAACCAACGAGACCACCACAACTGCGACCTTCAGCTACACGCTGGCAGATAGCGGTGCCGATGACTCGTTCACGATGGATATTTACCCGGCTTCTGGCAACCACGGTCCTGTATTCCGCACCTTGGGCGGCCAGTCGTCATGCCCCTATGAGGGTCAGGTGTTGACAAAGTACTACAAAGCTGGTAAGGAAGAGCTGTCGGCTGCCACATGGCAGATTGAAGATCCCGAGTTGACGTGCGACAATCGTCTGCTGACGGGTATCCCGACGGGCGGCAAGGCTCAGTTCGAGCTGAAGCTGAAGAACAACTCAATTACGAAGACCGACTGCTACTTCAACCTTGTTCCCGTTGACGGTGCTAATCCTAAGGGTGCATTGCTGAGCCTGCCCACAGGTCCTATCGGCAACGGTCGTTCAGTATTTGTGCCCGCTGGTGAGGCAGTGACAATGATCCTGACCCTCGAGCAGGGCAACCTCGCCACGACGAAGTACGACGACATCCAGCTGTCGCTGCAGAGTGCATGTCAGGACGATATCTGCAGCACGATCAGCCTGAGTGCTGAATTCGTGCCTGCCAGCACACCAGTGATCATGGCTATCGACAAGTCCGTGATGAACATCGGCAACGTCAGCGATGGTCTGAATATCCGTGTGACGGGCTTCAACCGTTACTTCGCCGGCTTGGAGCGTGTTGATCTGCAATACATGGCTCCCGGCGACCACTCATGGAGCTTACTCGAAAGTTATATCCCTGGCGACAGCGTGCGCGCAGATGCCAGCCAGAAGCTGCTGCCCGAGAACGGCGTGATCGAGCTGCCGTTGGATATGACCGCATCGAAGTGGAAAGACGGAACCTATCAGTTCCGCGCCCGTAGCTCAGCTAAGTTTGCCGGCAGTCCTGTGACTTCCGAGAGCGAGGTGCTGACATTAGTGAAAGACGTACAGCGCCCGCAGCTGTTCGGCGCAGCTAACCCGAACGACGGTATCCTGAATGCCGGCGACGAGATCAGCCTGACGTTCAACGAAGATATCCAGAAGGCTATGCTGACGGATAACAACATCCAGGTGAGCGGCGTCTTGAACGGTGCCGAGGTGCAACACGACGTAGCCCTGTCGGCACAGAACACCGAGCGTGCGGCCTACACCGAGGCTAGCTACAACTTGAGCGAGAAAGACTTCTCGGTGGATATGTGGGTACGCGCGTCCTCGACCGGCGACATCTTTATTCACGGCACAGGTGACAATAAGTTCAAGATGAGCGTAGATGACACAGACCACATCGTGGCAACCATCGGCGACACAACTGTTGTATCCGATGAAGCCATCGATAAGGATGAGTGGACATTCCTGACGTTCTCATACAAATACAAGCAAGGTGACAGCCGTCTGAGCGCTCGCGCCGTGACAGCCAACGGCAGGAGGTTCCTTTTCGCCAACAGGAAGGTTAAGGACTACACTGGCACAGGCGCTATTACGCTGGGTCAGAATTTCTCGGGTGCTATCCATGAACTGGTGCTCTGGGACAAGTCCCGCGACATGAACGAAGCTCAGGCTGAGATGTACTACACGAAGAAGCCTTCGACGCCTCAGCTTATCGGTTACTGGAAGATGGACGAAGGCAATGGCAGTGAAATACGTGACTACGCTCGCAACCGCCATATGACAGTGCCGGGCAGCACGTGGTACCTGAACAACGACAACAAGGCTGTGAGCCTCGACGGTACGAAGACCGTGAAGCTCGACATCTCGGCTTGCAGCGTGGCAGACACTGAAGACTACGCTGTGGAGATGTGGTTCAAGGGCGCCAAGGCCGACCAGGCCGCTGCCAGCACGCTGTTCTCCGCTGCCAACACGTCAGTGAGTATCGGCTTCAATGCCGCCGGCGCCCTGACGATGAATGCTGGTGGAACAGAGGTTGAGCTGACTGAAAAGGAATACCTCGACAACGCATGGCACCACTTGGCCCTGAACGTGCTTCGCAACGGTAACGCCACGGTTTATGTCGATGGCACACCCGTGAAGACCCTGTCGGCAACGACCGTTCCTACCCTCGAAGGTGCTTGGCTGTACCTCGGTTCGAAGGGCGGCAGTGATGCCTTCTTCAAGGGTGCTGTTGACGAGGTGCGCTTATGGAATGCTTCGATGACCGGTGACCTGCTCACCAGCCAGCGCACGCAACGCCTCAACGGCGACGAGAGCGGTCTGGTAGCTTACTACTCCTTCGAGGCACTGACGCGCAACCCGAACAACGGTATCATCTCTTCTGTCGGCAATGCAAAAGACTTGTGCACCGGCACGAAGGAAGCGACAATGAACACGGGCGAACTGCCGTTCGTCGATGAGGCTCCTGCCTTGAAGGTGAAGCCCGACGCTACGAACGTACAATTCAACTATGTGGCCAACGAGCGCAGCATCATCATCACGCTGAACGAGACACCTGCCCGCTTAGAGGGCTCTACCCTGCAGTTCACCGTGCGTTCCGTACAGGATATGAACGGCAACGAATCGGCAGCTGTGAAGTGGACGGCTTACGTTCGCCAGAACAACCTGCTCTGGAAGGGAGATACGGAAGTGAGCGTTGAGCAGCAAGTGGGCGAGAGCACCACGTTCGATGTCGCCTTCGTCAACGAGAGCGGCAATTCCGAGAACTGGACGCTGACGAACCTGCCCACATGGCTCACCGCCAGCGCTACCAGCGGCACGCTGAAGGCTCAGCTGTCGAAGGCCATCACCCTGACAGTCGATCCGAGCACGCCTGTAGGCAAGTATGAGCAAACCATCTACCTGACCGGCAACGACAACATCAGCGAACCGCTGACCATCTCGCTGAAGGTGAAGGCCGAGGAGCCCGACTGGGCAGTCAATCCCGCCGACTACGAGCTGTCGATGAACGTCATCGGACAGCTGCAAATCTTAGGCGTCCAGAGCCAGAACGAAGACGACATCGTCGCTGCCTTCATCGGTAACGAGTGCCACGGCGTAGCACATCCCGTATATATGCCTCGTTACGACGGCTACTTCGTCACCATGGATATCTATGGCGACGGCATAGATGCCAACACTCCGTTGGAGTTCAAGGTCTTCGAGGCTGCTACGGGTAACATCTATCCCGTTGTGCGTGTCACCGCAGGCACAGAGACCAGTATCAATTTCGTGAGCAACGACTTCAAGGGTACGTATAGAAATCCTGTCATCCTGAACGCCACCGACGAAATCGAACAGAGCTTCGACCTCGTGAAGGGTTGGAACTGGATGTCGCTCGGCGTACGTCCCGACAACATGGTTACATCTGTCGTCTTTGCCAACGCGGCAGGACTTGTCAGGGAAGTGAAGAGCCTGTCGGACAATGATGAGTTTGACGGCGCAGTTTGGCTCGATTTGGAGATGAACAACTCCGAGATGTATATGGTTAAGGCTACCGCCGATTTGGCACTTCCTGTGACAGGTCATATCGTGGATGCTACGCAGACCCCCATCACCCTCGTGAAGGGTTGGAACTGGATCGGTTTCCACCGCCTTCAGACGATGAGCTTGGGCGATGCCCTCGCCGACTGGGTAGCAGGAGACGAAGACATCATCAAGGGTCAGAAGGGCGTTGCCTACTACGACGGCTACGAATGGGTAGGCTCGCTGAAGACACTCGTTCCCGGTCAGGGTTATATGGTGAAGAATATTCACTTGGCCGATGATGCATCGTTAACATTCAACTATCCGACTTCTTCCATGAAGGGTTCCGGTGCCTCACACATCAGGGCATATGAGCCAGAGTTGACTTTCGATGCCATTGATTGCCACAGCTATCCCACGAATATGGTTGTCTGCGCACAGGTCGTCAAGGACGGGCTGCCCATCGAGGGCATTGAGGTCGGCATCTTCGCCGACGACGAATGCCGTCAGGCTGACGTGACCGACGAACGCGGCATGATCTATGTTACCGTTCCCGGCGATGAGCCCGTGAAGCTCACCTTCCGCGTCGCCGACGGCGTGGACATCTACGACGCCATCGAAAGTGCGACCTACGAGACTGACGCCGTACTCGGCACGCCAAAGGCTCCGCTCATGATCAACCTCGACAATGCTACAGGCATCAAGAGCATCAGCGATTCGATGACAGAATCCATGTATGACGTCGGCGGACGTAAGGTGGCCAACAGCAGAGTGGCTAACCGCACGTTGTCAAGAGGCGTTTACATCGTCAACGGACAGAAAGTCGTTGTTAAATAAAAAAGACTCACCCCCAACCCTGCCTCTCCCCCAACCCCTCCCCCGAAAGGGAGGGGAGAAGGGGAGAGAAGAAGGGGGCTAAAAATTTAATATTATGAAAAGGAAAGACTATTTATCAAAACAATGGTGGCGGGTCACACTACTATTGCTGGCCTGCCTCATCGGAGGCAGCAGCCCGACGTGGGCCATCGCATTCGTCAATGAGGGCTACACAGCCATCACCAGTACACCTGCCAATGACAACGGTACTTACAAACAACCGTACTTCGAAATGAAGATGGTGTACTACGACAATACGAATGACGCCCTATGTTACTGGCAAAGTGCGCCGGAGATCTATGTGGACGGTGTACTGGTGTGCTATGGCACCGAAATAGGCAATTTCGGAGCTAACGGTGGAAAAAAAGCATCCGAAGCAGCTAACAGTGGAGTCCTCTGGTGGGGCAATATTCACGACAAGACGGTGGACGGTGTGACCTATCGTGTGCGCTTCCACAGTCCTTTCGTCTCGCAGACTTGGTCTGGCCACCAGAAATATTCGTGCTATATGCGCGTTTATATCAGCAGTATGGAGTCGAACTCGTATCATGAGGTACGCTTCAAGGGTCAATGGATGTATGCAGGGGGTCTCACTAACGTCAACGCTGCTTATGCGTTCAGGGCTCCCACGATGTGGGCCGACAACGTTGCACTGACAGCAGACATGACCGACTACCAGACACTGTCTCTGAGCGGTAACTTGAACTACAACTACGGTCCAACGTTAGTGGGCTTGAAGCCCGGCGGTGAAGGTAACGCACCGACGGTGGCGTCGACCTACAGACCGCACCGATATGTGGAGACATCGAATCTCGTTTCAGCGAAGCGATATGAATGGCACACGAGCACGTTCAGTGGAGTGTCGTATGCATATACCCGCCAGAACTTGAGCCATAAGAACGGTTCGATAGCTGCAGTGGAATACTCGCTCCCTGTGGAGGACAACGGTTTCACCACCAATTTCTACAAATGGTACGAAGTGGGCGTCCCTGGATTCGCACTGCCTATAAACCTTGAAGTGAAAAGCAAGGATCCGTGGACAAAGAAGATCGAGCTGACATGGGATGTTGACGTCGACTGGATGGTCGTAAACAACAATCGGCGTAGCAAAGAGGGTAAATGGGTGATTTATCGCGACAATAATGAGATAGGCTCCAAGGCCTACGACAAGCCCACGATGACTTTCACAGATACGTCTGTGCCCGATTACGAAGTGAACCACACCTACAAGGTTGCTTTCGTGCCCAACAATATACCGGCAGGACATAAGAACGACGATCTGGCAACCTCCCTGGGAACCTCGCTCGAACGTAACTGGTCTTTGGAGGCTCTTCCGGCGACGCTTGTTGATGACGATGCCCATGTGAAAGTGTCGTGGAAACACAGTGGTATAGAAGATGCAACGGGGTCTAACACCTACGCGCTGACGATCCACCGTTCTGATGACGACGGTCAGACATTTAGCGGAGCTATTTACTCTTCAACGATCTCAAGCAAAGGTACGCTGGAAGGCTCGTATATTGACAACAGTGATGACCTTCGCTCGAACCATACCTACGTTTATCAGATAAGGATCTCCTTGCTTGATAAGGAATACACGGCGGATACGCCACCCATCACGCTCGGAGGCTCACAGCTCAGGGAGTTCACTGCATCCCGCGGCACATACAGCAATGTGGTCAAGCTCGCATGGACAGTGAAGCAGGTGGGCGGCGAAGCGACCTCGTTTGTGGTGGCACGCCGTCCGTTAGGCACTGAAGGTAACGACAAGGGGTGGCAGACTATCCACACGATCTCGGGCACGAACACATCATACAGCTACGAGGACAATACGGCTTTACTGGGCACTTACAACGAATACCGGGTGGCCATTGTAGATAAGACTAACTCTTCGAAAATCTTTGGATCAATGACCACGGACGGTTTCGCCTACTCCACCGGTGTCGTCAGCGGACGCATCAAGTACGGCACCGGCACCGCCGTGGAGGGCGTGAAGGTTAAGCTGAAACAACAGAGCGAGAGCGGCGATTTGCTGACTTCGGGCATGCGCTCGCTGAAACTTACCGGAAGCCGTGCCGGTTTGATTCTTAAGACCGACCCCGAGACCATCCAACAGCTCTTCGGCGGCGACTTCTCGGTGCAGATGTATGTGAATCCGAGTTTGGCCGAGATGGACGGCAGCAAGAGCAGCTACAACCTGCTGCACGCCATCCACATCTTCTACATGTCGCTCGCCAAGAACGGCAACGCCTATAAACTCGGAGCATGGGTTGATGGTACTACGGAAACTAGCAACCTCACCATTCCCGCCGACAAGTGGAGCCAAGTGACCTTGGTGCACAACCACGACGCGAAGACCACCATGCTCTATGTCGCCGCCGCCGACACGCTGCAGCGCGCGCTCGTCCGCAGCGGCAAGCAAATCAACTGGGCCAAGAACGGGAATAACGACCCCATGGCGGTGGACTCCCTCGACATCTTCAGCATAGCCGGATTGGGTCAGAACGGCAACAACAACTTCCGCGGCTACGTCGATGAGTTCCGCTTCTTCACCAAGGCGCTGAGCGAGAAGGAGATCCTGCGCAACTATAACCACCCGTTGGCGGGCAACGAGGATGGTCTTGCTATCTACTATCCCTTCGACGAGGGTCTGACGAAGCAGACGATCGCCTACGACTACTCGAAGACAAACGGTGTGGCTAACGGACACCATGCACAAACCTACATTCCAGCCTATTCAGAAGCCGAGAAGCTCCCGAGCGAAGAGCAGCTGTGCATGATGAACTACACCGACTCTTTGGGCAACTACACCATTCGGGGTATACACTTCGAGGGCGAGGGAACGCCTTACAGCATCATTCCCGAATACAACATCCACGAGTTCTCGCCGTCGGCACAGTCGCGCTTCATCAGCGCATCGTCGCTGGTACACAGTGGTGTCGATTTTGAGGATGTCAGCTCGTTCCCCGTGAGCGGACGGGTGTTCTATGCAGGCACAGACTATCCTGTGGAAGGGGTCAACTTCTACGTCGATGGTACTATCTGTGCCAAGAACGGCGAGCTGATTGCCACCAACGCCGAAGGCGAGTTCACCATCAGCGTACCCATCGGCAATCACTTCATCGAGGCGAGAAAGAACGGCCACGTGTTTGTGAACAACGGCCGCTTCCCCGAAGACCCGAACAACACGGGTACGTTGCATAATTTTGACGGCGAACTCTACTTGGAATACCGCGACACGACGTTGGTGAACTTCACCGGGCGTGTGGTCGGTGGCGATATTGAGGGCGAAAAGCCCATCGGCTTCGCCAGAAGCACGAACAATATCGGCAGAAGCACCTTGGTGCTGCTACCGCCCAATAGCGACAAGTACCGCCTCAATGTTGTCAGGGAGGATAATGGGGGTAGCTTCAGCTACGTGAGCAATCCGGATACTGTGCCCATTCCTTCTGCCAGAAACATCATCGAGAGTACCTCGTGGCGCGGCGCGGGTGCAGACAACAGCAACAAGCTGTTCATCCGGACTGATGCCGCAACGGGCGAGTTCTCCGCTATGGTGCCTCCGCTATCCTACACCATTCAGAGCATAAAAGTTGATGCCACCGGAAAGGATCTCATCGAGAATTCCATCACTCTTGACCTCACTCAGCCTCTGTTGGAGAACAAGGACTCTCTTGAAAGCGACGACGGCAGCTTCGACTATTACACTTACCACACGATGCTCCGCCAGACCTACCACAGCACACCTACCTTCACCGTGAAGCAGGACAAGAGGGACGATGGCGCTTATGGTATCAACGAATACACCATTAATGATATCAACGGCGAGCTGAAGGTGGAGGATATCAGCACGGGCGGCAATTACAAGTTTGGCTATCCTGTGTTCGTAAGTATGGATTCCTATATCTTCGACCTTGAGGGCTTTGAGAAGTATGAGAACAAGGATTCAGGCGTGACTGTCGAGTCGAAGGTTCCTCTTGCCGGCACCGTAGTGACCATTGCCAATGCCCTGTCCTCAGAGCAAGCGGTCTATGGTGAAAACAACGAAGCGGGAGCCGAACCGGGAAGCACCGATGGTGTGAAAGACTTCCAACTGGAGCTGGACGATGAAGGTAAGGCAAAATATGTGTGGAAGGCCGGTCTGCCCAACATTTCCGACCCCTACACCCGTACCATCAACATCTATTACACGATAGGCAATGTAGACTACGACTGGACGGGCAATCCTTTGAATGGGATTGTACTGGGAACCTTGCCAACGGGCAACAACTTCGTCACAGCCGGTACCGACCAGCTCGACATGATTCTCCGTGATCCTCCCGGCTCCAACTCCAGCGCAGAGTGGTCGAAGGGTAGCGTTTGGTCGAGATCGGAATCGAAAGGCGGAACCTGGTCGAGTGAGACTACAGCTAAGACCACCACGCATTTCGGCACGGATACTCAAGTCGCAATAGGTGCAATTGCCCTCTACAAAATGGAAGATCTTGAGGTTAAAGCAGACTTGGATGTTGGTGTCAAGGTGACCTGTGAGGGTGAGGATGCAAAAACTTGGAGTCGTGAAGTGACGACAACCAAGACGATCAGCACAAGCGATTCACCCGACTATGTGGGTGCTGACGGCGACATCTTCATCGGCTCGTCCACCAACCTCATCTTCGGTATGGCACGTGGCCTTGATATCGTTCGCGATGAGAATGATCCCACCAATGCCATTCTCCATCTCGATGACGTCCTCACTGCTGGCCTGCAGTTTAATACACAATTCAGCTACACGCAGAGTTACATCGTGAACACGCTCATTCCCAATTTCAAAAAGTTGCGCAATGCGATGATTACCCCTGCTGTAACGACAGCCGTCTATGACAGCTATGTGAATGACTCGAATCGTCCTGTCTATCTGTCCACACTGACGAGCGAAGACGAACGCTTCGGATCCAGCAATCATGACAAAAAAGTTTGGAAAAATTTAGCAACTGCAGCCCCGTCTGAAATGGGTCCATCATATAAGATGATTGTTCCGCAAGGCTCTAACGAAGCCTACCAGGACAGTGTGGAATGGTACAACAGTCAGATCAAGGCTTGGGAAACCTATTTGGCATTTAACGAAATGCAAAAGCTTCAGGTATACCAATATCGCACTGAAGACACCAAGAACTATTCTTTCGATGCCGGTACGACGGTAAACGAATCTGTCGAGACGAATACATCCAACGGTTCACACTATGATGTCACAACCACCGCTGTAGCCATTGTCGGAACAAGGTTTGGCACCTCCTTCAATAAGTTAGGCGTAGAGTGGGAGATTGGCACAGAGACCGGCGGCGGCGAACATCATGAAATTGAGGAGTCAAATTCTGAGACCACTTCGTTCAGCTTTACCTTAGCCGATGACGGAGTGGACGACGCCCTTTCGGTTGATGTCTATGATGGTTGGGGGTTCAGCCCCATCTTCCGCACACGAGGTGGTCAGACCAGCGCACCCTACGAGGGCGAGGTGGTCACTAAGTACTACGAACCGGGCAGCATCATCATGGAAGGAACGATGCAGATTGAGGTTCCGCATATTGCAGTGGACAATCCCGTCGTAAACAGTGTTCCCTCTGGTTCTGCCGCAGAATATACGCTACAGTTGTCCAACGCTTCTGAGATTGGTGCCGACGTCGTTTATAGGCTCTTCGTCCTCGACGAGACGAACCCCAACGGCGCTCAACTCACCATCGACGGCAAGGTGCTTACCGAGTCGGGACGCCTGATTAAGGTGCCTGCCAACCAGACACTGACGAAGACGCTGCAACTGCGCCAGACCAACACCAGCGTACTTGACTACGAGAAACTGACCCTCGTGTTCGCTTCCGACTCGGAACCCGACGAGATCTTCAGCGCGGTAGATATCACGGCACACTTCATTCCGTCGTCATCACCCGTAACGCTTGCACTCAGCAATACAATAATGAACACGCAGACGGGCGACGATCTGACGCTGACGTTCAAAGACTTCGACCGCAACTACCGAGGTCTGAAAGCCTTCCGCCTGCAGTACAAGAAACAGGGTTCTACCGATTGGACGATGTTCCATGAGTATCTGCTTGAGGAGACTCAGAATATGAGTTCGAACAGCGAGTTACTGCCCAAGACGGGCGGCAGCGTGAGCTACGACCTGCCGATGGCCTCCTTCTCCGACGGCGACTACCTCTTCCGTGTCGTATCTGTGAGCGAATATGGTTCAGGCGAGATCACACGTGAGAGCAACGAGGTAGCCCTCGTGAAGGATATGGAGCGCCCGCGCCCGTTAGGTCAACCCGAACCCACTGACGGCATCTTCGACATCGGCGACGAGGTGAGCCTTAACTTCAACGAGGCCTTCCTGAAGGGAGAACTGACCAAGATCAAGAACTTCAGCATCACCGGCGTACTCAACGGCGCTGAGCTCGCTCATGAGACAGCACTCTCTATGCAAGGAACTGATGTTGCAGCACAGACAGAGGCCAGCATCAACCTGAATGAGAAGGACTTCAGTATCGACACATGGGTGAACATCACCGGTGAAGGCACACTGCTGAGCCATGGACAAGCCGACGACAAACTGACCGTGGGTACCAATGCCGACGGCAAGCTGGTGATTGAGATAGCAGGTCAAACCTATACTTCAACCAACGCCGTTCCTAAGAACGAATGGGCGTTCCTGACGATGAACGTTACCGCCGCCGGTAAGCTGAATGCCAACGTGGCTACCGCCAACGAGACCATCACGCTCTTCAACAGCCAAGATGTGGTTGCTTACAAGGGCAACGGTCCGATTGCTGTCGGTAGCGGCTCCACCGGAGCGATGCACGAGTTGCTGCTCTGGGACGAGGCTCACGATATGACCACGGCTCTGCTGAACCGTTCGAAGTCGAAGAGCCCATCGACACGCCACCTCATCGGCTATTGGAAGATGGACGAGGGCGAAGGCAAGAGCATCCGCGACTACGCCCGCAACCGTCACATGACAATGCCCAACGAGACATGGTACCTGAACAACGAGAATAAGGCTGTTGCCCTTGACGGACAGAGCTATCTGAGCATGTTTACCGGCAGTTTGCCTTACACCACTGCCGATGACTACGCCATCGAGTTCTGGATGCGCGGTGACAAGCAGACGGGCGAGGTTCAGCTGCTGCAGGCCGGTAAGGTTGGCCTGTGGCTCGACAGCGAAGGCGTGCTTCAGCTGACTAGCACTGTTAACGATACTCCCGTGACACTGGCTTCCACCAGCGGCGATCTGACCGACAACGCATGGCACCATGTGGCACTGAACGTGCTGCGTCAGGGAGCAGCTGCCATCTACGTCGATGGTGAGCGCAAGCTGACGACCAGTGCCTCCAACGTGGGCAATATCGCTACTGACCATATCATCGTGGGCGCAAAGCGCACAGCCACTTATCCCAATGGCATCTTGACGTACACCTACGACAGCGGCTTCAAGGGCGAAGTGGACGAGATCCGCGTATGGGATGCTACGCTGAATGCCAACTTCCTGAATGCGAACCGCAAGGTACGCCTGACAGGAATTGAGCCCGGGCTCGTAGCCTACTATCCCTTCGAGACGCAGGGTCTTAATGCGTATAGCGTACTCGTCACTACCGGCACCGACGAGGACTTCACTGGTACCGGCATAAATGCAGAACTCATGACCATCGACGATCAAGTCTCAGCAATCAATTATGTTGATGAAGCTCCTGCACTGCGCAAGAAGCCCGTGGAGACCAATGTCAGCTTCAACTTCACGGCGAGCAACGAGAAGATCGTCATCGACATCGATGAGGATCCCGCCGCCATTGAGGGTTGCACCTTAAACTTCATCGTACGCGAAGTGCGCGATGTTAACGGCAACTTCTCCATGCCTACCGTATGGTCGGCCTTTGTCAACCGCAAGCAGCTTGTCTGGAAGGATGACGTTGTCGCCATTGAGCAGCACGTGAACACGGGTAGTTCTGTGACGGCAACGCTCGTCAACAAGGGTGGCCAGCAGCAGATGTGGACGTTGAGCGGACTGCCTTCGTGGATCACCGTTGCCAGTGACTATGGCACGACGAACCCGCTGGCCGAGAGCACCATCACGTTCAATGTCGCTCCCGATGCACCTCTTGGACGACATGAAGTGACCGTCTATGCTTCGGACAACGACAATATCGACGTGCCGCTGACCATCAATGTTAAGGTGACTGGCGATGTGCCCGATTGGGCAGTGAACCCAGCCGACTACCAGGAGACGATGAATGTCATCGGAACGCTGAATATCCTCAATGTACGTTCACAGAACGAGGATGATATCATTGGCGTATTCATCAAAGACGAATGTCGCGGTGTAGCTCATCCGTCCTATGTCAAGCGCTATGATGGCTACTTCGTCACCATGGATATCTACGGCAACAGTGATGAAAGTCAAAATGAAACGCTAGAGTTCAAGGTCTTTGAAGCCTCCACGGGTGTTATCTATCCCGTTGTCAAGTCTTCGCAGGACGGTAGCGAGTTCGTCTTCAAATTCGTGTCCAACGACTTCCGTGGCACATACAAGAACCCCGTTACCCTCAATGCCACGGACGAAATCGAGCAGGATATCGCTCTGGAAAAGGGCTGGAACTGGATTTCGCTGAGCGTGAAGCCCGATGACATGGTGACATCAGTCGTGTTCGCCAAGGCAGCAGGACGCGTCAGTGAGGTGAAGTGCCTGTCGGATAATGATCAGTATGACAACGGAACATGGTTCGACATGGAAATGAACAATTCCGAGATGTACCTGACCAGTGCTACAGAATCCTTCACGCTGAATGTGACCGGTCACCGTGTGAAGCCCGAGAATGAGGTCATTCCATTCAATAAAGGCTGGAACTGGATTGCCTACAATGGTCAGCGCGTCATCAGTCTGGCTGATGCCCTCGCAGAGATGGATCCGCAGGACGGTGACATCATCAAGGGACAGAAGGGTGTGGCCTACTACGATGAGTACGAATGGATAGGCTCGCTGAAGACGCTCGTTCCTGGAAAGGGCTACAAGACGAATAACACCGGCACGAACAACAAGTCGTTCCACTATCCCGCCTCTGCAGCAAGCAACTCCGGCGCCCGTCTGGCACCGCGTCGCGATGATTCTTCTATTGAGCCTTCCATCTTTGTTCCCGTTGACTTCCACGCTTATGCAGAGAATATGACCGTCTGCGTACAGGTCGTCAAGGACAATGAGCCTGTTGAGGGCATTGAGGTCGGTATCTTCGCCGGCAACGAGTGCCGCGAGGCCAGTGTGACCGACAATCGTGGTATGATTTACGTCACCGTGCCCGGCAACGAGCCCGTGAAGCTGACCTTCCACGTGACCGATGGTGCTGATATCTATGAGGCCAGCGAAAGCGTGACCTACGAGACGGATGCCGTACTCGGTACACCGAAGTCACCGCTCACGGTCAACCTCGATAACGCTACCGGCATCAAGAGCATCAGCGATCTGACAAGCGAGTCCATGTATGACATCAGCGGACGCAAGGTTGCCGACAGCAGAAAGGAGAACCGTCAGCTGTCGAGAGGCGTGTACATCGTCAACGGACAAAAAGTTGTCGTAAAGTAACACTAAAATAAATAGCAAGATGATGAATAATAGATTTTTCTCAGGAATCTCATCCCCCCTCCCATTTATTGGGAGGGCTGGGGTGAGCCTCCTTCTTGCACTCTGTTGCAGTGCTGGCCTGTGGGCCCAGACGACTAACGACCCCTTCCCCACCGTCAACTACAACCGTTACCAGGATAACATGACCTTCTTTGGTCAAGTTCGATTGGACGGAGAAGTTCAGCCAGACGGAGGCATCGTTGCAGTTTATTGCGGCGATGAGATCCGCGGCAAAGGCGAAATCAAAAAATGGGGTAAACACGAGAAGTGCGCTAAGTTCAATATCAGCGGCGAGACGAAGGGCGATCCGCTTCACTTCAAGGTCTTCACTGGTGGTCGCGTCATCGAAGTGGATCAGCAAGAGACGTTCACCGCAAACACTAAGTTGGGAAGTGTCTCGGGCTACTACTACATCGATCTTCCTGTGCCAGTGGTATCAACGTCAAGCAGCGAGGGCTGGAGCACCACGTGCCTGCCCTTCAACGCCGAGATTCCAGAGGGTGTGACGGTGTATGCCGCCACTGGCGTCGAAGACAGTCAGCTCAAAGTCGCGAAGTACGAAGGAAAGGTGCTTCCCGCCAACACCCCCGTGCTGGTCGAGAGCGCCGGAGGCAACAGCTTCGAATGGCTTGCGCGCATCTCCGCAGACGAGAAGCCCGACGTGAACATCTTCAAGGGAACCACCGAGAAGACCAATGTCGAGGCTGGAACGGTGTACACGCTCGGCCATGAGAGCAGCAGCGGTAAGATCGGCTTCTGGCGCTTCTCCGGGACAGCCGTTCCCGCCAACCGCGCCTACCTCAAGGTAGATGATGTTGGCGTGAAAGGGTTCACATGGATAGAAGACGACACTGACGGAGTCGGCCTCACCCCCGACCCCTCTCCCATGAGAGAGGGGAGTGCTGGCACGGTGTATGACCTGAGCGGTCGCCGTGTAGCAGACAACTTGTCAACTCTCCCTCGCGGCATCTACGTGAAGAATGGACAGAAATTCGTTGTAAAATAACTAAAGACGAAGCGATATGAAAAAGATTTATATCCGACCGGCCATACAGATCGTTGGCATCAGTCTCACGTCTGCCCTACTTCTCCCCATCAGCGGCGGAGGTTCCACCGATGAAAGCCTCGTTTCCCGTCAGATCGACGAGGAGATTTGGAACTCTGAGGATTACTGGGATTCGCCCTTCGAACGGTAGCATAACCCTAACTCATGCTCATCTACAAAGAGGATGCACCCTATTGCGGGCGCATCCTCTTGTTGTTCTGTGGCGTTTGTGCTATGCAGGAATTCCTCAGAGCGGACACAGCGAGATGGCGAAGCCGCCGCCAGGCGCTTCGGTGAGCTTCAACGTGTCGTTTGCTCGGACGGTGCGCTTGGTGATGGTGTAGGCCTTCGGGTTGCTCTCGTAGTGCGCCTTCGGGTCATCGGCATAGATGGTGGCTTCGTACTTGCGGCCTCGGTCGAGGAAGTCCAGCTTGATGACGCTCTTGTGGCCGTTCTCGTCGCACTTGCCGCCAATGAACCAGTTGTCGGTGCCCTTTGCTTTACGTGCCACGGTGATGTAGTCGGCAGGCTCAGCCTCGAGGTAGTGGCTGTCGTCCCAGTCGCATGCCACATCACGGATGAACTGGAAAGCGGGGGCGAGGTCGGGACGTTCGTAGTGCTCGGGCAAGTCGGCGGCCATCTGCAGCGGCGAGTACATCGTCAGGTAGAGGGCGAGCTGACCGGCCACAGTGGTACGCACCCACGAGGTGTTGCTCGACCATGTAGCGAGCTGCGTCTCGAGGATGCCGGGCGTGTAGTCCATGGGTCCTCCCTGCAGACGGGTGAAGGGAAGGATGCAGGTGTGGTCGGGACGGTTGCCGCCGAAGGCCTCGTACTCAGTGCCGCGGGCACTCTCGTTGCCGACGAGGTTAGGATAGGTGCGACACAGACCTGTCGGACGCACCGCTTCGTGGGCGTTGACCATGACGTGGTGGCGGGCAGCCTGCTGGACGCAATAGAGATAGTGGTTGTTCATCGACTGCGAGTAGTGGTGATCGCCGCGAGGAATGATGTCGCCGACGTAGCCGGACTTAACGGCGTCGTAGCCGTAGCGGTTCATGAGGTTATATGCTTCTTCAAGATGGCGCTCGTAGTTCTGCGTGCTGGAGCTCGTCTCGTGGTGCATCATGAGTTTGACACCCTTGGAATGGGCGTAGTCGTTGAGCGCCTTGATGTCGAAGTCGGGATAAGGTGTGACGAAGTCAAAGACATCGCGCTTCCACATGTTTGCCCAGTCCTCCCATCCGACGTTCCACCCTTCGACCAGCACCTGGTCGAGACCGTTCTTGGCGGCGAAATCGATGTAGCGACGCACCTTCTCGTTGTTGGCAGCATGACGGCCGTGGGGAGTTGAAAGTTGAAAGTTGAAAGTTGACGAGTTGAGCGTGCCGAGGGGGTAGTTGGTGGCATCGAGCTTGACACTGGGGAAGTCGTCGGTGTAGTGCCAATTGCTCTTGCCAACAATCATCTCCCACCATACGCCGCAGTACTTCGTGGGATGAATCCACGAGACATCATCCAAGGCGCAGGGCTCGTTGAGGTTGAGGATGAGATTGCTGGAGAGCATGTCGCGGGCATCGTCTGAGACAATGATGGTGCGCCACGGCGACTGGCACGGCGTCTGCATAGCGCCCTTCAGCCCCGTGGCATCGGGTGTCAGGTGGCTGACGAAGGTGAAGGGCTGCGGCAGCGGAGCGCGTGCAGGTGCAGGATTCGGCGTGTAGGCATTGCTGCCGCCGTCGAGCTTCGTGGTGAGTGCGCGGGTCTCAGCATCGACGAGTTCGAGGTGCATCGTAGCGTAGTCGATGCAGGCGGCCTCATGGATGTTGATGTACAGACCGTCGTCGGTCTTCATCTGCAAGGAGGTCTGCACACCGGTGGGCGAGAAGACAGCGACGCTGGAGTTGCCCCAATTGACGGCATCGTGGAAGCGCGAACGGATCTCGGAGAGGCGTGACTCCTGCGTCATCTGCTCCTGCGTGTCGTAGTCGCCCGGCAGCCACCAAGCCTTATGATCGCCCGTCATGCGAAACTCCGTGCGTTCGTCTTGAATAAGGAAATAGACGAGATCGGGCTGCTGTGGAAACTCGTAGCGGAAACCGAGCCCATCATCGAAGACGCGGAAGCGAAGGATCATCGTTCGCACCTGTGGCTGCAGCGCAACGCCGGGAGCGTCTGGACGACCGGCTGCAACGGGACGGTTGATGATCTGCTTGAGGGTCACCGCCAGCTCGTTGTATCGATTGCGTATATCCCGCGTCTCGCCCCACACGGGCTGCCAAGTCTCGTCGAAGGAACAGGTGTCAACCTTCGCGACGTCGAAGCCGTCGAACAGATCGGTCTCATCCAATCCCTTTGAGGCATGTTTGTCGCGCGCCAGTTCCAATCCTAAATGCGAGGGCAGGATAACCGCCTTGCCCTTGTACGTCAGTTCATACTGCGGACGCTTGCCGTCCATGGAGAAGGTCAAAGTGAGCCGTCCGTTGGGGCTGGTGAGGGAAAAAGAAGAAGAAGACCCAGCAGACCCACTCCCCACCCTTACTGTGAGGGAGGGAGCATTTACCTTGGCGATGAGGGGCAAAAAGGAGAATAAAGCAAGTAGGAATAATACTATTTTCTTCATATTGTCTTTGTTAATAGATTTCAATTCTTGAAGGTAACCACTCCCTCCATAACAGGGTGCCAGGAAGACAGAACTGAGTGTTCTTTCTGGGCTGGTTCGGGGGGCTTCAGGGGGATGGGTCGTTAAACGCGATTCCCCTTCACAATCATTTCGCGAATGCCCTCGGTGAAGGACTTGTCGTTCTTGAGGTCCTCGATGTTGAGGTGCATGCGGTAGCGCCAGTAATGGCGGGGATTGGCGGGGATATTGATACGCTCGGCGTTGGCGTCCTTCAAACGCAGGTGCTCGTCGATGGCCAACCAGTCCTGAAGGGCGATGACGCAGAGCATGGACGGGCAGTCGAGATGGCGCTGGATGATGTGACGTGCCATTTGACCTGAGAGCGGGTGCGGTGCAGGACCTTCCATACCAAGAATATTGTTGTAATAGTCCTGTGTACGCTCGTAGTCCTCGTCCCACCACATACGCAGCGTCGGTGTGTCGTGGCTCGAGATGGTGGCTACGCTGCGGCGTGGATTGCGCTCGACATGTCCGAAGCGCACCCATGCCTCCTTAGGCATCGACTCCAGTTCGAGGCTGAGGATGCCCAGCTCGTCCATGACCCACTGCACGCAAGCCGGCACCATACCGAGATCCTCGGCGCAGCATAGCATACGCGTGGCCTTGACCAACTTCGGCAGTTTCTGCATCGCCTCTTCGTACCAGAACTGGTTGTTGCGATGGTAGAAATAGTTGTCGTAAAGCGCATTGTAAGCCTGCTGTTCCTGATTGGACAAGCGGCTGAAGCACGACGTTTTCTGTGCCGAGATGCGCGGATGGAAGACCTCCGGGTTTTTATGGTCACGCAGGAAGAGGTAGTCAGTGGAGACATTTGCGTCCTTGATGATTGGAGCAGTATTGTTTTTCAGCGTCTCTTCGCTGATGCCAGCATTGATGATTTCTTCGCGAGTGAGTGCCTGAGACGGCGAGAACTGTCCGAGCAGACCGCTCTTGACAGGCACGGGAATCTCCCAGATGCGGAAGAAACCGAGCACGTGATCGATGCGATAGGCATCGAAGTAATGCGCCATATTACGGAAGCGGCGCTCCCACCACTGACAGCCATCGCGAAGCATCTCGTCCCAGTTGTAGGTCGGGAAGCCCCAATTCTGACCGTCCTCAGCAAAATCATCGGGCGGCGCACCGGCCTGACCGTTGAGGTTGAAGTAACGCGGTTCTTGCCAAACGTCGCAGCCATGGCGTGCCACGCCAATAGGTATATCACCTTTCAAGATGACGCCGCGAGTGCGGGCATAGGCATGGACAGCACTCAGCTGCTGCGCAAGGACGAACTGCACAAAGAGGTAGAAAGCGATATCCTTAAAAGCCTTGTTGCGCGGATTGGACAGCACTTTGCGGTCGGCCTCGTTCCAAGTGTTGTGATCGGGCCATTGCGAGAAGTCGCCCGTGCCGTAGGCGTCACGCAGATAACAATACTGGGCATAGGGCACCAGCCAACGCTCGTTGTCGGCAAAGAAATCCTTAAATTCAGCCGCTGCCAACGTCTTCTTTCCGTCCTGCTCGTAGATAAGCTGCAGATACTCCGTCTTGGCTGCATTGACGCGTTCGTAGTCGATTTGCGTCAAAGCATTCAATTCCTGTCTTAACAGATCGAAGCGCTTGCGGTCGGCCTCATTCTTCAACGGGGGTAAGGCACCCAGTTCAACATACTGCGGATGCAAGGCGAAGACGCTGATGCAAGAGTAAGGATAGGAGTCGGCCCAGGTGTGGCTGCTGGTGGTGTCGTTGATGGGCAGGATCTGAAGCAGGCGCTGACCCGTCGTAGCCACCCAATCAACCATCTGGCGCAGGTCGCCGAAATCGCCGACGCCGAAGCTGCGACGTGATCGGAGCGAGAACACAGGGATGAGGGTTCCTGCCACGCGGAAATCTTCGGGAGCGTCCATCCAAGCATCGCGCTGCACGGCCGGAAGGTCGGGGTTCGACACCTCCTTAGGATCGAAGCTATGCGGGCAAAACACCCATTCGCTACGCTTCTCGCGGCCTTGCCAATTCACGGTGTAGAAGTAATCAATGGCATGATCTACGGCAAGTTCAGATGACCAAATGATGCCATCGCGCGTTGACATGGCATAGCGTGTCTGACTTCCATCATGTTCGAGGACATTCAGAAAAAGGTCCTCACCGAATATGGTACGGTACTCTATTTCAAATCTTATGTTCATGATATATTAAGTTGAAAGTTGAAAGTTGAGAGTTGAAAGTTGACAAGTTGACAAGTTGAAAGTTGAAAGTTGACAAGTTGACAAGTGATATTTTAATTTTTCACTTTTCACTCTATTCTCTTCCTATCCCGGATAAAGGTGACGCAGAGGGCACCGAGGACGAGAAGCACGCCAGAGACAATCATCATCGACGACTGGTGATGCCCGATCATCGATAGAATCGAACCGCCGCAAAGGGCTGCAATGATCTGAGGCAGACAGATGGTGCCATTGAACAGACCGAGGTAGGCACCCATGTGGCCATAGCCCTGCAAGGCATTGGTGACGAAGGTGAAAGGCATCGCCAGCATTGCGGCCCAAGCGCAGCCGATGAGTAGGAAGGGAATGATCTGAAGGTACTGACCCGGGCAGAATGGGATCAAGGCAAAGCCCAAACCGCCGAGGAAAAGGCTCAAGGCATACGCCATCTTCGTGTTCTTGAAACGAGGCAGGATGAGTGCCCAGCACACGCTGCCCATGGCCTGGATGGCATAGAGGATGCCCGTCCAGTTGGCAGCGGTCTGATAATCCTGCGTAGCCGGATCGGTGGTGCCCCAAACGGTCTCGCTGACAGCATCGACAACGTAGGACCACATATAGAGGAACGCCGCCCAGCAGAAGAACTGTACGAGACCAACCTTCCAAAACGTCGACGGCGCGTTCTTCAGGAGCGTGAACCAATTGGCCGACTCCTCCTTCGTCTCCTCGACCGGATTATACTGGCGATATTCCTGCGGGTTCCACTCCCTGACCTTCAACATCGTGTAGATGACGCAGACGATGAGGATGGCGGCACCGATGTAGAACGACCAGATAACCGAATCCGGAACGACGCCTTCGGGCGCCACATTCTTCAAGCCAATCCACGTGAAGAAGAAGGGGAAGACGAAACCTACGACCGAGCCGGCATTGCAGAGGAACGACTGAATGGAGTAGGCCTTGGCCTTTTGCTCCTCGTTGACCATGTCGCCGACGAGCATCTTAAACGGCTGCATCGCCATGTTCAGCGATGTGTCGAGAAGCATGAGCATGATCAGACCGAAAATCATCACCGCCGATACGGTCATTCCGAGCGAACCGGAGTTGGGCAGCAAGCACATCACGGCCACCGCCACTGCGGCTCCTATAAATAAATAAGGTATACGTCGGCCGAAGCGTGTCCATGTGCGGTCGCTCAAGGTGCCAACGATAGGCTGCACGATGATACCCATCAGCGGCGGCAGGATCCAGAAATAACTGAGGTCGTGCGGATCGGCACCTAAGGTGCGGAAGATGCGCGAGATGTTCGCACTCTGAAGGGCGTAGGCAATCTGCACGCCAAAGAAACCGAAACTCAAGTTGAATAGTTTCCAATAAGGTAAATGAGGTTTTTGCATAGGTCGTTAAGTATTTATTTGTTTATTGTTTCCTAAGATTTTTCGACTTTCCTCGTGGTCCCCCTGACGATGAGCCGGGTTCGTACGACGCGCTTCTCCACTTTGTCGAGCGGTATGACGCCTTCCACGTGGTCCAACAGAATCCTTACTGCCTCCATGCCCACCTGTTTGCCGCGCTGCTCAACGGTAGTCAGCATCGGGTCGCAAGCCACGGCACGTTCGCCGTTCGTGAATCCGCAGATGCTCAGGTCCTCAGGAACGCGCAGCCCCAGACGCTTGGCGGTGTAGAGTACACCGATGGCCGTGTCGTCATTCACGGCGAACACCGCATCCGGACGATTAGAACGCTGAAGCAACTCGGGTGTGATCTCCTCGGCAAGCGCACGGTTGTCACATTCAAACACCAACGAGTCGTTCACGGTGAGTCCTGCCTTGTGCATCGCATCGCGATAGCCGTTGTAGCGATTCTTGGAGATTTCGAGATGCATATCTGATCCGTAGAATGCGATGCGTCGGCAACCCGTTTCGATGAGGTAGTTAACAGCTGTCATTGCACCCATATAATCATCCACGACGACGCGGCTCGTGTTCAATCCCGTGCAGATGCGATCGTAGAACACCAAAGGTACGCCTGCTTCAAGGAGCCGCTGAAAATGCTCGTAGCGCATGGTGTCCTTGGCCTGCGAGACGATGACACCGCAGACGCGGTGTTTGAACAGCGACTGACAGATCGATTCCTCGCGTTCATAGCGTTCGTCGCTCTGTGCCACGAGGATGCTGTACCCCCTGCTGCTGGCCTCTTCCTCGATACCTGTGAGGATGGTGGAGAAATAATAATGGGTGAACTGTGGCACAATCACCCCAATGATCTTCGGAGCAGCCACACGGCTCTTGCGCAACGACTCAGCCAACACATTCGGCAGGAAATGGCGCTCACGAGCATAGGCTTGAATACGCTCGCGCTGCTCCTGGCTGATGCTGGGGTTGTCCTTCAACGCACGCGACACAGTGGCTACCGAAACGCCCAGTTCACGGGCGATATCTTTCATAGTGATAGTAGGCTTTTCACTCATAATCGGTAGGTTTTGCTTGCAAAATTAGCTAAAAGACGTTGACAAGTGTCAATTTGTTAATTCGAAAAATGCAGTAAGTAATATGCAAACGTTTGCACAACCCATTTTGTTGATTTATGTCAATCGTTATAACATCTAATTGTGCTATAAACTACTTTTGCAACGAAAAATCGAAAGCAAACGGCTACCATTGCTCTGCAATGGCCTCCTGAATGAAGCTTTAATCCTTAACATAATAATTAACTAAACTCAAACAAGCATGATGAAGCAGGTAAACATCAGGATTCCGCTGCGAGTCCTCGCCCTCGTTTGTGGGCTTTTCATCTCTCTTGGCGCCTTTGCACAGATTCAGGTCAAAGGTAATGTCAAGGATGATACCGGCGAACCCGTCATGGGTGCTACGATTCGCGTCATCGGACAAGAAGGCGGCACCACGTCGGACTTCGACGGTAATTTCGCGATCACGGCTCCTCAGGGAAGCCAACTGACCATCTCGTTCATGGGATTTGCCACACAGACCGTGGCTGCAAGTCCCGTCGTGAACGTGACTCTCGCCGAAGACACCAAAACATTGGAAGATGTCGTGGTCATCGGTTATGGTACTGTTAAGAAGAACGACCTCACAGGTGCCGTCACGGCCATCAAGCCTGACGAGAAGAACCACGGTCTCATCGTCAGCGCACAGGACATGATCCAAGGTAAGATCGCCGGTGTCAACGTCACCAACGGCGGTGGCACACCTGGCGGCGGCGCTGATATCCGCATTCGTGGCGGCTCGTCGCTCCACGCCTCCAACTCGCCGCTCATCGTCATCGACGGTCTGGCCATGGACAATATCGGCGTCAAAGGTCTGGCCAATCCCCTCGCGATGGTCAATCCTCAGGACATCGAGAGCTTCACCGTCCTGAAGGACGCCTCGGCAACGGCTATTTATGGTAGCCGCGGTTCGAACGGTGTTATCATCATCACCACGAAGAAA
This sequence comes from Bacteroidaceae bacterium, assembly GCA_016280855.1. Classification (GTDB taxonomy): domain Bacteria; phylum Bacteroidota; class Bacteroidia; order Bacteroidales; family Bacteroidaceae; genus Physcousia. Next base: position 51,953 of record JAEEHP010000073.1, read on the forward strand.
GGCAACAAGGGTCAGAAGGCTCAGGTCAGCTACAACGGCAACGTCTCCGTGTCGATGCGTCAGAAATCGCTCAACGTCCTCGGTGCCGATGAATACCGTTCGTTCATCAATTCCTACTACGGCGAAGGTTCAGCTGCTGCCAATCTTTTAGGCGATGCCAACACCGACTGGCAGGATCAGGTCTATCGCATGGCCATCAGCACCGACCACAATGTTACTGTCGCCGGTGGTCTGAAGCACATGCCTTACCGCATCACAGTTGGATTCACCGACCAGAACGGTATCGTCAAGACCTCCAACTTCCAGCGCACCACGGCCAGCGTGTCCTTGAACCCCTCGTTCCTCGACGACCACCTGACCTTCAACATCAACGGTAAGTTCATGTATGCCTACAACCAGTATGCCAACACCGACGCCATCAACGACGCAGTCCGCATGGATCCCACTCAGCCCGTGTATTTCGGCAATTACGCCGACAACTATCACGGCTACTTTGCTTGGCAAGCCGACGGTTCGGCCTACAAGGATCCCACCTACCCCACCATCATGAACACCTACGCCGGTTCCAACCCGCTGGCTCGCATCAACGAGAAGTACGACCGTGCCCATTCCTTCGACTATATGGGCAACGTCGAGGTGGACTACAAGATCCACGGCTTCGAGGACCTGCGCCTCCACATGAACTTCAGCGGCGACTGGGGTCGCGGCAAGCAGAACACGACCTTCGAACCTTGGGGTCCCTCCAATTTCTACTATGGCAACGACGGCTATACGAAGGAGTATAAATACAACCTCATATACTCGGCCTACGCTCAGTACTACAAGGACTTCAACGAGAAGCACCACTTCGACATCATGGGCGGTTACGAATGGAGCCACAACAAGTACAAGGGCCATTCACTCTTCCAAGGTTGGTATCCTCAGACCAGCCAGCTGACAGACGAAGAGACCGGTGCACCTCTTGCCGGCACGGCTTATAAGCCCAGCTTCGGTGAGTGGAAGCAGGAAAGCTACCTCGTCAGTTTCTACGGACGTGCCAACTACATCCTTCTTGATCGTTATATGCTCACCGGCACGGTTCGTTACGACGGTTCCAGCCGCTTCAAGGACCACTGGGCATTGTTCCCCTCCGCGGCCTTTGCATGGCGCATCAGCGAAGAGCCCTTCCTCCGCAATGCCAAGAACCTCGATGACCTCAAGCTCCGCCTCGGTTGGGGTAAGACCGGTCAGCAGGACGGCATCGGAAACTACAACTATTTCGCATCGTACAACGTCAACATCAACAACACCGATGGCCGCTATCCCATCTCGGGCGTGAATCCCAACGGTATCCTCTATCGTCCGAATGCTTACAACGAAGACCTCAAGTGGGAAACCACCACGACCTACAACGCCGGTCTCGACTTCTCCTTCTTCAAGAATCGCCTCTCCGGTAGCGTAGATGCCTACTACCGCAAGACCACCGATCTGATCAACACGGCTTATGTCTCTGCCGGTTCCAACTTCCGCAACCAGGTGCTTTCGAACATCGGTTCGCTCGAGAACAAGGGTATTGAAGTCATGCTCACTGCCCGTCCCGTCGTCACGAAGGACTGGCTCTGGGAGATCACAGGCAACTTCACCTACAACCGCAACAAGATCACCGAGCTCACTGGCGAATCATCCATCGTCATGACGGGCGGCATCTCTTCCGGTACGGGTAATCAGGTACAGGCTCATGCTGTCGGTCATCCCTCCAATTCGTTCTATGTCTATCAGCAGGTGTACGATCAGAAGGGCATCCCCGTTGAAGGCTGCTTCGTTGACCGCAACGGCGACGGCAAGATCTCCGAAGCCGACCGCTACTTCTACAAGAGCCCGCACGCTCCCTACCTGGCAGGCCTGAGCACTCGTCTGCAGTACAAGAACTGGGACCTCGGCCTCGGCTTCCGCGCCAGCTTCAACAACTACATCTATTGGGACAAGCAGGCAGGCTACGCCAACACCGCCAAGCGCTACGACAGCTCGTTCAACTACCTCCAGACCAGCATCCCGTCGGCCATCGCCAACAACTGGTCCACCTATGACTATGTCGTATCGGACTACTTCGTTCACAATGCCACGTTCTTGAAGTGCGACAACATCACGTTGGGTTACTCCTTCGAGACACTTGACAACTTCCTCCGCGGACGTGCTTACATCGCTGCCACCAATGTCTTCACCATCACGAAGTACAAAGGTATTGACCCCGAGGTGTTCGGCGGCATCGACAACTCCATCTACCCGCGCCCCTTCACCATTCAGGCAGGCGTTGCTCTCGATTTCTAATGAAGTGCTAACCGTTTAAAGACTATCATCTATGAACTTCAATAATTTCAAATTCATTCTTCCTGTGGCAGCTTTCGCGCTAACCGCAGGTCTGAGCTCGTGCGTCAAAGACTTGGATGTTACGCCTATCGACCCGAGCACCACGATGACCGTGGATGAGGCCGGTCTCTACACCAAGTGCTACGCCACCATGGCGCTGGCCGGCAACACCGGTGCCAATGGCGACTGCGACATCGACGGTCTTGATGGCGGCACGACAGGTTTCGTCCGTCAGATGTGGAACGCCAACGAACTGACCACCGACGAAGCCATCTGCGGATGGGGCGACCCGGGCATACCTCAGTTCAACTATAACACCTGGGATGCTTCTCACCCCATGCTCCAAGGTTTCTACTATCGTCTTTATGCCGGCATCACCTATTGCAACCATTATCTCGATGTTTGCGCCGGCGTTGATGCAACCCGCGAAGCTGAAATCCGTTTCCTGCGCGCGTTCTATTATTATTTCTTGATGGACTGCTACGGCAATGTGCCTTTCGCCACTGAGCTTTCCGCAGAGAGCCCTGAGCAGATCAAGCGTGCTGACCTCTTCAATTGGATTGAGTCTGAGTTGAAGGACGTTGTAGGCAAGATGCTGGAGCCCGCTGCACGCACCAGTTCCTACGACGGTTACGGCCGTGCCGACCAGGACGCTGCTAACCTCCTTCTGGCTCGTATGTACCTCAATGCAGAGGTGTACACCGGTACAACTCATTGGGACGAAGCCAAGACCTATGCCGAGAAAGTCATCAACGGACCTCACAAACTGTGGACAACCGGCAAGAACGGCTGGAGCGCTTATCAGATGCTCTTCATGGGCGATAACGGCGAAAGCGGTGCTTCGCAGGAAGCTATCCTCCCCTTGCTGCAGGACGGCGTGACGACCACCTCATGGGGTACCTCCCTCTTCCTGATGGCTTCGTGCTGGAAGGATGACATGGACACCAACGGCGATTACGGCACCAAGGAGAACTGGGCTGGCAACCGCGCCCGCAGCCAGTTCATCGCCAAGTTCTTCCCCGCTGGCAATGCTCCCGAGGCTACGATTGCCGACATGGCAGCTGCTGCCAACGACAACCGCGCACTCTTCTACGGCATCGATCGCGAACTGGTCGTGAACAACCCGAGCGAATTCACCTCCGGCTACTCCGTTGGTAAATACCGCAACACGTATTCTTCCGGCGCCGAAGGCCACAACAGCCAGTTCATCGACACCGACTACTTCATCATGCGTGCTGCCGAGGCTTACCTCATCGCAGCCGAAGCCGATGCTCGTCTCCATGGCGATCAGATCACTGCCACAGGTCTGGGCTACATCAATGCCCTCCGTGCCCGTGCCAATGCCCGTCCTGTCTCTCAGGCCGACTGCACCATCGACTTCATCCTCGACGAGCGCAGCCGCGAGCTCTACTACGAGGGCTTCCGCCGCACCGACCTCATCCGCTACGGATACTTCGGCGGCGAGAAGAGTGCCAACTACCTGTGGGATTGGAAAGGCGGCGTGAAGAACGGACAAGGCTTCGCTGCCTTCCGCAACCTCTTCGCCATTCCGGCTGAGGACATCAATGCCAATCCTAAGCTCACGCAGAATCCCGGTTATTGATAACGATAACGTTAACCCTAACGATAACGAAAAAAACGCAAACAGATATGAAAAAGATATTTTCATACGCGATGCTGCTGCTTGCCGGCACACTCGCATTCACCGCGTGCAGCGACGACAACGAGTCGAATCCTACGCTCGTGCAGCCCACATCGTTCAGCCTCTTCGAGCCTGCGGTAGGTAAAGCCAACGTAGATCTGCAGAAGTCGCAGAACGTGCAGCTCACGTGGACGATCCCCACTTTCACCGATTTCGGAGCTCCCGTAGTGCCTACGTACATCGTACAGATGTCACCAACCGGTAAATTCACCAAGGAATTCAACCGCGAAGCTAAGGACAACCAGGGTGCCGATTTCATCACCCTCGAACAGACCTTCAACAGCAGCAATGCCGAAGTCACCACCGAAGGCATCAACCAAGCACTTCAGCTCCTCCTCGGATGGCAAGCCGCAGAGGACGTGCCGGCAGCGTTGCCCGTCACTTTCCGTGCCATCGCTTCCATCCGCGACGCTTCGTTCCGCGACTACTTCCCCATTACGTCGTCCAACACCGTCGTCGTGAACACCATACCTTATTATATATCCAACCTGCCTCCGATTGTATGGTATATGGTTGGTAACAATATTGGTAGTGCTTCTTGGAGCAATGACGCTGCAGGCGTTGGCGTTGGCCTCATCCCACTGTTGCCTTCTGCCGAAGAAGAGTACGACAAGGCTACCGGCACCGGCGTCATCTCCTACACGGGATTCATGACTGCCGGCACGCAGTTCAAATTCATTCTGACTCCCGGCAGCTGGGACACTCAGCTCAACTACGAGAACGTTAAGGATGCCGACGCAGCCCTCATCTCCGACGAGGATGGCGACAACCACAATATCGGTATCAAGGCCGACGGCTACTACACCATCTCCGTCAACACCAAGAGCAAGGAAGTGACCGTCGTGGCTTACGACAAGACCCCCAAGACCTTCACGTCAATGAGCATGCCTGGCAGCTACAACGAATGGGGCATGGGCGATCACATGACAGCCTGCGAATCCCTCAACGGTCAGAACCACATGTGGATGGCTCAGTTCAATCCTGCCTCCGATGGCGAGGTGAAGTTTGCCGCCAACGACGACTGGGCTGACAACTGGGGTGCAGAACTCTTCCCCTATGGCAACGGCACCAATGGCGGATCGAACATCCCATTCACCGCAGGTTCTTACACGGTATTCCTCAACGACATCACCGGTCAGTACTATTTCATCGCTAACCCAACTGAAGAATAAGCACTATGAAAAAGTTTATGTATATCGCAGCGGCAGCCCTTCTCGGGCTGACCGCCTGCAACGAAGACTATAAGGATTGGGTGCCGCAACAGCAACCCACCCAGCCTGCTACCGTTACCTTTGGCGATGGCAGCGTGACCACCGTCCCCACCATCAACCTCAACAACCTCGAGGAAGGACAGGAGGTGGTCAAGGTGGCTGCTATCACTGCTCCCACGGCTTCTGCCGAAGGCTATGCACCTTACTATACGCTCAACGTAGGCGATATAACCTATGACATCGATGCCGACGGACAGATGTCTGCTGCACAGCTGCAGGAAATCGTAGCTACTGCCTATGGTCGCCGTCCCGTGGCTCGCGACATCACAGCCACCATCAGCATGTGGATCAGCAATGGCGCCACTGCCATCAAGACAGCAACGTCTGCTCCCTTCATCATTAAGGCTATTCCGCAGGCTCCTGTCATCGAAGCTGCCTATTACCTTACCGGTAGCATCAACGGCTGGGACAACACCAACACCGACTACAAGCTCACCAACGACGGCTCCGACCCCTACGAGAACCCGACCTTCAAGCTGCGCATCCCGGCTCCCGAGGATGGCAGTAACATCGAGTTCAAGATGACCCCCGAGAGCGGTCTCGGTGGCGACTGGAGCGGCTGTCTCGCAGCAGGTGCCGAAGAGGGCAAGTTCAACTACGACAACAATGGCGGCAACCTCGTCATCACGGCTGACCCCGATGCCCTCTTCTACGACCTCACCTTCAACATGCTCGACCAGACGTGGAAGGCTACGCCTGTAGGCTTCAACGAGTTCATCTACGAGATCGGCAACGAAGGCGGTTGGAGCGAGAACCATCCGCTGCACGGCAATGGCCAAGGCCAGTATGAGGCCGTCATCTACCTCGACGGCGAATTCAAGTTCAAGCCCAACAAGGACAACTGGGAAGGCGACTGGGAGAAAGCCAGTGGCGACGGCACGGGTGGTACGCTCACAGCCGACGGCAGTTCCAACATCGATGGCGTGGCAGCTGGATTCTACTTCGTACAGGTTGACCTCAAGGAGATGACCTATAAGCTCACCGCCGTCAACGCCATCAGCATCATCGGCTCCGTACGTGGCAACTGGGACACCGATGTCGAGATGACCTACAACGAGACGCTCAAGTGCTGGGAAGCCCGCACAAGCCTCAACGCCGGTGAGTTCAAGTTCCGTGCCAACCACGACTGGGCCATCAACTGGGGCGGCTCCGAAGACAACCTCACACAGGGCGGAGCAAACCTCGTCCTCGCCGAGGCTGGCGACTACATCATCCGTCTCTACCTCTGCGACGAGACACAAGGCCGCTGCACCGTGAAGAAGGATAGCGGCTATCCCGATTTCGTCTATGAGATTGGCAACGAGAGCGGCTGGAGCGCCAGCCATCCGTTGCTTGGCAATGGCCAGGGCATCTACTCCGGTATTTACTACCTCAACGGCGAGTTCAAGTTCAAGCCCAACGCCGACAACTGGGACGGCGACTACGAGAAAGCCAGCGGCGATGACTATGCAGGTGTCCTCACACCCGATGGCAGCGGCAACGTTGGCAACGTAGCAGCTAGTCTCTATCTCATCGAGGTTGACCTCACGGCCATGACCTACAAGCTGACGCCTCTCACCGTAGGCATCATCGGCAATGGCGGCGACTGGGCCACCGACATCGAAATGACCTACAATGCTGAAGCCGGTTGCATGGAAGTCACCACCGAGCTTGCCGCAGGCGAGTTCAAGTTCCGTGCCAACCACGACTGGGCCATCAACTGGGGCGGTTCCTTCGACAACCTCACTCAGGACGGTCCTAACCTCAGCGTCGCCGAGGCAGGCACCTACAAGGTGCAGCTCTTCCTCAGCTACGCCGGCAAGCACTACTGCAAGCTCACTAAGCAATAATCTAAAAACACGCGCCTATGTGTGTCGGCATCCACACCTATGTGAAAACGCCGACACGCATAGGCGTAATTATATCTATGAATAGACAAGTCCTGTTTCCCCTATCCCTGGCGCTTATCCTTTCCTTGATCATCGCTTGTGGCAAGGACGACCCGAAGCCGACGCCCGAACCAGACCCGACGCCAGCGGACACCACCGTGGTCAAGCCCGATCCCGTTACTCCCAATCCGGTTGCGTCCGTCGCAGGCTGGCCGGCCGAGTATGGCGGCGTCATGCTGCAAGGCTTCTACTGGGACGGCTTCGGCGATGCCCAGTGGACACGCCTCGAGGCGCAAGCCGACGAACTGGCACCCTACTTCTCCCTCGTATGGATTCCGCAGAGCGGCAACTGCGGCGGCACCTCGATGGGCTACGACGACCTCTGGTGGTTCAACAACTACGACAGTTCGTTCGGTACCGAGGCGCAGCTGCGAAGCCTCATCAATACGTTTAAGTCCAAAGGCATCGGCACGATTGCCGATGTGGTCATCAACCACCGCAAGAACGTCAGCAACTGGGTTGATTTCCCGAAGGAGACGTACAAAGGCGTGACCTACGAGATGCTGTCAACCGACATCTGCGCCGATGACGACGGCGGTGCTACGAAGACATGGGCTTCACAGAACGGCTACCAACTCTCGGCAAACAGCGACACGGGCGAAGGTTGGGGCGGTATGCGCGACATCGACCACATGAGCACCAACGTGCAGATCATCGTCAAGGCTTACCTCGATTTCCTGCTTAACGACCTCGGCTACGTCGGCTTCCGCTACGATATGGTCAAAGGTTATCATGGCAGATACACCAAGCTCTACAACGAGAGCGCTAAGCCGCAGTTCTCGGTCGGCGAGTGCTGGGACGGAACAAACACCATCCGCTCGTGGATCGATGCCACCGAAAAGACCAGCGCAGCCTTCGACTTCCAGTTCCGCTATACCGTGCGCAATGCCGTCAATACCGGCAACTGGGCACGTCTCGGCCAGCGCAACGACAACAACTGGCCCCTCGTCTCCAACAACGTCAACGGCGGCGCCTACCGCCAGTACGCCGTCACCTTCGTTGAGAACCACGACACGGAGTACCGCTCAGCCACGGCACAGCAGGATCCGATCAAGAAGGACACCCTCGCAGCCAACGCCTACCTGTTGGCCATGCCCGGCACGCCCTGCGTATTCCTCAAGCATTGGAAGAGCTACAAGCACGACATCGCCCGCATGATTCAGGCACGGCAGGTGGCTGGTATCCAGAACACCAGCAGCACGACCCTGCTTCGCTCCAATGCCGGCTTCTACGCCGCCACCGTCGAAGGCACGAAGGGCAAGCTCGTCGTCTGGCTCGGCGATCAGTCGGAAGCCGCCGCGGCCATCGAAGGCTGCACCAAGATCCTCGAGGGACAGCACTACAGCTACTGGCTCGACAACAGCCTCCTCAGCGCTTGGCAGGCCATGCCGACGCCCACCTTTGCCGGAGACAACGTGGAGAAGCACGACATCACGATTCATCTGAAGGATCCAGGATGGCAACAGGTTTATTTCTACGCTTGGGACGGCAACTTATACATCGAGGATTCATGGCCCGGTGTCAAAGTAACTGCCACCAAGACCATCAACGGCACGAAGTACTACTACCGCACCTTCAACGTCGCAGCCGAACCCGGCTACTCGATGAATGTCATCTTCGACCAAGGCTCTGCCGAGGCACAGACGGTGGACATCACCGGCATCAACTCCGACCGCTACTACGAGATCACCAATCGCGGCGACGATGGCAAATTCGGGTTCCGCGACATCACTGCAGCCGTAGCCCCATAGCCGAAATACAACCTTCATCATTAGAAAAAAGCCCAAGACTGCATCCGTCTTGGACTTTTTTTGTATCTTTGCCCCCGCAATCAAAAATAATCACACCCTCCAATGAAGTCAACCAAAGTATTCGCCCTACTCTTTTTCCTATATATATCATGCAATCAGGCCGTAGCCCAATCCCGCCTCCTCGGCGCCGACCTCTCGATGCTTCCGGCCTACGAACAAGCCGGCGTGCCTTTCAAGGATGCTTCAGGTGTTACGCAGGCCGACCCGCTCCTCTTCTTCCGCGACGAGGGCGGCATACGTTGTGTCCGCGTGCGCCTCTTCGTGAACCCTACGGGCGAGACCGGTGTCATCCAGAGTATCGACTACGTCAAAAGTTTCGGTGCCCGCATCAAGCAAGCAGGCATGAAGCTGATGCTCGACTTCCACTACAGCGACACATGGGCTGACCCAAATCAGCAAAAGCTGCCCGCTGGCTGGCCCACAGCCGTGGCTGCACTCACGGCGAAGCTTCACGACTACACCGCCGAGAGCCTGGCAGCCCTCAATGCCGCCGGCGCCACGCCCGACTACATTCAATTGGGCAATGAGATCAGCTACGGGATGTGCGGCCTCAAAGTCTATACCAACAACGCTCAGGGTTGGGACACGTTCCGCAACTATCTCAATGCCGCCGCCCGTGCCTGCCGCGAGAAGTGCCCGCAGGCCAAACTCATCATCCACACCGAACGCGCCGGACAGTGGTCCGTAGGCAAGGCCATCTACCAGCGCCTCGCCACCGTCGATTACGACATCATCGGCCTTTCCTATTACCCCATCTGGCACAACAGCCTCAACGTGCTCTCTGCCACGCTCAACGACTGTGCCACCTCCTTCCCCGATAAAGAAGTCATGATTGTCGAGACGGCCTACAACAACGCCTGGTATCCGTCCGATGCCACCTACAACTTCTCCTCCACCTATCCCGCCACGCCTGCTGGCCAGCAGAAATTCGTCGAGGCACTCATCGCCGAACTCCTGCGCCACGACAACGTCACAGGGCTCTTCTATTGGTTCCCCGAAGAGAATCCTTACGAGAACCGTCTCTACGAGCCTTGGGTCAACCGCGGACTCTTCAACAACGGCTATGGCGACGAATGGCCCCGCGGCCACTGCGCCCTGCCCGCCTTCTACAGTCTCAAGAAATTCACCGCCGGGCAACCCGACGCCATCGACGTCATCGCTAACGACAAATCCGCAAACAAACCATCAGTTCCTTCCTACAGCCTCAGTGGCCGTCGTATCACCGCCGGCTACCGCGGCATCACCGTCACACAAGGCAAGAAATACATAAAATAAGGCACGATGAATACACTATTCGAAGAGGCTCATATCGGGCCACTCACACTCCGCAACCGCTCCATCCGCAGCGCCGCCTTCGAGAGCATGTGCCCCGGACACGTTCCGTCGCAGCAGCTCTACGACTACCACACCAGCGTCGCCCGTGGAGGCATCGGCATGACTACCATCGCCTACGCCGCCGTCACCGAGAGCGGCCTCAGCTTCGATCGCCAGCTGGTCATGCGCCCTGAGATCGTCCCCGGCCTGCGCCATCTCACCGACGGCATACACGCCGAAGGTGCTGCCGCAGGCATCCAGCTCGGCCATTGCGGCAACATGAGCCATCGCGAGATATGCGGTTGCACACCCGTAGGCGCTTCCACGGGCTTTAACCTCTACTCCCCTACCCTCGTCCGCGGCCTGCGCGCCGACGAACTGCCCGCGTTGGCCAAGTGCTTCAGACGCGCCACACGGCTGGCCATGGAAGCCGGCTTCGACAGTGTGGAGATCCACTGCGGTCACGGCTACCTCATCGACCAGTTTCTCAACCCCTTCTTCAACCACCGCCGCGACGAGTACGGCGGCTCATTGGACAACCGTATGCGGTTCATGGAGATGTGCGTCAACGAAGCCCTCGAAGCGGCACAGGGCAAAATCGCCGTCATCTGTAAGATGAACATGCGCGACGGACTGAAGAACGGCGTCTCGCTCGAAGACCACAGCATCCCCGTAGCACGTCGCCTACAGCAACTCGGCGTCGATGGGCTGGTGCTCAGCGGAGGACTCGTCAGCGCCACGCCGATGTACGTCATGCGCGGCGAACTGCCCCTCACCACCATGACCCATTACATGGACAAGTGGTGGCTCAAATACGGCATACGTGCCGGACAGCCCATCGTCAAGCACGTCATGACCAAGCCCTTCCCCTATCACGAAGCCTTCTTCCTCGACGACGCCCTCAAGTTCCGTGCAGCCCTGCCCGACATGACCCTCATCTACGTCGGCGGACTCGTCGCGGGCGACAAAATCAGCGAAGTGCTCGCCCACGGCTTCGAGGCCGTCCAGATGGCACGATCCGTCCTCCGCGAACCCGACTTCGTCAACAAGCTCAAAGCCGACCCACACTACCGCAGCCAGTGCCGCCACTCCAACTACTGCATCGGACGTATGTACACCCTCGACATGCGGTGCCATCAGTGCATGAACGGCGAGCCGCTGCCCAACAGCATCATCAAAGAAATCGAACGAATAGAGCGTGAACAAAATGCATAAAAGATTAGCTATCGTCACTGGTGCCGACACCGGCATGGGACTCGAAGAAACACGTGCCGTGGCCGAAGCCGGCTTCCACGTCATCATGGCTTGCTTCTGCCCCGTCAAAGCCGCCCCCGTCTGCCAACGGCTCATCGCCGAGACCGGCAACCCCGACATCGAAGTCATCGGCCTCGACCTCGCCAACCTCTCATCCGTACGTGTCTTCGCCGACGAGATCAAAGCGCGCTTTGCCTCCCTCACCCTCCTCATGAACAACGCCGGCACCATCGAAACCGGATTCCACACCACCGTAGATGGGCTGGAGCGTACCGTCAGCGTCAACTATGTCGGCCCCTACCTCCTCACCCGTCTGCTCCTGCCCCTCATGAGCCGCGGCTCACGCATCGTGAACATGTCCTCGCTCGTCTTCCCATGGGGCAGTCTCGACTTCCCCGATTTCTTCGAACGAGGGCGCAAAGGATCCTTCTGGCGCATCCCCATCTACGACAACACGAAGCTGGCCATCACCCTCTTCACCTTCGACCTCGCCCAGCGTCTTAAAGACCGCGGCATCACCGTCAACGCTGCCGACCCGGGCATCGTCAGCACCAATATCATCCGTATGCAGAAGTGGTTCGACATCATCACCGACACCATCTTCCGCCCCATCATACGCACGCCGCGACAGGGCGCCGACACCGCCATCCATCTCCTGCTCGACGAGGACAAAGCCACACAGACCGGCACCTTCAACCGTTCCAACCACATTCATCCCGTGCGCGACAAGTTCACCCACCACCCCAAGATGGCCCAACTCTGGGAAGAGACCGAAAAAGTAGTTCAACCATTCCTATAAAAGGACCTAACTCACCAACCTACAGACCCACCCCCCTGCCCCTCCCTGTGAGGGAGGGGAGTAATTACCAATCAAGGCGTGAGGATCTTCACCACTTAGGTAACTCTTATTTTTCACTTTTCACTCTTTCACTTTTAACTTTTAACTTGTGTTAGACTCAGGAAACAAACAGTCAAAAGATACTACTCCCCTCCCTCACAGGGAGGGGCAGGGGGGTGGGTCTGCTGTAAACGCTTTAGGCACCAAGCCCATCGGCCAGCTCCTCATGCAGTACGCCGTGCCCGCCATCATCGCCATGACGGCCTCCTCGCTGTACAATATGGTCGATAGCATCTTCATCGGGCAGGGCGTAGGCCCCATGGCCATCGCCGGACTCGCCATCACCTTTCCCCTCATGAACCTCTCGGCCGCCTTCGGAGCCATGGTCGGCGTGGGCGCCTCCACGATGATCTCCGTGCGTCTCGGTCAGAAGAACCGCGAGGAGGCGCAGCATTTCTTCGGCAACTCGCTGACGCTGAATGTCATCATCGGCATCCTCTTCCTCGTTGGTGTCCTCGTCTTCCTCAACCCTATTCTCCGCTTCTTCGGAGCCTCTGAACAGACCCTGCCCTACGCCCGCGAATACATGGAGTGGATACTCTATGGCAACGTCTTCACCCATCTCTACTTCGGCCTCAACGCCGTGCTGCGCTCTGCCGGTCATCCCCGCACGGCGATGTATGCCACCATCCTCACCGTACTCCTGAACACCGCCCTCGACCCGCTGTTCATCTACGCCTTCGACCTCGGCATCAAAGGTGCTGCCATCGCCACTGTCATCTCCCAGTGCGTCTCTCTCTGCTGGCAGCTATACATCTTCTCACGGCCCACCGAAGTCGTTTTCATACGTCGCGACACGCTGGCCCTGCGCCGTCACATCGTCGGCGGCATCCTCTCCATCGGCCTCTCACCCTTCCTGATGAACGCCTGCTCGTGTCTCGTCGTACTATTAATTAATAGAGGTATGGTCGAGTACGGCGGCGACCTCGCCGTCGGCGCCTACGGCATCGACAACCGCGTGCTCTTCCTCTTCGCCATGATTGTCATGGGTTTCAACCAAGGCATGCAGCCCATCGCCGGCTACAACTACGGTGCCCAGCTGCACGACCGCGTTCGTGAAGTGCTCTGGCGCACCATCTCCTACGCCACCGTCGTCATGACCGTGGGCTTCCTAGCCTGCGAGATCTTTGCCGAGTACATCGTCCAAGCCTTCACCACCGATCCCGAGCTCATCCGCATCGCCGCCCACGGCCTGCGCATCGACGTCGCCCTCTTCCCCATCATCGGTTTCCAGATGGTCACGGGCAACTTCTTCCAGAGCATCGGCCAGGCAGGCAAGAGCATCTACCTCTCCCTCACGCGCCAGCTCATCTTCCTCGTGCCAGGCCTTCTGCTACTGCCTCGGCTCATGCCGTTGCTCGGCCTGCCCCAGCTCGACGGCATCTGGTGGTCGCTGCCCGTCAGCGACGGCCTTGCCGCCCTCAACGCCGCCGTGCTGCTGTGGATGCAAATGAAGGAATTCAAATTGAGAGATGAGAGATTAGAGAGTAGAGATAGCCAAGCGCAGCCATCCTTCATCGCTCATCTCTCATCCCTCCTCTCCCATACCCTACGCCTTCCACGTCGCATCCACTACTTCGCCGTCAACCGCGTAGCTCCCTACATCCCCCTCTTCTCCATCTTCCAACACGAAGACAAGGACGAAGAAGAACCCGAAACACGTTAACTTTCAACTCTCAACTTTCAACTTTCAACTCTCAACTTTCAACTCACTTGAAACGCATCGGCCTTCTTTCCGACACCCACGCCTACTGGGACGACAAGTACTTAGAGTATTTCTCCGAGTGCGACGAGATATGGCATGCCGGCGACATCGGTTCCGTGGAACTCGCCGACCGCCTCGCCGCTTTCCGTACCCTGCGTGCTGTCGTCGGCAACTGCGACGGCGCCGACCTGCGCCTGATGTTCCCGCAGAAGCTGCGATGGACATGCGAGGGCGCCGACGTCCTCATGACCCACATCGGCGGATATCCCGGACGCTACGACTGGAGTATACGCAACCAGCTCTTCGCCCGTCCACCCAAGCTCTTCATCTGCGGCCACAGCCATATCCTCAAGGTACAGTACGACCGCCAGCTCGGTCTCCTTCATATCAACCCCGGTGCTGCAGGGCTGCAGGGCTGGCATCAAGTGCGTACCCTCGTCCGCTTCACCGTCGATGCCGGCGAGTTCCGCGACCTCGACGTCGTCGAGATACCCAAGCACAGCCATCTCTAATCTCTCATCTTTAATCTTTAATCTCTCATCTCTAATCTCTCATCTCTAATCTCTCCACTCAGTTGTCTCAAAAATACCACCATCATGAATAATCCCGAGAATCCTCAAGGACGTAAAGTCGCCATTGACATCGGCAAGGCCAATATCTTCGCCATCGTCCTGATGGTCGTGTCCGCTGTCGTTCTGTTCATCCCGTTCACCCTCCTCTGGGGCAAACCCACAGCCGACATCCTCGGCACAACGACCGAATGGATGATTGCCGCCGTCGCCGCCGTCGTCGGCATCGTCGTCCACGAACTCATCCACGGCGCCACATGGGCTTGCTATGCCAAGAACGGTTGGAAGAGCATCAGCTTCGGCGTTATGTGGAAGATGCTGACACCCTATTGCCACTGCAGCGAGCCCATGCATATCCCAGGCTATATGATGGGCGCCATGATGCCCTGCATCGTCCTGGGCATCATCCCCTCCATCGTCGCCCTCTGCATCGGCAGTCTTCCCCTGCTCGTTTGGGGCATCTTCTTCATTTCAGCTGCCGCTGGTGACATCTGGATGTCGTGGCTGCTGACCAAGGAGAACCCCAAGAGCCTCGTCCTCGACCACCCCTCAGAAGCCGGATTCTACGTCTTTGACGAAGAGATTGACAACAACGAACGTTCGTTAAGGGTGTAACGAACGTTCGTATAGCTAACAGGTACTAATAATACTTTTGAGCTGTTCTCTGAATAGATGTGAGTTATCTGATGAACAGCAGCTCGCGGTACTTGGGAAGCGGCCAGAGGGCATCGTCGACGATGAGTTCGAGTTTGTCGATCTGACGACGGATGACGTCGAACATCGGGGCGATGGTGTCGTGATAGGCGATGGCTTTCGCGTGCTCGTCCTCTATCTTGTTGGCCACCTTACGTGCTGCCACGAGTTCCTCGACCTTTGTCTCGATGGTGGCTGTGCGCTGGGCAATCTCCTCGATGAGCTTGATGTTGCGGGCGGATCG
>JAEEHP010000074.1 GCA_016280855.1 Bacteroidaceae bacterium
GAGTGGTCTGAAGAGCGACTACAAGCCGCTGGAGCAGGCCGAGATTACGCTGCAGGCTCCCGCCGGGACGGAGCATATCTCGGTGGCGGTGCGCGACGGCGCCACCGACGAGCCAACCTACGACACTGGCAACATCATGACCGACCTGCTGCTCTCAAGCGAGCTGCAGGGCTACGTCCCCCACGCCGACTACTACTTCGAGAGTGACGACGACGAGCATCATCGCCACCTCGACCTGCTGATGATGGTGCAGGGCTGGCGACGCTATGACTACGAGGAGCTGACGGACACGACATCCCTGCGCTACGAGCCGGAGAAAATGATCACGGTGGAGGGTGGCGTCTATCCCTACGAGAGCGATGAGAACTTCAACGAGCTGACCGCTGAGGACCTGAAGAACATGATAAGAGGCCCAGAGGAAGACTCAGAGAAAACCAATACAGACACGGAAAGTCTTGGCATGACAGGTGAGGATATGGGCACGGACACGGACAATGATGAGCCTACGTTGGGCGTAAGCGATACCAGTGATGACGATTTGTTTGAGGAGGCCCCTGCTTTCGACAATGACAGCCGTTACTTGCGTAAGCGTGGACGTTTGAAAAAAGAAGTAACCCTGAAGTGTGAACTCGTACAAGGCACTGACATCGCCGAGGTGGAGATGCAGACCCACGACGGCGGCCGTTTCGAGTTCAGCGTGCCGCCCTACTATGACGACGCCGTCCTCTTCATGATGGCGTATGAGTCGGACATCACGGATGATAAACTGAAGAAATATGAAAAGGACTGGGCTGTCGAGGGTGCCATGGCGAAATACTACGTCAAGCGCGACCTCTTCTTCCCTATCTTCCCAAAGAAATACAGCTATTACCAGTGCCACCAGCCAGAAGACGCCGACTGGCAGGATGATGGGCTGGGCCAGGCACTAGCCGACTCCGACCGCATCTCGTCGATGGACCGTTTGCTTCAGGGTATCACCGTCAAGAAGCGCCGCCGCCGTTCCCTGCATGCCGTCGACTATTCGAAGCCTGCCTTCGTAATCGATACCCATGAGATATATAACCTGGGCATCGATTACGGCATGATGACCGGCTTCTATCGAGTGAACAACCTGCCTCCGACCATTGCCCGTCTGCTGCTGGGTACGATATACTCCTTTGGTGCCTTCCAGAAGTTCAATGTACGTGCGCGGGTCGAAGGCTACATCTTTTATCAGGATTATTATTGCGATAGCGGGTTTGGCATTAAGGAGATGTATTTGGAAACGATCAACCCTTATCGCTCTTGGGAGCTTGTCTCCAGTCAACTGAAGCTGAAGCGACAGGACGAGATACGCGTGTACACCGACCTTGAGCCGCGCAACCCCGACGTGCCGCGCACTCGCAGCATGTGTCAGGCCGACCTTCACATGGATTTCAAGCTTGTCCCCGATGCCGGCGAGCGCCCCACCTACCGTGACCGGCGCATCATCCTGCATGGCTTCTACATGCCCGACCATTTCTATCACCGCGACTACAGCCACAAGCCCAATCCTGCCGAGGTGCAGGACTACCGCCGCACGCTCTACTGGAACCCTAACGCCCGTCTCGATGCCGACGGTCGCTTCACCGCCACCTTCTACAACAACGGCAAGCCCACACGTATGAAGGTCAGTGCCGTAGGACTGACTGATGAAGGGCAGCCGGTGTACTACAACAAATAGTTTCACCTGAAGATATATTTGCAACCGATGAAGAGAACCGTATTGTTGATACTGATGAGCCTGCTGGCCGTGCTGCCCCTGGCGGCACAGGACAGGCTTGCGCAGATAGAGGAGCAGCTGCGGCAGGCACCCGTGCAGGAGAAGATCTACGTGCACATGGACAACACGTGCTACTTCAAGGGCGATACCATCTGGTACAAGGCGTATGTCGTTAGGGCCGACGACCTGACCTACACCGACATGAGCCGCATCACATACGTGGAGCTGCTCTCACCCGACGGCATGATGGTGGAGCGGCAGATGCTGGTGACGTCGCCGCAGGGCTGGACGGCGGGTAACTTCGTGCTGCAGGACTCGCTCTACTCTGGCTACTACGAGATACGGGCATACACGCGCTGGATGATGAACTTCCGCGTGACGCACCGCGAATACAACTACCTCGACCGCCTGGCATTCTACGACCGAAGGATGGCCGACGACTTCTTCCGCGACTACGGCACGCTCTACAGCCGTGTGTTCCCCGTCTACGAGCGTCCCGCTACGCCCGGGAGCTACGAGGAGAAGTATGTGGTGAGCCGTCCGAAGATGCGTCTGGATAAGGAACTGAAGGAGCGGCTACATGTCAGTTTCTACCCCGAGGGCGGTCATCTCGTCCGCGGCACGCGCTGCCGTGTGGCCTTCGAGGCTTACGACGAGGAGGGGCAGCAGGTGGAGCTGGAGGGTCTGCTGGGCGGCACGCCCATCAGGACGGAGCATGAGGGCCGCGGAGCCTTCATGCTTGACGTGCCCGAGAAGGGCAGCCTCAGGGCTGACTTCCGCTATGAGGAGAAGGACTACCACTTCGACCTGCCCAAGGCGGAGGAGCAGGGATGTGCGCTGATGGTGCATGATGCTGACGACCAGGTGACGGCAGAGCTGACGCTGCGAGGCACGACGGGCAATGAATATGCCGTCGCTGTTCTCTGCCGCGGCGCACTGCAGGAGTTCCGTCGGGTGAAGCCTGACGGCGAAGGACGCTGTACAGTTGCCTTCAGCAAGGCCGAGCTTCCGACAGGCGTCTGCGACCTGATCGTCATCGATGCCGAGGGTCAGCCGCTGGCCGACCGTCTGTTCTTCGTTAACAACCACGACTATGCTGATGGCGGCATCGCCGTGAGCGGCCTGAAGAGCGACTACAAGCCGTTGGAGTTGGTCGAGATCACGCTCCAGGCCCCTGCCGGGACGGAGCATATTTCGGTGTCGGTGCGCGACGGCGCTACCGACGAGCCTACCTACGACACTGGCAACATCATGACCGACCTGCTGCTTTCGAGTGAGCTTCAGGGCTTCGTCCCCCATGCCGACTATTACTTCGAGAGCGACGACGCCGAGCACCGCCGCCACCTCGACCTGCTGATGATGGTGCAGGGCTGGCGGCGCTATGACTACGAGGAGCTGACCGACACCATACCCTTGCGCTACGAGCCCGAGACAGCACTCATGGTGACGGGTTGTGTCTATCCCTACAGGGGTGACGAGGACTTCAATGAAGTGTCTTCTTATTATCTGTTGAGCTTGATAAAGAATTTCCCCGATGGTCCGGAAGTGTTCGGGATTCCTATGTATCCTGGTGCAATAGATAAGGACGACATGCCCACAAGCGAAGCAGACACAGACAGTACTGAGAGTATATCGACTGCTGGCTCTGCTGGCCGCTATCAGCGCAGGCATGGCCGTCTGAAAAAGGAGGTGACACTTGAAGGCCAGCTGGAGGTGGGTGACGATGTGTCGTGGGTGAAGATGCAGACCCACGACGGCGGATGCTACGAATTCGGCATGCCGCCCTTCCATGGAGATGCCGTCCTGTCGATGATTGCCTACGAGTCGGACATCAAACCCAAAGAGCTGGAGAGATACAAGAAGAAGGGATGGGCCAATGAGCTGGACATAGCCTACTACTATGTCAAGCGCGACCTTTTCTACCCCATCTTCGCAAAGAAATACAACTATTATCAATGCCACCTGCCGGAAGACATCGCTTTGCTGGATGAAGAGGCCGAGCTGGAGCAGGCAGATACCGGCGGTATCTCAGAGAGGAACCACACGCTGGGGAATGTCACCGTCAAGAAACGCCGCCGCCGGGGTCTGCGTGCCGTCGACTATTCGAAGCCTGCCTTCGTGATGGATACCTACGAGCTTTACAACCTGAGCGTCGACTACGGCTTGCTGCATGGGTTCTACCAGCTGCGCAACTTCCCCCAGGCCATTGCCCGTCTGTTGCTGGGCACCGCTTACTCCTATGGAGTCTACCGGCATTTCAACATTCGGGCACTACTGGATGGATACACCTTCTACCGTGACTACTACACTGAGCGGAACCTCTTAAGTGACCCTGACAGCAATCCCCTGCGATCGAAGATAGAGGTTAACCAGTCGCTGCCTTTGAAACGGCAGGATGAGATACGGTTGTACACCGATCTGGAACCACGCAACCCCGACCTGCCGCGCATGCGGGCCGATACGCAGGCTGATGTCATCCTCGACTTTAAGCCATTCCCCGATAAAGGTATCCGTTACACTTACCGCGACAGGCACATTATCCTTCACGGATTCTACATACCCAAGGATTTCTACCACCGCGACTATAGCCGCCAGCCGAACCCTGCCGAGGTGAAGGACTACCGCCGCACGCTATACTGGAACCCCAATGCCAAGCTCGATGCCGACGGCCGCTTCACCGCCACCTTCTACAATAACAACAAGACCACCCGCGTAAAGGTCAGCGCCGTAGGACTGACTGATGAAGGGCAGCCGGTGTACTATAAATAGGCTTATTTGAAGATGTGCGAGCTGGACAAGAGTAGGGGATGGCCTGAACAAACGAACAAACTGTGCAAGATTTTTAGTAATTTTGTCGCCTAAAGTGTTGACAGCTTTCGTCCCAACCTTCAAAATCGTTATACAAATTAATACGCGGGAAAGGATGTCTGCCAGCTCACACCTCCAATGGAGGCGTGGGCTTTGGCTATGGCATTTGCGTAAGGGTGTAACGAGCCCGAAGGTTGGATGTTATGGTCTAA
>JAEEHP010000008.1 GCA_016280855.1 Bacteroidaceae bacterium
CTTGCGCTCCTCAACACCTTCGTTGATGGCGGCAACGCAAGCGTCGAGGATCACCTCGATGCTCTTGCTGGCATCGTCGTTGGCGGGGATGACGAAATCGACGTTGTCGGGGTTGGAGTTGGTGTCCACGATACCGAACACAGGGATGCCGAGGCGGTTAGCTTCGCGCACGGCGATCTGCTCCTTGAGGACGTCGATGACGAACAGGGCTGCGGGCAGACGGGTGAGGTCAGCCACGGAACCGAGGTTCTTCTCGAGCTTAGCACGCTGGCGGCTCACCTGCAGCGCCTCGCGCTTGCTCAGGTTGGCGAACGTGCCGTCGGCTGTCAGCTTGTCGATGTTGGCCATCTTCTTCACGGCCTTACGGATCGTGGCGAAGTTGGTGAGCATGCCACCGGGCCAGCGCTCGATGACGTAGGGCATATTGATGGACGTAGCTTTCTCTTCTACGACCGACTTGGCCTGTTTCTTAGTAGCAACGAAGAGGATCTTGCGGCCGCTCTTGGCGATGTTCTTCAGCGCCTCGGCAGCCTCGTCGATCTTCACAACGGTCTTGTGGAGGTCGATGATATGAATGCCATTCTTCTCCATGAAGATGTATGGAGCCATGGCGGGGTTCCACTTACGCTTGAGGTGTCCGAAGTGGCAGCCTGCCTCAAGCAGTTGGTCGAAATTTGTTCTTGACATAATTGTTTCTTTAATAAAGTGTTTACTTTCTTTTGGGTTAATTTGTTAACCAATCATGAGGTAACTAGATTTGACAATTTGACGATTTGACAATTTGACAAATGTCACAAGGTCCTCACGATTTAGATACTAAACGCAATTTATGCAGCCCAGCAAACTGGAGCCGATATATTAACGTTTGCTGAACTGGAAGCGACGACGAGCTTTGGGCTGACCGGGCTTTTTGCGCTCGACCTCACGGGGATCGCGGGTCATGAAGCCTTCGGCGCGGAGTGCCTTCTTGTCCTCGGCGTTGATCTTGACGAGTGCACGGGCGATGGCGAGGCGGAGAGCCTGACTCTGGCCGGTGTAACCGCCGCCGAACAGGTTCACCTTGATGTCATACTTCTCAGCAACATCGAGGAGGTTGAGCGGCTGCTTGACGACGAACTGAAGGATCGAGCTGGGGAAGTACTCCGTCAGGTCCTTCTTGTTGATGGTAATCTTACCTGTGCCCTCTGTCACATAAACACGGGCAACGGCGCACTTGCGGCGTCCTAATGCATTAACTACTGCCATTTCTGTTTACTTATAGAGGTTAATATCAATGGCCTTGGGCTGTTGTGCCTCGTGCTTGTGCTCGGGACCCTCGTAGATGTAGAGGTTGTTGATCACGCGGCTGGCCAGTTTGTTTTTGGGAAGCATACCCTTCACGACGCGGCGCAGGAGCTTCTCGTAGCCGTTGGGCTTGGCGATGATGTCAGCGGGAGTGCTGGCTTTCTGGCCGCCAGGGTACATGCTGTAGCGCAGGTACACGCGGTCCGTCATCTTCTTACCCGTCAGCTGAATCTTGTCGGCGTTGACGATGATCACGTTGTCACCGCAATCGACGTGGGGCGTGAAATTGGGCTTGTACTTACCCCTCAGCAGTTTTGCCACCTTCGTGGCCAGGCGACCCAGGATCTGGTCGGTAGCGTCAACTACCACCCACTCCTTCGTGGCTGTCACCTTGTTGACAGAAATGGTCTTGTAACTTAAAGTGTCCATTCTTCGTTGTTAATTTGTTTTAATTGTACTACTAAATGTGTCTCTGCCGGGCTTTCACCGGTCTGCTTTTGACTTCTGCGATTCTCAACCGCTTCCCCAGGCCAATGAGAAAAGCTATTAACACGCAGAAAATGAACCCTTTAGAGGGTCCGTTGATAATAATCGGCTTGCAAAGGTACTACTTTTTCTCCATTCCGCAAGTTTTTTTTGCAATTTTTTTCTTCTCATCGCGCAATTAAATCACAAATAATGCGTAACTTTGCCGCCGATTTCTAGAAAACATACCCCCAAAATACGAGTTCACACATGATGAAAAAGAGTTTTTCCGCCCTTACACCTTATATATTATATGCCGCTGCCGCCATTGCCGTGCTCTTCACGTCGTGCAGCGACAACGAGTCCTACGCCGAGCAGAAGGAGAAGGAACGCGACGCCATCAACAGCTTCCTCAGCCGCGACGTAGCCATCGTCAACAGAGAGGGCGACACACTACTCCACGTCGGACACATCAACGTCATCACCGAGGAACAGTTCCTCCGTCAGGACAGCACCACCGACGTCGCCAAGAACGAGTACGTACTCTTCAGCGGCAAGGGCATCTACATGCAGATCGTGCGCAAGGGCGTAGGACCCAAGCTCGAGTCGGGACAGTCCAAGCGCATCATCACCCGCTACCTCGAGTTCAACATCCTCACCGACTCCGTGCAGACCAGCAACGACGTCCTCTACTACTCCACCACGCCCGACATCATGGAGGTCAGCAACTCCTACGGCACCTTCACCGCCTCCTTCAACACCGAGAACGGCGGCGGCGCCATGTACCGCGCCTACAACTCCACGGAGGTGCCCGCTGGATGGCTCGTGCCGCTGTCCTACATACACATCGGGCGCCAGACCTCAGCCGAAGGCATCGCCAAGGTGCGCCTCATCATCCCCCACTCACAAGGCCAGAGCGCTGCACGACAAGGCGTCTATCCCTGCTTCTACGAAATCAAGTACCAGGAGACGAGGTGAGAGAACGAAGACGAAAACAATTCACAATTCATAATTCATAATTCATAATTTATGAAACGAAGACGATAACGAAGACGAAAACCAATCTTCATTATTTTATTCTTCATTCTTCATTCTTCATTCCTCAGTAGTACGTCACCTTGTCCACCGCTTCGAAGAGGCGGAGGAAATGAGGTAGCTTGCTAACGTAGCCGTTGTAGTAATCCTCATACGTCTCAAGCAGCTTCGTGCCGGAATACTCCTCGGCAAAAGGCTCCTCTGTGCCCGTCGCACGCCGCTTCACGACACATCGGATGAGCTTGCCATCGTCGAAATAAAAGCGGAACTCGCGATCCATATCATCATCGTCATAAGGAATGAGGCCGTAGATGAACTCCGGTTTGCCATTCTTGTCCAGCAGGTATTCCTCGTAGAAGTTGCGGGCGGCGAAGTTGTAGCTGACCATGACGAAGTGCAGCCACACAGGAGGATGCACGTGGAGGTCAACGTCGAAATCCTCACCCTCCTCGACTTCGGCTGCCTTCGCCTCATCCACGTCGTAGAACATCTTGATATTCTCCTTGTGCGGCCCCGTGCCCGGCAGGTTCTCCACGACATTAGCCTCGTAGTACGACGGCGGCCACCCATCCTCCTGCATCATATCCTCGATGTGCGCCTTCACCGCCGCATAGCGCTGACGGATGCCGGCAACAGGGTCCTGGGCAAAAGCCATCGGCAACACGCTCGCCACAAACACCACAAACAACAAAACCTTTTTCATAAAAATCTATTTTTATACGATAACGATAACGAAGACAATTCACAATTCACAATTCATAATTCACAATTTATGAAACGAAGACGATAACGAAAACCATTTTTCATTCTTTTATTCTTCATTCTTCACTCTTCATTATTCATTATTTTATTCTTCATTCTTCATTCACATCGTCAGCCTTCCGAAGCTGTCGAAGGCGCGGCGGGAGGAGAGCCACAGCGCGAGGATGAGCGAGAGCATCGACGCAGACATCGTGATCACCACGATCATCATCTGATACTTCACCGCCACGTAAGGAGCCGAGCCGCCCAGAATCTGACCAATCATCGTGCCCGGAAGCGCCACAATGCCCATCACAGCCATATTAGCGATGCACGGCGTGAAGCTCTTGATCACCGCCTCACGCATGAAAGGCAGCCAAGCCTCGAAACGCGTAGCGCCGTTGCCCAGCAGATAGTAGTACGTCGCCTGCTCACGATCGATGCCGCTGTAGAACGTGCTCAGCGTCAGCACATTCACGCCCAGCATATTACCCATTAGGATGCCCATGATGGGGATGAAATAGCGCGCTGCAAAAGGATGGTCCAGCTGCAGCACCAGGC
>JAEEHP010000075.1 GCA_016280855.1 Bacteroidaceae bacterium
ATTCAAGTTTCGCATATGCTCAACTTATGAGGTTATGAGGTTATAAGGTTATGAGGTTCTTCGCACTAAAGGCGAAGCGGCAAAGCCGAGCGATAAGGTGAAATATGTTTCTTCTGTCTATATGATAGCTGTTCTCACCTAAAAACCTATAAGCGAAGCGACCTAAGAATCTGAAAACCTAACGAAACTGAGCTTGCGAAAGTTGAGTTTTTTCATTATTCATTGGAGGAGGGTACGGACATCAGCGATGACGCCCGTGACGGCCGCTGCGGCTACGGTCAGAGGGCTGGCGAGAATCGTGCGCGAACCAGGTCCCTGACGCCCGACGAAGTTGCGGTTGGAGGTGCTGATGCAAAGCTTGCCGGCCGGCACCTTGTCGGCGTTCATGGCGAGGCATGCCGAGCAGGAGGGCAGGCGCAGCTCAAAGCCCGCCGCCTCGAGCACCTGGTCGATGCCTTCGTCGATAATCTGCTGGCGCACAGCCCATGACCCGGGCACGAGCCACGCCACGACGCTGTCGGCTTTCTTCTTCCCCTTCACCACGGAGGCAAAGGCACGGAAGTCCTCGATGCGACCATTCGTGCAGGCACCGAGGAAGACGTAATCGACGGTCATGCCCAGCAGTTGCTGCCCCGCCTGGAACTGCATGTAATCCAGCTGCACCTGCAGCTGCTGACGTGCAGCCTCGGACAGGTTGTCCATGGTGGGGATGGTGCCGTCCACGGGGATGCCGGCTCCCGGATTCGTGCCGTAGGTGATGCGTGGCGCGATGTCCTCGGCGTGGAATGTGATCTCCTTGTCGAACACGGCATCGGGGTCGCTATGCAATGTTTTCCAATAGGCTAAGTGCTCGTCCCACGAATTGCCCTTGGGCGCATATTCGCGTCCTTGGAGATAGGCGAAGGTGGTTTCGTCGGGAGCGATGAGGCCGGCACGCGAGCCCATCTCGATGCTGAGGTTCGAGAGCGTCAGGCGACCTTCCATCGACATCGTGCGGATGGTGCTTCCGGCATACTCGACGGCATAGCCCGTGGCGCCTCCCGTGCCCATCTGCGCCATGATATACAGCGCCACATCCTTGGCGGTGACGCCCTGCGCGAGCTGTCCCTCGACGTTGATGCGCATGGTCTTGGGCTTCTGCTGAAGGATGCACTGCGAGGCCAGCACCTGAGCCACCTCGCTCGTGCCGATGCCCATGGCGAGGGCGCCGACAGCGCCGTGGGTGCTCGTGTGCGAATCGCCGCAGACGATGGTCATGCCAGGCAGCGAGAGCCCTTTCTCCGGCCCTACGACGTGGATGATGCCGTTGTCCTTCGAGCCCATTGCGAAGTGCCTGATACCAAACGCCTCGCAGTTGCGCTTGAGTGTCTCGACCTGCGTGCGGCCGCGCTCATCTTTTATCTCTAATCTCTCATCTCTCATCTCAGACGGGTCGGAGGGCGTATTGTGGTCGGGCATAGCGACAACCTGCTGTGGGCGCAGCACGCCGATGCCCTTGTCGCGCAGCGTGTCGAAGGCCTGCGGCGACGTCACCTCGTGGCAGTAGAGGCGGTCGATGTACAGCTGTGTGGGGCCGTCGGGGATGTCCTGCACGACGTGTGCATCCCATATTTTGTCGAATAATGTCTTCATCACTTCTTAAATTTATTGATACAGTCGATGTAGGCCTCGACGGAGGCGGTGACGATGTCGGTGTTGGCGCCGAAGCCGTAGTAGAGATGTCCGTCGTACTCCACCTGCATGTGCACTTTGCCGACGTCGTCGGAGCCTTTGGAGATGGCCTGAATGGTGAATTCCTTGAGGGTCATCTGACGTCGGATGATGTTCTTCAACGCCTTGATGGCCGCATCGACGGGACCGTTGCCGGAGGCGGAGGCCTCGAAGCGCTCGCCGCTGATGTTCAGCCCTATGGCCGCTACGCTGCGCACGCCCATGCCCGTTGTCACCTGCAGGTAGTCGAGCTTGATGGCGTGAGCTGCCGTGCGGTCGGCACCAGCCAGCATGAGGATGTCGTCGTCGGTGATCTCCTTCTTCTGGTCGGCCAGACGCAGGAAGGCCTCATAGACGCTGTCCAATGCCGCGTCGTCCATCTCGACGCCCAGCACTTGCAGGCGGTGCTTCAAGGCGGCATGGCCGCTGCGTGCCGTGAGCAGGATGCTGTTCTCGTCGATGCCCACGTCCTTGGGATCCATGATCTCGTAGGTGGCCGCGTTCTTGAGCACGCCGTCCTGATGGATGCCGCTGCTGTGGGCAAAGGCATTGCGTCCGACGATGGCCTTGTTGGGCTGCACGGGCATATTCATGAGCGACGAGACGAGTCGCGAGGTGGGGTAGATGCGCTGCGTGTTGATGTTGGTGTCGATGCCGATGCCCTTGTGGCACTTGAGGATCATCGCCACCTCTTCGAGGCTGGTGTTGCCGGCGCGTTCGCCGATGCCGTTGATGGTCACCTCGACCTGTCGTGCTCCATTGATCACGCCTGCCATGGTGTTGGCTGTGGCCATGCCGAGGTCGTTGTGACAATGAGTCGAGAGGATGCAACGGCCGTTGCTGAGGCCATCGACGTGCTCCATGAGGTACTTGATCTTGGCGCCGAACTCATCGGGCAGGCAGTAGCCCGTCGTGTCGGGGATGTTGCAGACGGTGGCTCCGGCCTTGACGACGGCCTCGATGACGCGTGCCAGGTATTCGTTGTCGGTGCGTCCGGCATCCTCGGCGTAGAACTCCACGTCCTCGCAGAAGCGCTTGGCATATTTCACGGCCGCCACAGCACGTTCGATGATTTCCTCGCGCGTGGCGTTGAACTTATATTTAATGTGTGATTCCGAGGTGCCGATGCCCGTGTGGATGCGCTTGTGCTTGGCATAACGCAGGGCTTCGACCGCCACGTCGATGTCGCGCTGCACAGCGCGTGTGAGTGCACAAATCGTGGGCCAGGTGACGGCCTTGGAAATCTCGATGACGCTGTTGAAATCGCCAGGCGAGGAGATGGGGAAACCGGCCTCGATGACATCGACGCCGAGCGCCTCCAGCTGCTTGGCAACTTGGATCTTCTCAATCGTGTTCAGCTGACAGCCGGGCACCTGCTCGCCGTCGCGTAGTGTTGTGTCGAAAATAAATAAACGGTCGCTCATAAGATGGTGATTATGAAAATCGGCGCAAAGGTAGTGAAAAGTTTAGAGTTTAGGGTTTAGAGTTTAGAGTTTTTGCCTTTTTGTGCCTCATTTTGCACTTTTTTGGGTCATCAAGCGTCATTCATCAATATAAAATCACTACCTTTGCAGCGCAAAAAATGAAAGTCATACGCTTATGATCCAAGATAAACCAACGGCTGACGGTAGTGTCAAGCTCTACACCATCCTCGTGTTCTCGGAGAACATCGCGGGTATCTTGAACCAAGTGACGGCCGTGTTCACGCGCCGTCAGGTGAACATCGAGAGCCTCAACGTGTCGGCGTCCTCAACGCCGGGAGTACATAAATACACCATCACGTGCTACTGCACCGAGGAGATGGTGAAGATGCTCAAGGCGCAGATCGAAAAGCGCATCGATGTGCTGCAGGCACGCTACTTCACCGACGATGACATCTTTATCCTCGAGTCGTCGCTGCTGAAGATCACCACGACCGCCATGTTGGAGAACCCCGACGTCTGCCACATCATCCGCGAGCACGGCGCACGCATCGTGGAAGTGAACCCCACCTACAGCGCCGTCGAGAAGACGGGCGCCACCGAGGACATCCTCTCGCTCTTCAACGCACTGAATGAACTCGGCGCCGTACGCCAGTTCGCCCGTTCAGGACGCATCTGCATCACGCGCGGCACACGTGAACATCTGGATGATTATCTCGCCGAAAGAGAGAAGGAGCGGGGGGAGTGAGCGCTAAGACGATAACGATCATGAAAACTAAAGAGTGAAGAGTGATGCAATCAAAAATTGAGAAATATCGTTTTACCGTGGAGCCCTTTCATGTGGACTTCACTGGTCATCTGTTCCTCGGCGTCTTGGGCAACCATCTGCTCAACGCCGCAGGTCGCCATTCGCACAACCGCGGCTGGGGCATCGACCAGCTGAACGAGGTGCAGTACACGTGGGTGCTGTCGCGCCTGAGCATCGAGCTGACCGAGATGCCGGCACAGTACGAGCACGTGGAGGTGGAGACGTGGGTGGAGAGCGTGATGAAGCTGTTCACCGAACGTAACTTCCTCATCCGCAATGCCGACGACGGCCACATCTACGGCTATGCCCGCAGCATCTGGGCCATGATCGACGTGGCCACACGCCAGCCATCGAACCTCTTGGAACTCAAGGACGGCGACATCCTCAACTACGTCATTCCAGCCGACGAGAAGCCCTGCCCGATAGCCAAATACCGCCCAGCCCGTCCTGCTTCGGAACCCGCCGTGCGAACCATCGACACGTACTACAGCGACGTGGACATCAACGGACACATCAATAGCATCAAGTACATCGAGCACATTCTCGACCTCTTCCCTCGCGAGCAGTTCGCAGGCCATCACCTCTGCCGCTTCGACATCGCTTACAAAGCCGAATCGTATCTTGGCGACACCCTCACCTTCATCTGCCAAGCTGCTGACGACCTCACACCCCGCAACCCCTCGACAGCCTACGACATCGTCATCCGAAAGAACGTAGGCGCCCCCGAGCATCCCGAGGGCGACTCCATCATTCAGGCTAAAGTCAGTTGGATGTAATCAAGAGGCTCTTTTTTACCCGGATTACAGCTTCACACTAACCCGTCCGCCCGTGTAGCGGACGGTCTTTGTCTGTCCGTTGGGCGTGTGGACACGGAACTGGCGTGAGGTGATCATGCCCGGATAGCTGCCATTGCGCTTGCCTATGGTCAGCGTGCGGCTCTTGTCCTTCCACGTCATGGGAATCTCGGCGAACGCGCCACGCTCGTAGTTGTAGTTGTCGCCCTCGTCTTCGTAGAGCGTGAAGGTGCCGTCGGCCCCAGGATAGACGATGATTTCGAGGTCGTCCCAAGGCTTCTCGGCAGCGTACTGCACGTCAGGACCTATGGGCAGGATGCTGCCGGCACGGACGTACAACGGACTGTGGGAGAGCGGGATGGCGGCGGTGACGGTCTGGCCGCCTTGAAGCTGTTGGCCTGTCCAGAAGTCGTACCACGTGGCGCCGGCAGGGAGGTAGGCCTCGTAGGAACGGGACTGGGTCCAATCGACGGGAGGATAGGAGGGGCGGCGATCTCTGGCGGACGAACCGCCAGAAACTGAACCCACTGAGGCGTTGTCAGAAGCGGCGTTGTTAGAGGCGGCGGGCTTGTTCCATCCCGAGAGCTCGTCGGTGCGGACAATCTTCTCCTCCGTGTAGAGGGGATGGGTGACGGGCACGGCGAGGAGGGCGCGGCCGAACATGTACTCCGAGTTCATGTCCCACACTTTCTTGTCGGCAGGGAAGTCCATGACGAGGGCACGCATGAAGCTGTCGTCGTTCTTTGACACCTGCCAGGACGTACTATATATATAAGGTAATAGGCGATAGCGGAAACGCACGGCTTCGACCAACGCGTCGTACACGGGTTCGCCGGCCTTGCCGTAGTAGTAGAGCTCGCGATAGACATCGGTGCCGTGGCTGCGCATCATGGGGCAGAGGGCTCCGAACTGCATCCAACGTACGTAGAGCTCCTGGAACTGCGGGTTGCGTGTGGCTGAGTTGTGCCCCAGCGTGTTGTAGGAACCGGCAAAGAAACCGCCGATGTCGGTGTTGACCTGCGGATTGCCCGTCAGCGTGTAGTTCAGGCATATAGGCACCTGCTTGCGGAGGCTCTCCCAGCTCGACCCGATGTCGCCGCTCCAGGTGTTGGCGCCTGTGCGTTGCTGACCGGCAAAATAGCTGCGGGTGAGGATGAATACGCGTTTGTCGGCGTCAACGGCTCGCTGGCGATCATAAACGCCCTCGACGGTGGCCAAGGGGAAAGCATTGCGCACAGAGCGGTAGGAGCCACGCTGTCCGTCGGAGGTCGTGATGACTTCGTCGAGGTCGCTCTCCTTGAACGAGTGGTGGTCGGGGTCGGTGGAGTCCATCCACCAGGCGTCGATGCCCATCTTGTGCAGGCGCGAGAGGTTGTTCCAATAGATGTCGCGGGCCTCAGTGGCGTAGGGGGCATAGACGCGCACGCCGCTGGGATAGTCCATGCGCGGCGGCCAGAAGGGCAGTCCGCTTTGCGGCCAGGTCTCAAAGGCCATCAGGTAGCCTTTCTCGTCCATCTGCTTGTAGCCCTTGGTGTAAGGTCCGAAGCTGGCCCAGATGCTGATGCTCATGTGTGCGTGGTATTTCTGATGTACCTCGTCAATCATGCGCTGTGCACCCTGGAAGTTCTCGTTGAGGAATTCCATGGCGTTCCAGTTGTAGTTGCTTCCCCAGTACTGCCAGTCCTGGATGATGCCGTCGAAGGGTACGCCGAGGCTGCGGTACTTGTCCACCACCTCGAGCAGTTCTTCCTGCGACTTGTAGCGCTCGCGGCTCTGGTGGAAGCCGTAGGTCCACAGGGGAACCATGGGTGCCTTGCCCGTCAGATGGCGCAGCTCGCGGATGACGCCGTCAGCCGAGCCGCCGAAGAAGAAATAGTAGTCCACGGCGTCGCCAACCTGGGAGGTCAGCTTGAGGCCTTCGCGTGAGTCGAGCTCCGTAGGCGAGTAGTTCTCCCAATAGATGCCGTAGCCCTTGACACTCTGAAAGACATTGGCGAAGTCCTCAAGGTTGGACTGCGTCATGAGTCGTCGCTCGCCACGCTGGCTCATCTTGCCATTCTGCAGGAGCCCGACGCCATAGAGCGGTTCGTCCTTGTCGAGCGTCCACGACTGGCTGACGTGGAAGCTGCCCTTGTCGGGACCGTCGGTGATAGGGTTGAAGGCCATTGCGCCCTCGGCGAGCAGCGGGTTGCCATTGCTATCGGCAAAGGTTACCTGGTGCGAACGGTTGTTCACGGACACGGTCATGGCCGAAGTCGTGTAGGTCGTGACATCGCCCTTCGTTTTCGTGGTCACCTTCACCGTCTCGGGCTTGGCCGTCACCACGAAGTTATATTTCTGTACGGGTGTCCGGCCGTCGGCTGTCTTCTGGACGCGAACGGTGCGAGGAGTGTAGAACGTGATTTGCTGCGCTGCCACGGAGAGGGTCAGCAAGGACAGGAGAGAGAGGAAAAAGCGCTTCATAATGGTATATTTTATGTTATTTGTGGTGCAAAGATAAACAATAATCAAGGAAAACCTCCTTTTTTCTTAAAAATGTTAGCTGAAATGACGTATTTTGCATGATTATGCCTATCTTTGCACACGAATTGTCAAACAAAAGCAAGATATTATCATGGCAAAAATGAATTTTGGCGGCGTCATCGAAGAAGTAATGACCCGCGAGGAGTTTCCACTGGAGAAGGCACGTGAGGTGCTGAAGAACGAGACCATCGCCGTCCTCGGCTATGGTGTACAGGGTCCTGGACAGGCCTGCAACCTGCGCGACAACGGTTTCAATGTCATCGTTGGCCAGCGTCAGGGCAAGACTTACGACAAGGCCGTTGCCGACGGCTGGGTACCCGGCGAGACGCTGTTCTCCCTCGAGGAGGCTGCCGAGCGCGGCACCATCGTCTGCCTGCTGCTGTCCGATGCAGCTCAGATGCAGCTGTGGCCCACGATCAAGCCTCACCTCACGGCAGGCAAGACCCTCTATTTCTCCCATGGATTCGCCATCACATGGAACGACCGCACGGGCGTTGTGCCTCCCAAGGACATCGACGTCATCATGGTCGCCCCCAAGGGCAGCGGCACCAGCCTTCGTACGATGTTCCTCGAAGGTCGCGGCTTGAATTCGAGCTATGCCATCTATCAGGATGCCAGCGGCAAGGCGCTGGAGAAAGTGCTTGCCTTCGGCATCGGCATCGGCAGCGGTTACCTCTTCGAAACCACCTTCCAGCGCGAGGCCACCTCTGACCTCACTGGTGAGCGCGGCTCGCTGATGGGTGCTATCCAAGGTCTGCTGCTGGCTCAGTACGAAGTGCTGCGCGAGAACGGCCACACGCCCTCCGAGGCTTTCAATGAGACCGTTGAGGAGCTGACGCAGAGCCTCATGCCGCTGTTTGCCGCTAAGGGCATGGACTGGATGTACGCCAACTGCTCCACCACCGCCCAGCGTGGTGCGTTGGACTGGTTCCCCCGTTTCCATGATGCCATCAAGCCCGTTGTGGAGGAACTCTATGCCAGCGTGAAAGCCGGTCACGAGGCTCAGATCTCCATCGACAGCAACTCCAAGCCAGGCTACCGCGAAGGCCTCGAGAAGGAACTCGCTGCATTGCGCGAAAGCGAGATGTGGCGCACAGCTGCCGTCGTGCGTCAGTTGCGTCCTGAGAACAACTAAATGGACTCCAGAGAGTCTGGTTATGTTCATTCGTTAGCATGGAACGGAGAGGCACTGCCTTCTCTGTTCACATTTCCCTTCCGTTATACGCCGCATCCGCTGTGCAAGCGGGCGGCGTTAATTGTACAGAAAAAGCTGCAGAAGATAGGGATAAGGGAGGGCAAGATGTTCGGGGTGCTGGTGTGTAAAGAGCCTTCCCCCGCTACCTCCTGCGAAGCGAGTAGCGATGCTGCGCCTGCTCTGTACTTCCTCGCGGCCTATTCCGGACAGCTTAGACGAAGCTACAACCATCCGTGGTTCGTGCCGCCCGTGGTGGATTATCTTGACCCTAAAAGCCATTTCCAGAAGGAACAGGCTGAGATCATGGCATTGAGCGAGCAGATGGAAACGCTCAGGAACTGCGAAGAGGTGAGGACGACGAAAGCGGCGTTGGAACTATTGCAGCGCGAACGACAGCAGGCCATAGACGAAGCCAAGCGCATTTACGACGAGTCGCGCAACGACGAACTGCGCAGCGATCCAGACTACATCCACATGCGTCAGCATCAGAAGGCTGACATTCAACGTGCTAAGCAATTCCATGCAGACGAGATTGCGCAAGCCGAAGGATTGTTGGCGGATTATCATCTTCGCCATCGCCAGCTGTACGCGGAGCGCAAACAGCGTAGTGAAGCGCTGCAGCAATGGCTCTTCGAACAGTTTGTGTTCTTGAATGGAAGAGGCGAAAGCAAAGGACTCGTGGAAATCTTCCGACGTCCCGCTCCCATGCCTCTGGTTATACCCTCCGGCGCTGGCGAGTGCTGTGCACCGAAATTGTTGCAGGCGGCTTACAAACTCGGTTTGGAACCCGTGGCGATGGGCGAGTTCTGGTGGGGACCATCGACGCCTGGACACTACAAGGAACCTGGTGCCTTCTTCCCCGCATGCCACAGCAAGTGTCGACCGATATTGCGCTTCATGCTTCAAGGACTTAACGTTGAGCCCGACCCCGCCGAGCACTATGAACAGGCATTGAAGCCTGTGTGTGTCGTGTGGGAGGACGAGTCGCTGGCCGTCATCGAGAAGCCTGAAGGCTGGTGCAGCATTCCAGGCAAGAGCGACCAAGCCAATCTGTTCGACGAGGCGCTTCGAATATGGCCCGACATCGAAGGCAGCATCATTGTACATCGCCTGGATCAGGACACGTCAGGAGTGATGGTCATCGCCAAGAATGCTCGCGTACATCGTGCCCTCAGCCAGCAGTTTGAGCGGCGCGAGGTGAAGAAACGCTATGTGGCGCTGGTTAAAGTGAAGAATGAAGAATCTGGGGTGAAGAGTGGGAAATATGGAATACCTTCATCCGGCGTCATCAACTTGCCCCTCGGACCCGACCTCGAGAATATGCCACATCAGCGCGTGGATCACGACCACGGCAAGGAAGCCATAACGCTTTACGAAGTACTTGGCGAGGAAACCGTAACGATTGGCGAGGGAGCCAGTCCTGTAAGTTCACGTGCCACAACAACAATTGCCACGCGCATCGCTTTCTACCCTCAAACCGGCCGCACTCATCAGCTGCGCGTCCATTCCGCTTCACCCGAAGGTCTCGACGCTCCCATCCTCGGCGACCGCCTTTACGGACAGGTGGCAGACCGCTTGTATCTGCACGCCGAAGCCATTGACTTCACGCATCCCGTCACCCACGAACCCCTTCATTTCGAGGTGCCTGCACCATTTTAGCAGTTTAAGGGCTTAAGAAGGTGAAGGGTTTAAGACTTCAGGTATTTCATCCACGCATAAGGCCTGCGTTGATGAAGGTAATCTTCTTCGCTTTCGTGCTCGTACGCCTCGCGCTCAAAGGAGATAGCGAGGTAGGCGCGCATCAGGTGGCGCGTCTTGAGCAGACGCAGGAACCACTCTATGCAGTACCATATATAAAAAGGAAGGACGAGCATTTCCAGCATCTGACGCGTGTGGATATGTTCGTGGTGCAAGTCCGTGGCCGTAAACGTCTTACCCCTTCGCACGAAGATAAGGCCGAAGAGGTTGATCGCCGTGAAGCGGCCGAAGGGGATGAGCCTATTGACAATCATATTTACGAGAGCTCGAGCTTGAGGTTCTTGCCGAGGGTGATGAGCGCTGGGTTCATTTGGCAGAAGCGTCGCAACTGTTCGCGTTTGTCATACGTCACAGCCTGAGTCTGAACAGGTTCAGCCACCGTCAGCTTGACGACAATGCCGCTATTGTGTAATTGTTCGCATAGGAAGGGCCGCAGGCGTGGCAGTAATTCCTGAATCATGCGGGCGATCTCCTCATTTTCCACGGCAACGACCACCGTCGTGCCGTCGTCTTGCAACATGGGCTGCAAGATCTTCATGATTTGCGCGATGGCCGTGTCCTCCTTCCCCATTGTGCCGATGAAAGTGAACCATTGCGTATTGAGCTCAGTCTGGGTGAAAGGACGTTTTTCCATGGCTGAGGGTTCCGCTGACTTCTGGGGTGCGGAGGACTGATGGACGACTGGACGCGGCGTATGAATGACAGGGTTCAGCGCTGAGAGATTGAGTCTGGGATGCTTGACCGTGGAGCTGGCAACTGGAGCTGCTGCTTTCTGAGGTTCATCCGTATCGCGGTTGGGCGATGGCGGTTGTGGCACAGGTGGGGCAGCAGCCTCCGTAGCCGGAGTTGCTACCGCTGAAGTTGAAGATGCTGTCGGAGTTGCCGTTGAAGTTGAAGCAGTGGCCGCTGTTGGTGTGGAGCCTGCCTGCGCAGCTGCTGCGAGGAGGCTGAAGATGGGTTTTAATCGACGTGTAGGGCGACGCCCACCACTCACGTCGTCATCCGTTGCCTGGGCACATTCGATGAGCGTGAGCTCCACCTGCAGACGCTTGTTGCGGCTTGTGCGATAGGCTTGGTCGCAGTCGTTGCAGAGACGAATAGCATGGTATAGCCACTGCACCTTGCAGCGCTTGGCCTGCTCGACATAGCGCTGGCGTATCTCCTCGCTGGCCTCCAAGAGCTGAGTCGTCTGAGGGTCGTGTGAAACCAGCAAGTCCCGAAGATGGGAAGCCAGGCCGCTGATGAACGGGCCGCCTTCGAAGCCTTTGCCGAGGATTTCGTTGAAGAGCAACAGGCTTTCGCTGATTTTCTTTTCCAACATGAAATCCACGAGACGGAAGTAGTAGTCGTAGTCGAGAACGTTGAGGTTCTCTATGACTTGTTGGTATGTGATATTGCCTCCCGTGTAGCTCACCACCTGGTCGAAGATACTCAGCGCGTCACGCATGCCGCCGTCGGCCTTCTGTGCGATGATGTTGAGTGCTGTGTCCTCGTAGGTGTAGCCTTCCTTTTCAGCGACACGAGCCAGATGTCCTGCTATGTCGGCAACCGTCATGCGTTGGAAGTCATAGATCTGGCAGCGGCTAAGGATCGTCGGCAGGATCTTGTGCTTCTCCGTGGTGGCAAGGATGAAGATGGCATGAGCTGGGGGTTCCTCAAGTGTCTTGAGGAATGCATTGAAAGCCTGCGCCGAGAGCATGTGAACCTCGTCGATGATGAACACCTTGTACTTGCCGATCTGAGGCGGGATGCGCACCTGGTCGATGAGGTTGCGAATGTCATCGACCGAGTTGTTGGAGGCCGCGTCCA
Source organism: Bacteroidaceae bacterium (assembly GCA_016280855.1). Classification (GTDB taxonomy): domain Bacteria; phylum Bacteroidota; class Bacteroidia; order Bacteroidales; family Bacteroidaceae; genus Physcousia. The sequence goes on from JAEEHP010000075.1 coordinate 12,019, forward strand.
GCTCATGGATGTTCAGCGAGCGCCCGTCGTTGAAGGCTTGGCAGGACTCGCATTCGTTGCACGCCTCGCCGTCCTCACGGGGATTCATGCAGTTGATGGTTTTGGCGAAGATGCGCGCACAGGTTGTCTTGCCTACGCCTCGCGGTCCACAGAAGAGATAGGCGTGGGCAAGCTTGTCGGAACGGATGGCATTCTTCAGCGTCGTGGCTATGGCGCCTTGGCCGACCACCGTGTCGAAAGTCATCGGACGGTATTTGCGCGCAGAAACGATGTATTCAGACATATTTTTCCTTGTTTTGCGTGCAAAAATACATAAAAAGATTGAAAAAACAGCGTTCGAATAAAAAAAGTTTTATGTTTGACGTTTAAAGTTCAAAGTTTTCCGTATCTTCGTGCCGTCAAACTGAAGAAAATAAGGAAAACAGAAAAGTATGGGACAGTTAATCACCGTGTGGAATTATATCCGCCGCTACAAGTACGTTGTGGCGCTGATTATATTCCTGCTCATCATCGGCATATTGGATGAGAACAGCCTCTACACCCGCTATCAGCGCCGTGTCGAGATAGAGAACTTGAAACGCGAGATCAACAAATACCAGTCGCAGTACGACGCGGAGACGCAGCAGCTCGAAGCCCTGCGACGCGACCCCGAGGCCGTGGAGCGTATGGCACGCGAGCGTTACTTCATGAAGCGCCCCAACGAGGACATCTTCGTGTTCGTATCCGACACCACGGCTGCGACTGAAAACTAACGCAGAAGCATGAAAGAGCTCAGTCAACGACTTGTCGTTTTGCAAAGCATCGGCGGCCTGCTCATGGTGGCAGGCGCCGCCTTGTTTATGTGGCAGCCCTTAGCCGCTACCGTCGGCTACACCGTCGGCGCCCTGCTGTTCTGCCCGATTCAGATGCTGCAGCGCTACGACGGCTCGAGTTTCGTCATCCGTCGTCTTCGCCGTCAACAACTGTTCGGTCTCGTCGCCTTCCTCTGTGGCGCCTGCTGCATGATCATGCAGGTGGGGCACTTCGGCTTCACGCGCCGCAACGAATGGGTGGTGTGCGTGGCTGTCGGCTGTGTGCTGCTGCTTTACACTGCCTTTCGCATTCCTGCGGAACTGAAGAAAGAAGAACGTTGAAACCAAACATGCTTAGACATTGAAACTGATATATCGTCTTTACCAACTCTTCGTCGCCGCACCGATTCTGCTGGTGCTGACCATCGTGGCGTCATTGTTTACCATCATAGGCTGCACCTTCTTCGACGCTTCGTGGTGGAGCTACAATCCAGGCCGCTGGTGGTCGCGTGCCGTAGTGCGTGTACTCCTGCTGCCCGTGAAGGTCGAAGGTCGCGAACACCTTGACGCCCACCAGAGCTATGTCATCATTCCCAACCACCAAGGCGTCTTCGACATCTTCCTGATCTATGGATTTCTCGGCCGCCAATTCAAATGGATGATGAAGGAGGAGCTGCGTCAGATGCCGCTCGTGGGCAAGGCTTGCGAGAGCTCCGGATATATCTTCGTCGATCAAAAGGGCGGTCCTAAGAAGCTGCAGCAGATGCACGACCAAGCACGCTCCGTGTTGCAGGACGGCGTCTCGCTCGTCGTCTTCCCCGAGGGAGCCCGCACGTGGGACGGCAGTTTAGGTCGCTTCAAACGCGGCGCCTTCCAACTGGCCAACGAGCTGCAGCTGCCTTTGTTGCCCATCACCATCAACGGTTCCTTCCAGATTCTGCCCCGTGCACGCGGCTACGTCAACTTCGTCGACTGGCACCCCCTGACGATGACCATACACCCGGCTCTGCCTCCAGGCGAGCCCACCGACGAAGCCGAGCGCCAGCTTATGCAGCAGGCACACGACATCATCGAACAAAGAATAGAAAGAGATTAAAGATTAGAGATTAGAGATTAAAGATTAGAGATTAAAGATAAACCTCATGAAACGCCATTATCCATTGTCCATTTTCCATTATACATTATTATTATTTATCGTTTTCTCCCTGACGGGTTGCAGAGCTCACATGGACATCCAAGGCAGCACGACGATTCCCCAACTTGAGGACCGTATGCTCTACCTGCGCGTTTATAAGGACGGCGACCTGGCCGTCATCGATTCGACCCGCATCATCCACGGCAAGTTCCAGTTCACGGGCGAGGCTCAGGACTCCACCGTCATGGCAAACCTCTTTCTGGGCGACGAGAGCATCATGCCCGTGGTCATCGAGGACTGTCCGCTCACCATCACGGTCAACGAGAACGAACGCCGTGTGACAGGCTCCGCGCTCAACGACACGCTCTTCGCCTTCATCAAACGCAAGACGGCGCTCGACGCACAGATGGCCGACCTGCCTCACCGCGAGAGCCGTATGATCCTCGAGGGACGCGACCACGACGAGATTATCGCCGAACTCAATCAGGAAGCCGCAGCCCTGCAGGCACAGGACGAGCGACTCGTCATGGGATTCATCAAGGCCAATATGGACAACGTCCTCGGCCCAGGCGTCTTCATGATCGTCACCTCCAACTTGCCATACCCCATGCTCGATCCCAGCCTCGAGGAACTCATCACGCTCGCCTCACCGCATTTCCTCGCTGATCCATACGTTCGCGAATTCGTCAAAAAGGCACGCGAGAACATGGAACGACAAGAGGAATAACGAAAACGAAAACCATAACGAAAACGAAAACCATCAATCATCAATATCAATATCACAGCTATGATGAACAAATACCTTAAAAAACTTCTTACTGCTTTCCTGTTCATGTGTGCCCTGCCAGCAATGGCCACCGATTGGAACGCCACGACTGACGTGGTGCCAGGTGGCCGCCACTACCGCGAACTCAACGGCTTGGCGTCAGGCTACTCCGAGAACGACGGCTCACTCGTATGGAACTTTGAGGCCGACACGAAAGTAATATTCGCCGTGCATATCCCTAATGGACACGTGCGTGCCGACATGATTGTCCAAACCAATGGCGGCATCGTCAATTTCAACGTTCGCATCACGCATCCCGTCTCAGACGCTGTCATCATTGACCAAGCTGTACAGACCCAGCGCAGGAGCGGCAAACAAACGATAGAGATCCTGCCCGATACCGAGCTGCAGCACGACGGATGGTACTTCGTCGAACTCACCAGCCCCGATGCCAAGCAGAACCTCAACCAATTGTATAGCCTCAACTTCCAACGCACCTCCGCCAAAGCCGTCACCGCAGCCAACTCCATGATGGCGCCCGCCGTGCACCTTTGGTGGAGCACCACCGACCCCAACGCCCCCGCCGGCGACTCTTTCGACTGGATCTATATGGAGGCTTTGATACCGGAGGCATACAAGCAGTCGTGCACCTATCAGATGACCATCGGCTCCAATGGTCTCTACTCAGGCATACAGACCAACCATCTCCTGAACGACGACTCGTGGACGCACGCCGTCATTTTCTCCGCTTGGGATGCCGGCGACACGGACAAGGATAAGTCGCTGCCCGACTACATGCGTTCCGGAGCCCTCGACGTAGGTCCTGAAGCCTATGCCGTGCGCTTCGGGGGCGAGGGCACGGGAGCCAGCCTGCGATACCCCGAAGGCCAGCGGTGGCAGACCGACCACTGGGTGCAGATGATCATGCACGAACGTCCCGACTACATTGAACGCGAAACCGTTGACGAACAGGGCAACCGCGTCATCAAACCCTTCCGCAGTACGCTCCTCTCCTATTGGTACAAGCAGGCTGAGGACACCGAGTGGCACTACTTCGGCACCCTGCGCGCCGCCAACACCTACCGCATGGAGGGCAACAACTCAGGCCTCTATAGCTTCCTCGAGAACTGGAGCGGTTTCGGCGGCGACCGCTACCGTCGTGTCTATTATCGCAACGGAGCCATGCGTTCCACGGCCAGCGGCAAATGGTACAGTCTCAACCATGCCGGCTTCGGTAGCACGCAGCACTGGGAGACACAGCGCAACTCGCGCGACGATTACGGTCACGGCGTCACCGCACTCTACGACAACAGCTTCTACATCCAGGCCGGAGGGCTGCTCGGCGTGTGCGACAGCGCAGCCACCTACGACCCCGTGCCCCAGGGCCAGATGCCGTGGGTCGATACCATTGACATCCAAGGACTCAAGAACCGCGTCGAACAGGCCATGCTCAAGGGCAGCATGAAAGATATACGCATGCGCCTCGAAGCCACAGCCGTCGTGTCCGATCCCGCCACGTGGAAGCTCACCTCCTTCTCCGATGAGGAAGTCAACGAAGAAGGCGAATACGGGCGTGCCGCACAGATCCTCGACGGCAACACCTCCAGCTACTACCGTCAGAAAGCCTATTCCAACTATCCCCACACCTTCACCTTCGATGCCGGCCGAGAAGTCACCGTGCGTAGCATAGGACTCTATCAAGGCTTTGACCTCAACTATCGCGCCAAACAAGCGCAGCTCAGATACTCCCTCGACGGTTCCTCTTATGCCACCGTAGTCCTTGATTTCGAGGATGACGACGCACCCACCGCCGTCCTCACTGAGTCCATCACTGCGCGCTACTTCACGCTGCGTTTCATCCGCGGCCACGGCGCAGGCCGCAACCTTGCCATCAACGAAATCTACTTCAAGGATGAGTATCGCCTCGAAGATCTGAAGACCCTCGCCGCTGAACTCATTGCCCAGGAGGACCGCTTCGGAGGATTCCGTCCGCAAGCCCTCGACAACCTCAAGGCGGCTTATGCTGACGGCACCGTCACCGAACCCGATGTTCTCGTCCAGGCCATCCGTCAGCTGGGTGCCACGGCACAGCCTCTGTCCTTCGGCAACGTTGATAAGACTAGCCACCTCACCTCGTTCACCGCCTATCAGCTTCACAATCCTCACGGCTTCGGCGACCTCATAGTCAACGAGGCCGGGCAGCTCGCCATCGCCGGTGCCACCGTGGACGGAGCCCTCGAGGCTTGTCAACGCCCCACCCACGTGAGCAGTCCGTCGGACAACTGGCTCATCCTGCGCTCCGAAACGTATAACGAATACTATGTTTACAATCTTGGCGTCAAGAGATACCTCAGCGTCACCGCCGAAGGCGTCAGCCTCAGCGAGACACCCGTGGCCTTGTCCCTGACTTCCCGTTCAGACGGTTTCACCCTCGGCTCAGGCCGTGCACGCCTCCAGTTGCGTCCCGCCGACGAAGAGATGGTGACCCGAGCCTCACGCGTCGATGACTCCTGTGTCCTCGAGTTCCGCAACAACTACGCCATCTCGCCCGCCGACGAGGGCATACGCCAACTCTTACAGCAGAGCGAGGATGCCCTACACGGAGGAGGCGACGGCATATCATCCCTCACACATCATCCCTCATCCTTCATCCCTCATCCCTCTTCCCTCGTTCACGTCGTGAACCTGCAGGGCCTAACCCTCTACAGCGGCCGCTACGATGCCATCCCCCATCTCCCCGCCGGCATCTATCTCATTCGAAATGGTAACGCTGTTGTCAAGCGTATAATCCCCAATTAAGCTTTGTCACCGAGGGGTGGTAAGCGACCATGGCGAGAAAGAGTCATATAAACGCTGAAACTAGTTTCATATTTTCACCCTCGGCATCCGATTTTTGGTCATGCCGAGGGCTTTTTCGTGCATTTTTGTGTTACTTTGCGGACGAATTTGAGAAAAAGATTGTACGGGAGTGTAATAATGAGGAGACTTTGGTGTCTTAAATATGATGACAGACAGAGAACTCGCATATCAAGTTACGCAATGCGGTAACCAAAAGGCCTTCGCGCAGATTGTCCACCGCTATTCGGGGATGGTGTTCTCGAAGGCTTTGGGCGTGATGCACACCGAGGAGGGGGCAGCGGAGGTGACGCAGCAGACCTTCGTCCGTGCCTACGAGAATCTTGACACCTGGCGCGGTACGGCGTTGGGGCCTTGGCTCACGGCCATTGCAGCACACACGGCGCTCAAGCTCCTTGATAAGGAGCGCCGACGGCGCGCCAGTTCCCTCGACGACCTTCCTGACCGTGTGCTCAGTGGAATCCCCGCTGAAAGCTCATATTCCGAAGAGCATGAAGCACGCCTCCAGCAGATGGAAACCGCCATCGCCTCCCTGCCCGAAAGCGACCAACAGCTGCTGCGCCTCCACTACTACGACGGTTGCAAAACCGCTGACATTGCCCGCCGCACAGGCCTAACACAAAGCAATGTGCTCGTGAAACTGCATAGAATACGCGAACGACTTAAAGCCCTCATGAATCATGAACGCAATGACTGACAATTCCATTGATAATCTCATACGTGAGACAATCGACCGTCGCGAACTCCTTGCCGACCTCGACCGACTCATCATCGCCGACGTACGCCGTCAGGCACGACGTGCTCGGCTACGCCGCTGGGCACGCGTTGCCGTCTTCAGCTTCGGGCTGCCGTTGGTGCTGATTGCCTGGCTTGCGTGCGCATACCTTTATTTAAAAGAGAACGTCTGGACGCCGCAGAGCTTCTTCATCATGTTGTGGCCCACACTTGGTCTGCTCTTCTCCACAGGGTATGCCATCAATACTTTTTCACCCGAGAATTTGTAATAATTATAAGGTCGAGAGGTCTTATTGTTGTAAGGCCTCAAGGCCGTACACAACAGCGCGCTCAACAAACTCTTAACCCTAAACGTTAAACGCTAAACTTATAACCACTATGTTTGAAACTACAGATTTGATACCTATTTTTGCGGTAGTCCTCTCTCTCTCTATTCCTATTGTCGCCATTGTAATGGTGTTCATCACCAGCATCAAGAAGAAGAACCGCGACACAGAGCTCCGCCTGGCTCTCATCCAGCAAGGCACAGACGCAGATACCGCAAAGCTGCTCATTGAAGAACAAGCCGAGAAGCACGAC
>JAEEHP010000076.1 GCA_016280855.1 Bacteroidaceae bacterium
GACACCTACGACTACACCATCACCACGCAGCTCGACCTCGGCAAGCTGCTGCCGCCCAAGGCCATGGTCAACTTCCCGCTCTACTACAGCTATTCGCGTGAAACCGTGAAACCCAAGTACAATCCTCTTGATACGGACATGGAGCTGACCGACGCCCTCGAAGCGCTCACCACGAAGCACGAGAAGGACAGCCTCACGAACCTCACGACGCAGAAGCAGATTACAAAGAACCTGTCGCTCAGCGGCGTCAAGGTGAACATCCAGAGCAAGAAGCACCCGATGCCTTACGACCCAGCCAACTTCACGTTCAACTACAGCCACACACATTCCTACAACGTCGGCGAGACCGTAGCCTACGAGCACGAAAAAACATGGCGCGGCGGAATGAACTATAGCTGGTCGCCCAACTGGAAACCTTGGGAGCCGTTCAAGAATATCAAGTCAAAGTCCAAGTGGCTTGACTTGATCAAGGCTCAGAACTTCAACTACGCACCGCAGAGCCTCACGTTCAACACCGACATCGTCCGCAACTACACCGAGATTCAGGAGCGCGACATGGACAACCTCGAATCGCCCAACGCCATCCCCGTTCGCTGGACGCCCACGTTCCTTTGGAACCGCGAATTCAACCTGCGTTGGGATCTCACGAAAGCCCTCCATTTCACCTTCCAAAGCGGCACACACGCCGAGATTGAAGAACCTTACACCCCCGTGAACAAGGATCTCTACGCTGACAGCTACGACGCGTGGAAGGATAGCGTCATGCATAGCATACGCGGTTTCGGAACGCCGCTCGATTATGCACAAAGCGTGCAGGCCAGCTACAAAGTACCTCTTGACAAGATTCCTGCACTCGACTGGATTGCCGTCGACGGCACCTACCAAGGCACCTACAACTGGAAACGCGGAGCAGAGCTCGAGGACGGCAGCACGCTCGGCAATACCGTCAACACGCAACGCACCGTGAACCTCAACGGTAAGTTGAACATGGAGACGCTCTACAACCATTCGGAGTTCCTCAAAGAGGCCAACAAACGCTTCTCCACGTCAACCATCAAGAGCGAGGGCAAGAAGAAAGACCAGGCCAAGAAGAAGGAGAAGGAAGCCAAGAAGAAGGAGGAAGAGGCAGCGGCCAAGAAACTTGCTGAAGCCCAGAAGAAAGCTGCCGCAGGCGACAGCACGGAGCTCAAAGCCCTCACCGATCCTTCGAAGCTGAAGGCACAATCCAACGAGAAGGGCGTCGGAGGGCAGAAGAAGCAGATCAAGGGCTTCGCTGGTGAGGTCGTGCTGCCTGACTCCGCCATCGAGCTCAAGCATGGCCAAAAGAGTACACGCATCACCGTCACGGCCAAGGACGAGCAAGGCAAGCCGTACAATATTAAATATAAGGTCGTCGATGAGAACACCATCAGGATCATGCCTCCAAAGGAGCTCGTAGCAGCGGCCAAGAAAGCACGCAAAGCGGCAGAGAAGGCACAACGCGAAGCTGAGAAGCAAGCCAAGAAACGGGCTAAGGAAATGGCCGATGCCATCACTGACAGCCTCGCCACAGATAGCCTCGCACTCGCCAAAGACAGTCTCGCCCTCGCAGCTGACACCAAGGTTGAAAAGCCTGATGGTAAGGACGGAAAGGCCGATGGAAAAGCTGATAGCAAGATCGACAACAAGAAGGACGGAAAGTCAGATGGTAAGGCTGAAGGAAAGAACGAAGGAAAGGCTGACGGCAAAACTGACGGCAAGAAAGAGAGCAAGAAAGAAGGCAAGGCTGAAAGCGCGGACGCTAAAGCCGATGCCAAGACTGACGTCGCCATGGTGCTCGACAGCACCCTTGCCCCGTTGAAGCTACGCGTCAACGTCATACCCAAGCCCAAACTGGAGGAACAGAAATGGTACCAATGGGCGCAAGCCGGAGCACGCTTCCTCATGATGCTGCGTAATGCCAGCATCAGCTACCGCAATACCTATGCCCTCGCCCTGCCTGGCTTTAAGCCTAACGTAGGCGATGCCTTTGGCCAGCGCAAGTTGAATGGTGTCATGTCGCCAGGCTTGGATTTCGCCTTCGGTCTTGTCGGCGACGACTACATCGACCGTGCCAATGACAACAACTGGCTGCTCAACAGCGACAGCGTCTCCACGCCCGCCACCACCAACCTGATGACCGACCTTCAGATCAAGGCCTCCCTCGAGCCGCTGCCCGACCTCAAGATTGACCTCAGCGCCAGCCGCACGATGAACAGCGCTAAGAACATTCAGTATATGTACGCCGGCAGTCCCACAACCCGCACAGGTACGTTCAACATGACGACCATCAGCCTCCGTACCGCCTTCCAGAGCCGCGGCAATGCCGGCAACGGCTACACGAGCGATGCCTTCCGCAATTTCCAAAACTACCTGCCCATCATCCAGCAACGTGTGGAAGCGCGCTATGCCGGTACCCGCTATCCCGAATTGACGGGTATGAACGGCGACTTCGATCCTGCCAACGGAACGGTGGACATCTACAGCAGCGACGTGATGATCCCCGCCTTCCTGGCAGCCTACACGGGTGGTAGCGCTCATGGTGCCAGCCTCGACATCTTCCCTGCCATCACACGTCTGCTGCCCAACTGGACGCTCAACTACAAGGGCCTGTCCAACTTGCCTTGGGTACGCGACCACCTGAAGAGCCTCACCCTCACCCACACCTACAAGAGCCTTTATGCCGTAGGCTCCTACAACAGTTACGCATCGTGGGTCGAGTACATGCACGGCTCCGACATGGGCTACGTCCAGAACACCACGACCGGCCTCTACGTTCCCTCGTCGATGTACGACATCTCCACCGTCAGCATCAACGAAGCCTTCACGCCGCTCATCGGCCTCAACGCCACGTTGCAGAACAACATGACCCTGAAGCTCGAGTACCGCAAGACGCGTGTGCTCACTCTCTCCATGACCGCCGCGCAGATCAACGAAGCCAGCTCCGCAGACATGGTCATCGGATGGGGCTACAAGATCAACGACTTCAACATCAACCGACTCTTCACCTCGAAGAGCAGCAGCCAGAAGGCATCCACCAAGGGCAAGAGTAAGGGCAAGGGCGACAGCGAGGAGGACGACACCAAGGGCAAAAACAAGAATGCCAAGAGCAACACGTCAACCAATAGCAACCGCAACACGTTCGCCCACGACCTCAACCTGCGCTTCGACTTCTCGTTCCGCAATCAGGACGCTATCACGCGCAACATCCAGACGTCGCTCTCCGAGGCCACCAGCGGCAACCGCGCCATCAAAGCCTCCTTCGCTGCCGACTACACCATGAGCCGCTACGTCACTCTCTCGCTCTACTACAATTTCCAGCGCAACGACCCGCTGCTCTCCTCGTCGTCCTACCCCACCATCACTCAGGACTTCGGCTTCAACATGAAATTCACCTTGACGCGCTAACCTCAAGTGCGCCCTACGGCTTATTATTTGTCAAAAAAGACCGCCGAAGCGAAATATTTCCCCTTTACGTTTTCTTTTCTCACTATTATTCCTTACCTTTGCGCCGCCTTTCGGGAGAAAGAGCAAAATAAGAGACAAACCTCATCACAGTTTATTCGAAAACACACCTTATTTATATATAGTATTATTTCATCCCCACGATGCTATGGAACTGACTCCACTTACGGCCATATCCCCCATTGACGGCCGCTATCGTTCGAAGACCGAATCGCTCGACGCGTACTTTTCAGAATTTGCACTCATCCGCTACCGCATCCGCGTCGAAATCGAATATTTCATCGCGCTATGCGAATTGCCGTTGCCCCAACTGGCAAACTTTCCCCGCAACCTGTTTCCACAACTGCGCGACATCTACGAGAACTTCTCGCAGGACGATGCTGCACGCGTCAAGGAAATCGAGAGCGTAACCAACCACGACGTAAAAGCCGTTGAATATTTCATCAAGGAGAAGCTTACAACGTTCAACGAGAAACTTTCAACGAAAAACTTTCAACTTTCAACTTTAAACTTCGTCCACTTCGGTCTCACATCGCAGGACATCAACAACACCAGCGTCCCCTTGAGCATCAAGGAAGCGTTGGACGATGTCTATTACCCCCTGCTCCGCCAGCTCATCGACACCCTCGTGTCCTATGCCGATGCTTGGGCCGACATCCCCATGCTAGCCAAGACCCATGGTCAGCCAGCCTCCCCCACCCGTTTGGGCAAGGAGATACGCGTCTTCGCCTACCGCCTCAAGCAACAGGCTGAGCTGCTGCAGGCCGTGCCCCTTTCCGCCAAGTTCGGTGGCGCCACCGGCAACTTCAATGCCCACCACGTAGCCTATCCCGACATCGAATGGCACGAGTTTGGCAACCGCTTCGTCAGCGACAAACTGGGCTTGCAGCGCGAGCAATGGACCACCCAGATCTCCAACTACGACAACCTCGCCGCGCTCTTCGACGCCATGCGACGCATCAACACCGTCATCATCGACCTCGACCGCGACATCTGGCAATACATCTCCATGGGCTACTTCCGTCAGAAGGTCAAGGCTGGCGAAGTAGGCTCCAGCGCCATGCCCCACAAGGTCAACCCCATCGACTTCGAAAACTCTGAAGGCAACTTGGGCATGGCCAACGCCGTGCTCGCCCACCTCGCCGAGAAACTCCCCGTCAGCCGCCTGCAGCGCGACTTGACCGACAGCACCGTGCTGCGCAACGTTGGCGTGCCCTTCGGCCATGCCGTCATCGCCATCCAAAGCACCCTCAAAGGACTCGGCAAGCTGCTCCTCAACGAGGAAGCCCTGCGTGCCGACCTGCAGAACAACTGGGCAGTAGTGGCAGAAGCCATCCAGACCATACTGCGCCGCGAAGGCTACCCCAACCCCTACGAAGCTCTCAAGGCGCTCACTCGCACAGGAGCCGCCATCAGCCACGAAAGCATCGCCGACTTCATCGAGACGCTCGAAGTTTCTGACGATGTCAAGGCTGAACTACGACGTATCACACCAGAGAACTACACAGGTTTTTAATACCTTTCCTATTTATTATTTATCATTATCTACATTTTTATCATTCTTCTAAAGTAAAAGTAAAAGCAATGGAAAACAACGACGAAAAATGGCGCGAGAACTTCAACGCCAACGAGGGTCACGACGAACACCGTGAAGGTTTCAAGCCCTCATTCAACCAAGATCCCAACAAGAGCTATGGACAAGGACGCACACCACGTCCTCGCATCCAACGACCAGTATATGGCAGTAGTGCCGACGGCGAGCGTCGCACCTACCGTCCACGCTACGATGCCAACGGCAACGCCGTAGAGGAGGGACAGGAATCACGCGGCTACCAGCCACGCGGAGGCTACCAGCCACGTGAAGGCGGATATCAGCCCCGAGGTGGTTATCAGCCTCGTGGAGGCTACCAGCCACGCGGAGGCTATCAGCCACGCGGAGGCTACCAGCCTCGCGAAGGATTCCAACCACGCGAAGGAGCCTACCAGTCGCGCGAAGGATTCCAGCCTCGCGAAGGTGGATACCAGCCCCGCGGAGGTTATCAGCAGCGCGGAGGCTACGGACAGCAAGGCGGCTACCAGCAGCGCGGAGGCTACCAGCAGCGCGGTGGCTACGGACAGCAGCGCGGTGGTGGCTACGGTCCCCAGCGCGGAGGTGGCTACGGTCCCCAGCGCGGAGGATTCCAGCAGCGCGGCAACTTCGGAGGTCCGCGTCGCCAGCGCACACCCGGCTACGACCCCAACGCTAAATACAGCTTCAAGAAGCGCATCGAATACTCCGAGGCTCACATCGACCCCGAAGCACCCATTCGTCTGAACAAGTTCCTCGCCAATGCTGGCGTATGCTCACGTCGCGAGGCCGACACCTTCATCGAGGCTGGCGTCGTCAGCGTCAACGGTGTCGTCGTCACCGAACTCGGCACGAAGGTCAAGCGCTCCGATGAGGTCAAGTTCCACGACCAGCCCGTCAAAATCGAGAAGAAGGTCTATGTGCTCCTCAACAAGCCCAAGGACTACGTCACCACTAGCGACGACCCCCAGAACCGCAAGACCGTCATGGATCTCGTCAAGGGCTGCTGCGACGAGCGCATCTACCCCGTCGGACGCCTCGACCGCAACACCACCGGCGTGCTGTTGCTCACCAACGACGGCGAGCTGGCCTCGAAGCTCACCCATCCCCAGTACCTCAAGAAGAAGATCTACCACGTCCACACCGACAAGAACGTCACGGCTGCTGACATGCGCCAGATTGCCGAAGGCATACAGCTCGACGACGGCGAGATCCACGCCGATGCCATAGAGTACGCCTCCGAGACCGACAAGAAGCAGGTGGGTATCGAGATCCACAGCGGCCGCAACCGCATCGTCCGCCGTATCTTCGAGCACCTCGGCTACAAAGTCACCAAGCTCGACCGCGTCTTCTTCGCCGGTCTGACCAAGAAGAACCTCAAGCGCGGCGACTGGCGCTACCTCACCGAGCAGGAAGTCAACATGCTGCGCATGGGCGCATTTGAATAATTAATCTAGAAGATCTAGGAAATCTAGAATATCTAGAAAATCTAGAGAATCTAGCAATAAATCTCATCATATGAAACGAACCAAAATAATCGACCTCCTTGCCACCCAGCCGGGCGGCGAGGTATGTGCCAAAGGTTGGGTTCGCTCCCACCGCGGATCCAAGAACGTTGACTTCATCGCCCTCAACGACGGCTCCACCATCAAGAACATACAAGTCGTCGCCGATGCCGAGAAGTTCGACGAAGAAGTGCTGAAGCTCGCCACAACAGGCGCCTGCCTCAGCGTCGAGGGAAAGCTCGTAGAGAGCGTCGGCAGCGGACAAGCCGTAGAAATCCAGGCTACGAAGATTGAAGTCCTCGGAACATGCGGCGCCGACTACCCCATGCAGAAGAAGGGACAAAGCTTCGAATACATGCGGCAGCACGCTCACATGCGACTTCGCACCAACACCTTCGGAGCCGTCATGCGCATTCGCCACAACATGGCCATGGCTATCCACACCTACTTCCACGAGCATGGCTTCTACTACTTCCACACGCCGCTCATCACAGCTTCCGACTGCGAAGGCGCAGGCAACATGTTCCAGGTCACGACCAAGAACCTCTACGACCTGAAGAAAGACGAGAACGGCAAGATCATCTACGACGACGATTTCTTCGGACAGCAGACGTCGCTCACCGTCAGCGGACAGCTCGAAGGCGAACTCGGAGCCACCGCGCTCGGAGCCATCTACACCTTCGGACCCACCTTCCGTGCCGAGAACTCCAACACGCCGCGCCACCTCGCCGAGTTCTGGATGATAGAGCCCGAGATCGCCTTCCTCGACCAGGAAGAACTCATGGACCTCGAAGAGGACTTTATTAAGTACTGCGTGCAATGGGCACTCGACCATTGCCAGGACGACCTCGAATTCCTCAATAAGATGATCGACAAGACACTCATCGAGCGTCTCCAAGGTGTGCTGAAGGAGCAGTTCGTCCGCTTGCCCTACACCGAAGGTATCAACATCCTGCAGGAAGCCATCCGCAACGGCAAGAAGTTCGAGTTCCCCTGCAACTGGGGCGACGACCTCGCCAGCGAGCACGAGCGCTACCTTGTCGAGGAGCACTTCCGCAAGCCCGTCATCATGACCGACTACCCCTCTGCCATCAAGGCCTTCTACATGAAGCAGAACACGCCCGAGGGCGAAGGCAGCGTAGGCTACAAGGGTTCTGTCGCGCCCGGTCCCACCATGCAGGGCACCGACGTCCTCTTCCCCGCCATCGGCGAGATCATCGGCGGCAGCGTCCGCGAGGAGGACTACGACAAGCTCATGGCCGAGATCAATCATCGCGGCATGGAGACCGAATCCCTCGAATGGTACCTCGACACACGCCGCTGGGGCACCTGCCCCCACGCCGGCTTCGGTCTTGGCTTCGAGCGTCTCATCCTCTTCGTCACAGGCATGCAGAACATCCGCGACGTCATCCCCTTCCCCCGTACACCCAAGAACGCAGCATTCTAACCGCGTTCTTACTCCACACACACCACCAAGATTCCGCCCTGCAACGTTCCAAAGACTTGCAGGGCAGTTTATTTTCTCCCAAAAAATCCTACACGCATATACTTTTGGTCACTTTCGGCTTATAATCAACACCTTGCATAGTGTATGATTGTGTGTATGATGGGTGTAATAGTGTATGATTAAGGGCCAAAAAGAAGCTTTTACACAATATAGCTCGCTATATTTTGCGCGTATGATTTTGAAGCGAAGAATTGTTTCGTCTCCGTTTTCGTTTGTATAGTGAAATCGGCAAGTTCCATTGGTGGAACTGGCATTAACAAGCAGTCGTGTTGATGATGATGAATGTTCGTGTTAATGATGATGAATGTTCGTGTAGATGATGATGAATGTTCGTGTAGATGATAATGAATGTTCATGTAGATGATGATGAATGTTCGTGTAGATGATGATGAATGTTCATGTTGATGATGATGAATGTTCATATTGATGATGATGAATGTTCATATTGATGATGATGAATGTTCGTGTTGATGATAATGAATGTTCGTGTTGAAGATGATGAATGTTCATGTAGATGATGATGATTGTTCATGAAGATGATGATGATTGTTCATATTGATGATGATGATTAATATGGCAGTAGCAAGCAAAGAGAGAGAAATGGCGTTTTCTTCGCAAATACGTTAATTCTGCGCAACAAAATCGGCATTTTCTGCCAATACAGTTTATTTATTAAATAAACTTTTGTACCTTTGCCCAAAGAATAGAATGGCAGACGTTTCTAAACGATTCGGGGTCCATTCATGCAAAACAAAATAGTTCCATTCCTGCAGAACAAAATAAACACAACAATAGATAAATGAAATAACAGAACTGTTTTATGAAGAAAGTACAATTGTTGTTGGCTGCCATCCTCTGCTGCAGCATGATAGCCACAAACGCCTGGGCACAGGATATTGCCCGAAATGAAAGTATCCCAGATGAGGTGGAGCTGCACGACGGCACGGTGGTCAAGGCACAGAGACTGCCACGAAGGGCACCGTCGGAAGACTACACTTACACCTACAAAGGCGTTAAGTATACCTACATAACGGAACACAACTACACGCGCTATTTCAACACCAATGTCCACAAGCCGAGCGACTACGGCTGGTACACCGACGCCGAGGGTTGGTATGTGAACGCTGAGAAAGCCTATATCACGGCTGCCTCCATCGATGCCGACCACTTCCCGTCGAGCGGCGAGGTCTATATCCTCAACGACCTGGTGGGCTTCATCACAGACCACACCCACTTAGGCTGCATTGCCGACAACGCCTTCCGCTTTATGTCGGGCGTGAGGCGCGTCTATTTCCAGGACTGCGACGCCATGAGCTATACGGCCAACAGCGACTTCTATTTCTTTATCGGCGACAAGGCGTTTGCCGACTGCGAGAACCTGGAGGAGGTGAACCTGATGCAATGGACCACCAGCGGCGACAACCACTGGCAGGCCTTGCCGCCCACGGCGGTGAAGCTCATCTGGAGTTCGATGCTCGACAACTCGCCCAAGGCGTGGCTGCGTGTGGGCAACAGCGTCTATCAGCAATACCTCGGCAGCCAGACGTGGGTGCAAGTGCGCAACCGCATTACCACCTTCGAGCACGCCTCCGACGACATCAAGGTGAACGGCACCGTCTATAGCTTCCTGAAAGCCGAGGACGGCACAGCCCTCTCGAATGCCGACGACCAGCACGAGGAGATCATGAAGACGCTGCGCCTGTGGAACGCCGACTACCAGGAGTTCAACGCCGCCTCGCTGCTCAGCGACAAGAGCCGCACGGCGGACAACGCCAACCTCTGGTACACCACGGTGAAGGGTGTCGATGCCGACTACCTGAAGAGTCACGACGGCGTGCTACGCATCTACAACGACCCGGGGTCCTATTATAACTACAAGACCATCGCCATCCGCCGTGGTGCCTTCGAGAACTGCGACGACCTGCAGGCTGTGGAGTTCTGGCAGACCAACGGCCGCTCGGAGAACTCTTACAGCGAGCCGAAGATGGTCATCGAGAACGGAGCCTTCAAGAACTGCAGAAACCTGAAGGAGATTCGCCTGTTCTACAAAGTGGAGGACGGCGACGACCGCTGGCAGGTGCTGGGTCCGAAGGACGTCATCCCCAGCAACAACATCTTCGGTCTGCCGACAGCCGAAGAGATTGACGAGATGGAGGGCGACCAGCTGTTGGGCAAATGGAACATCAACCCCGACTTCCGTATTCTGGTGGCTCCCGACCGCTATGCTGAGTTCAAGGCAGATCCTAACTGGGTAGGCTACATCGCCTATCTCCAACCTGCCGACTATATGCCCTCGGCCAAGCCCGATATCATCAAGGACGGTCTGACATACGGCTACGTGGCAACGGGCGACGGCACTTACAACACCGACCAGGTGGTGACGCAGGGCTTCTCGCTATGGAGCATTCCTATCATCGCTGCCGAGGTGGCTATGATAGCCTATTCGACCTATAATGTAGTTGTGGCAGCCAAAGAGGCCTTGGCGGCGAAGGCAGCTTTAAATGCAGCAAAAGCTAAGTTAAAAGACATCGGAGAAGTGGCTGCCAACACAGAGGGTTTAGAGAAGATGGCAAAA
>JAEEHP010000077.1 GCA_016280855.1 Bacteroidaceae bacterium
CGGATACTTCGGAAACATCCTGAACAACAAGTGGTACCGCATCATCATCACCTACAGCGACGGCACCGTCAAGGTCTATGTGGACGGCGAGAGGCTCATCAACTCCAATCCCGATGCCAACAACCGCCACAAGATCGGCGCGTGGGGCTTCTACCTCTTCTGCGACGAGGACGGCGAGAAGACCGACACCTACGTCTCCCGCGTCTCCTTCTGGGAAACGCCGCTTACCGAGGACCAGGTGGCCGAGCTGGGCATGGCCGCTCCCCCGGTGGTTCTTCCTCCCACCGAAATCGCCACGGCTCAGGACCTCGTGGCCTTTAGCGAGGCTGTCAACGGCGGAAAGGCTGACCTGAATGCCATACTGACCGCCGACATCGACATGAGCGGCGTGGCCATCGAGCCCATCGGCTCCCAGTCGAACCTCTACATGGGCACGTTCGACGGACAGGGACACATCATCAGCAATCTCACCATCGAGAAGCCGGGCACTGACTACGTCGGCCTCTTCGGCTGCGTGAGCGGCGGCGCCACCATCAAGAACATGGTGCTGAAGAACGCCAAGATCGTCGGCAATGCCTTCATCGGCATCGTGGGCGGCTCCAACGGCGGCGGCACAGTCAAGCTCGACTGCCTGGGCTTCGAGGGCGAGGCCGTCGGCACGGCACAGAACGTGTCCGGCATCATCGGCGTGAACATGGGCAGCTCTGCCACGTTCCTCATCAGCAACTGCTACGTGACCGGCAAGGTGGAGGGCGCCAGGGAGAGCGCAGCCATCACCGGCTGGACCGGCGGCTCGCAGAGCTCCGTCGTGAACTGCTGGAGCAATGCCGAGGTGAGCGGCAACGACGAGGGTAAGGACTTCTACCGCAACGACGCCACCGTATGGTCCAACTGCTACAACCAGACGGGTCTTCAGGTGGGCTTGCTCGACGAGGCAACCCTGACAACCGGCGAGTTCTGCTACATACTGAACGGCGGCAGTTCCGACGGCGCCTGGTATCAGACCATCGGGCAGGATGCCTATCCCGTCCTGACTTCTTCAAGCAAGAAGGTCTATGCCAATCCCTCCGAGGGATTCCGCTGCGACGGCCAGCCCATGGGCGAGACCACCTTCAGCAACACTCCCAACAGCATTGATATACCGGCACATACCTACGACGGCGGCATCTGCGCAGTCTGCGGACAGGTCAATGCCGAGTACCTGACACCCAACGCCGGCGGTTCCTACGAACTGGCCAGCGCCAAGGACGTCGTGTGGTTCGCCAACTTCATCGCCTCCACACAGAACGGTGCCCTGAACGCCATACTCACGGCCGACATCCAGTTCTCCGACGACGAGAACGACCGTATGGTTCCCATCGGCTCGCCGTCGACTACCTTCTCGGGCGTCTTTGACGGCCAGAACCACAAGGTGAGCGGCTTCAACATGGTGGCAAAAGCTCAAAACGCCGGCTTCTTCGGACACGTACAGGGCGGCACGGTGAAGAACTTCTCCATCGAGGGCGACCTGACCTGCTTCGGTCCCAACAACGGCGCCATCGCCATGGCCAATAACGCCACCATCGAGAACGTACACTCCGCACTGAACATCCTGGTACCTGCCGACAAGAGCGTGACGCACACGGCCGGCGTGGTGGGCGATGCACAGGGAAGCACGGTGGTTAGATACTGCACCTTCAGCGGTGTGCACACCGTCGAGGCCGGACATGACTGCTTCGGCGCCGTCGTGGGCTACACCAACACGGCACGCGTGGAGTACTGCGCCAACTACGGTCAGCTGCTCTTCGCCAACGTCGGCTGCTACGCCGGCGGCATCGTGGCCTACATCAACAACAGCAGCAACGCAGGCATCAGCAATTGCCTCAACGTGGGCGAGGTTCGTACCATCGACGGCAGCGAGCCGCAGTACGGCGGTGCCATCATAGGCCGCCTGCGCAGCTGGAACGAGTCCGTCATGGGTCCGAACTACTGGCTCGAGGGCAGTGCAGCGCGCGGCACGGGCGAACAGACCTCTGCCAAGTCACAGGTGGCTACCCTGGACCAGATGAACAGCGGCGAGGTGGCATGGTTCCTCAACAATGAAACCTTCATCAATCCCGTATGGTACCAGAATGTCGGCGAGGACGAATATCCCGTGCTGGACAGCACTCACGGCCTCGTCTATGGCTTCGGCAACGAATACGGCTGCGTGATGAACGGCGACGTGAATGCCTTGCGTACCGCCCTGGTTAGCGGCGAGAGCGCATACGTTCAGAACCTCGTGGCCCAGAAGACCCTCAAGGAAGCCTATCAGGAGAAGGTATCGGCCATCAGCAGCATGAACACTATCGAAGAGATTTCCGCAGCCTACACTGCCCTGATGGAGGATAAGGCCGTGCTGAAGGAGAATGCCGATGCATATCAGGCCTTCATAGATAAGGTTGAGGCCACAAAGGCTGAGCTGGAGGCTCATCCCGAAATCATCTGCCCCGAGAGAGATATCCTCGAGGACTATCTCAATAGTAGCGACGAGCCTTCCGAAGAGCATCCCTACGGCGGCGCACAGTATATCATTGATAACGAGCTCCTCGGCACCGCTGAGATAAAGGACGAGACGGCCCGCATCAACACCATGCTCGATGCAGCCATCAGCAACTCGCTCCAGCCCGGCAGCGACATCACGCGCTTCGTCGTCAATCCCGACTTCTCAAGCGATGGCGTCGTGGACGGATGGAGCGGTTCTACCCCCAGCCACTATGCACATCCTGACGGCGAATGTGTTGCGCTCGAGGCCAGGGACGGACGTCTCTTCGACCTGCACCAGACGGTTACCGGTCTGCCCAACGGATACTACATCATTTCGGCTAATGCCGTGTTCCGTCCAGGCAGCATGCCCGACGCCAATACGAACTACGGTGCATACATCTACATCAACAACAACATGAACTACGTGATGGCTGGCAGCGAGGACGCCATCCCCGAAGACGCTGCTGTCAGCAAGGAGAACTGCTATCTCGAAGACGACGCCACCAAGGATGTCCTTCTCTTCGACGATAACGGTAACGAAGTCGGCTGGGCTCCCAACAGAGCCACCGGTATGGTATATGCCATCAAGGGCGGCCGTTACGCCGACAACCTCATCGTGACGCACGTCACCGACGGTTCAGTCACCTTCGGTATCCTCAACGTGGGCACGCCTGGCGGCAACGACTGGATGGGCCTGGGCAACTTCAAGCTCACCTTCGCCGGACCCGACGCAGGCGAGGATGCACTGCCCTACATACAGAAAGCCCTGCAGAGCCAGGTGGCACGCGCCAAGACCGTGCTCGACTACAATGGCGACGTGGGCGACTTCAAGCTGCGCCCCAACTTCAGCAATGAACTCAGGACGGCTCTCGCCGATGCCGTACAGAAAGCTGAAAGCGCTGCAACGGTGGACGATGCCTACGCCCAGGTGATGGTTATCTCCGACCTGTTCAAGGAGATCTATGAAAGCAAGCGCGCATACGCTTCGTTCATCAATATGTGTGAGGCTTACCTCACCGTAGTCTTCGACGAGGGCAATGGCTGCACGCCGGAGGAAATGGCACAGGCCGACCAGGTATTCAATACCATCGTCGAGAAGTGGACTGCCGGTGCATACACCACCGAAGAGGCCTGGGCTCAGGGCGAGCTGGTTGACGATCCCCTCTACAAGCGCTTCTACGGCAACAGTCCCGAGATGGTGGACGGCATCTATCAGATTACCGATCCCGACCAGATCCTCTGGTTCTCCAATATGGTCAAGGCCGGATACAACGACATGAATGTGGCTCTGGCTGCTGATATCGACATGACCGACGTAGCCGAGAGGTTCAAGCCCATCGGCTCTTCCGAAATCCCCTTCACCGGTACCTTCGACGGTCAGAACCATAAGATTACCGGCTTCAGCTATGTCGGCACGGGTGACTATAATGGCTTCTTCGGTTATGCTGACGGTGCTTCCATCGAGGACTTCAGCATCGACGGTACACTGATGGCTGCTGGTACGGCCAGTGGCGCCATCGGATGGATCTACGGCGGCGTCGTCCGCAACGTACACTCCTCACTGGTTATCGATGCTACTCAGGGCACGGTACACCATGTAGGCGGTGTCGTAGGCTCGCTGCGTGTAGGCACGGCTATGGACCACTGCACCTTCTCGGGCACACTCACAGTGGGTGAGAGCAATGACTGCTTCGGCGGCATCGCCGGCTATTCCCACGAGTATGCTTCGATTGAGAACTGCGCCCACTACGGCAAGCTCTACTTCGCTTCCGCCGGTTGCTATGCAGGCGGTATCCTCGGTTACCTGAACAACGCCTCCTTCTATGGCGTTAAGAACTGTATCAGCGTGGGTGACGTGAAGTTCACCGGCGAGGGCGCCCCCACCTACGGCGGTGCTATCGTAGGCCGTCTGCGCGATCACAATGCCAACTACTTCGGCGTGAACTACTGGCTCGAAGGCAGCGCCGCCCGCGCCTTTGGCGAGAAGACCATGGACAAGAGCAAGAGTGTTACGGCCGAGCAGCTGGCAAGCGGCGAAATCTGCTTCCTGCTGAACGCAGCTCAGGCCAATGGCGCAACCGTTTGGTTCCAGACGCTGGGCGAGGACGCCTATCCTGTACTGGATGACACGCACAAGACTGTCTCCAGGAACAGCGACGGCACCTACACCAACGAATTTGTTGACATGGGCGACGGCTCTAAGGAAAGACCGTTCGTAGTGAAGTCGGCAGAAGACATGGCCAACCTGATTAACATGCTCGTCTCCGGCCAAATGAACTACGTGGTGATGGAAGACGATATAGACATGTCAGGCATTACCGACTGGAAGCCTCTCTTCGATATCGCCAACCAGTCGAATGGCTATCCCTACATCGACTTTGACGGTAAGAATCACGTCATCCGCAACTTTACATCCAACAACCCCGACCAGTGGTACAACGGTATCTTCGGCGTGCTCTGCGGTAATGTCCGCAATCTGGGTGTGGAGAATGCCAACGTCGAGTGCCAGGCCAGCGGTACGGGTATTCTGGCCGGCTACCTGGGTCACTCAACCTATGCTAAGCCCTGCTACGTGGAGAATGTCTGGGTAACGGGTAAGCTTACTGTCACGAACGGCTACTGCGGCGGCATGTTCGGTAATATTGCCGACGAGAGCCACTTCCTGAACTGCTACGCTAATGTGGAGATAACTGGTTCCAGCGATCTCACTGGCGGTATCATCGGTCGCGTTCGCGGTATGGTCGATATGGTTCAGTGCTATGCAGCCGGCAGCATTAACCGCGGCGGCGGCATCATCGGCGGCGGATTCCAGGATGCAACGCCTATGGGTACTTACAAGCACGTGGTTGTTTGGAACAATACCGACAAGAACTTCGGTCCGGCAAGAGAGAACGAAGACCTGCGCATGATTGAATACTACGACGGCTCCAACTTCTCACAGCTTCAGCAGGAGGTTGTGGCATGGGATCCCGAGGTCTGGTTCTGCGACATGGCCGAGGGCTCTTATCCTGTGCTGAAACCCTTCTCCACAGGCATCGCTTCTGTTCGTCCGTCTCTCAACAGCACTATCTACGACCTGCAGGGCCGCAAGCTGGAGAAGATTTCCCAGAAGGGTGTCTACATCATCGACGGCAAGACAGTCTTAGTGCGTTGATAATGCATCATGCAGTAATCTGATGTTAAGTGAATAGAAGAAACTTCCTCCGGACGGCGGCTCTTGGCGGGGCCGCCGTCCTTTTTGATTTCGAGACGGCCTTTGCCCGCGGGACGAAAGACCCGCTGGTGGGTCAGGCTTGGCAGGGATGGCACCGCGGCCAGTTCCAGGTGCACTTCATCTACACCGGTGTGGCCGAGTCCATGTTTCTGATATTCCCCGACGGCACGTCGATGCTTCTCGACTGCGGCGACCATAACGCCATCGGGCGAGGCAAGCTGGCTGTGCCCGTCCTGCCCAGTCCCGACCGCCATTCCGGCGAGTGGATTGCCCGATACGTGCAGCGCGTCAACCCTCGGGGCTGCGATGTTGACTACCTCATGCTCTCCCATTACCATAGCGATCATGGCGGCCACCAGAACTTCTACGCCTCGAAAGAGGTGCGCGACGGCGAGGACTACGCCCTGAGCGGCTTCAGCCAGGCGGCTGAGTGGCTTACCTTCCACAAGGCCTTTGACCGCTGCTGGCCCAGCTACGACGATCCCATCCCTCTGCTCGACCATCGCTCGGCCGACTGCGTGGAGCAGATGCGCCGCTTCTATATCTACATGGCCCGCCATCGCGGACTGAAGATCGAGAAGTTCCGGGTGGGGGAGACCAATCAGGTGGCCCTTCTGCATAAACCGAAGGCCTATCCCCAGTTCTCCGTGTTCAACATCTGCGCCAACGGACGCATTGCTTCTCCTCCGCAGGGCGGGGGCGAGCCTCGCATCATCGACTTGTATAAGGAGTACAAGGAGCAGAACAATCCCTGGCGGCTCAACGAGAACGGCATGAGCCTGGGCATGATTATCAGCTACGGCCCGTTCCGCTTCTATACGGCAGGCGACTTCTCCGACCGCTTCAAGCAGCCCGACG
>JAEEHP010000078.1 GCA_016280855.1 Bacteroidaceae bacterium
ATTGTCGCCATTGTAATGGTGTTCATCACCAGCATCAAGAAGAAGAACCGCGACACAGAGCTCCGCCTGGCTCTCATCCAGCAAGGCACAGACGCAGATACCGCAAAGCTGCTCATTGAAGAACAAGCCGAGAAGCACGACAAGTACAGCAGCCTCCGCTGGGCCTGCATCCTCATCGGCATGGGGCTCGGTGCGCTCGTTGATGCCCTGCTTGGCCTTGCTCCCAAGCACAACATTTACTTCTGGCTCATTATCGCTGCCGGCATGGGCATTGGCCTCCTCGTCTCCTTCATCGTTGAGTACAAACTCATGAAGAAAGAGCAGCAGGAACAGCGTGAGGCATAGGATTCGTCCATGCAACCATAAATACCCTCTTATTTCAGGTCGTCGCCAGCATGATGCCGGTGGCGACCTTCTCTTTCATCGTTCTCTCAACCACCATGCAAACACGGCCAAATGGCTATACACTATTGAACGCAGATATTACTATGCCATAGGATTCAACAAGAACGTTTTATCGGGCGAGAATACGAAATTCGCCAACTGGAGAAATACCGCAATTCCAAGGAGTCGGAGTTTATCATCCCGTTTCACGCCACTTCCTGACACCTGGCACCTATTTCAACCGAAAAAAATAATTTTTATTTCAAATAGACTACAGACTACAGCCGCAATGGATTCCCTGCGCTGTAGTCTGTAGTCTGTCTTGAAAAAAATTTTTTTTGCCTTACCCGAAAGTTCCGCTCGACCTCTGGTCGCTTGACCCTTCAAGAACTCTCAATATTCAACTTTTTTTGGAGCCTTACCTCACTTGGAACCCTAAAGGGTTTCCGCCAAAACCCTTAAGGCTTTTTACGCAAACCCTTTAGGCTTTTGTCAAAGATCTTCAAGGATGTGGCATGACTATCGAAATGCCCATCCGTTCCACTCTCCATACAGACTTCTATGTGAATGGTCAGTACGAGGCTGGCGAAAAGACTACAGTCCGTGCACCATGACAGTTCTCTACCACTTTCGGTCTTGGTCTGCAATACCACTTGACGCCCTACGTCGGCTTCTTCGTGGAGCCAAGCCTGCAATACTATATCCCGATGAAGACAGACATCGAGACCTACCGAACGGAGCATCCGTTCACCTTTTCTCTGCCTTTGGGCATCAGATTTACGTGGTGAGAGAAATAATCTCCTCAGAATTTGGAGGATTCAAATAACTTTCTTACTTTTGTCGCGCAGTCTTTTCTATGTCCGGCGGACTATATCAATAGAGAGACAACTTTTTTAATGCTAAAGAATATGAAACATTACCGCCCCTTAGCCTGGATGATGGCGATAGCCATAGCCGGCATGACAGCGACTGCTTGCAGCAGCAATGACAACGAAACGGAGAAGCCTTTTACGACTGATCCTGTAGAAAAAACGTTCTATGCCTGCGGCGTAGTCCAGTCCGAAACGCGTTCTGTTGCTGATGCGCAGAATGTCCTTTTCACAGAAGATGATTTTGAATGGTTCAATGTGACCACTCGTGAAATCAGGTTTAAGGATATGGACGAACCGCTCTACAAGCGTTTGCAGCCATTCCACGAAATCGAGTTTCATTTAGGCGACAATGTCCTGTTCGTGGTCAGCAGTTTCGTCGGCGACTGGGACAGCAGAATATTCACCGACCTCGTCCTGCATTATGACGTGATCACCGACCCCCATCAAGGCCACTATTATCTGCACGACTGCTATCCGTCACAGTTCATCGATGACGAGCGGACACAGGCCAACATCAAGAAACGCGCACCCCAATGGGAGACGTTTACCAACTATCTGGAAAGCAAGGGCAAGCTGAAGAAATAATCATTCGCTACTTGCAGTCATTCGTTGCAGTTTCAGACTTTATAAGCAGGAACTGCTTTATGGGTATAAAGAGATTTACAGAATCCGTTTATGGTAATTCGTGTAAGTTATTTATGGTCATTTGTGTGAAAAAATTCTAGCAATTAATGTGAAAGATAGCCTCAGAGGGCGCACTCCTCAATGTCATCTCATTCCGTTTTAGCGAATGATTATATTAATTCTTGCAGCAAAAGTAATAATAATTTTTGATTATCACCTAATAAACGCCCAACTTTTTGTTCTTTCACCCTTGATTTAGTGAAATGATAACGAAAACGAAAGACGAGAACTATAATGGACATAAATGATCGTAATGGACGTAATGGTTATTAGGACAATTCGTGTCAAAATGATCGTCTGATCGTTTTCTTGGCTCTTTTGATTGCCGGCCGATTGATATGCAGTCGCTTTCGGCGAGCGCTCGGCCCACTTCGGCAGCATCACCGATGAATACTACTTTCACGATGAATAGCTAACGGTTTAGCCATTGCCCGTTGGGCGTTTTGCCACTGGCGGTAAAACCATGAGCTGCTATCCGATAAGCGTTTTGCCACTTGCGGCAAAACCGAACTCAGCCAGCTGTGCAAAGCAAGTCATGCAGCTGTGCGAAGCGTGAAAAAGTGAAAAGTTAGGGCAAAAACGGGGAGGAAAGTGCGGAAAAAGGGGCTCCTATTGGCTTTGTCAGAGGTTGGCGGCGAGGTAGGGACGGAGGTCGTCGGGGGTGCGATGCTTGCGGCGGGCGTAGTCGAGGAGCTGGTCTTCGCCGATGGGGCCGATGGCGAAGTAGCGGGATTGGGGATGGGCAATCATGAGGCCGCTGACGCTGGCATGGGGGAGCATGGCGCCATGCTCGGTGAGGCGTATGCCGATGGCCGAGAAGTCGATGAGGCGGTCGAGGTCGAAGTTGAGGCTTTGGTCGGGAAGGCTGGGGTAGCCCACGGCAGGACGGATGCCTTGGAATCGCTCGGCATGGAGGTCGGCAATGGTGAGATCTTCGTCAGGGGCATAACCCCAATAGTACTTGCGGATGGCCTGATGGGCGCGTTCGATGGCTGCCTCGGCCAAGCGGTCGGCGAGGGTCTGACAGAGCAGGTGTCGGTAGGCATCGGCTTCGGGAGTCCCTTCTGCATAGAGGTGCTCTATGTCCTCATCGGCGCAGGCGGCAAAGATGCCGATGCGGTCGCTGATGCCTTCGGTGTTGATGGGACGTATGAAGTCGGACAGGCAGAGAAACGGCTCAGACTGCTGGCGGAGGAAGGAGATGAGGGACCCACTCCCGGCCTCTCCCAGAGGGAGAGGAGGAAAGGTGATTGATGATTCTTCAAGTGTGAAGCGTCCCTTTGGGCCGAGCGGATGATTGGTGATTGATGATTGAGGATAATCATTAATAATGATGTCTTCGCCGTCGCTGTTGCAGGGGAATAGGCCGAAGCGGACGTGGGTCTTGAAGCCCTGGCGATCCAACTCGCCGAGCATTCTCATGGCTTCTTTGTGCAGCTGCATGGCTTCGGCGGCTTTCGCGCGTTCTTCAACAGGAAAGGTGGTGAGCCACGAAGCGCGGCAGCTGTCGCAGCCGTGAATCTGGGCGATGGCGGCGAAGCGTGCTGGAAAGCCCCAGGCGTGGAAGAAGTACAGCCAGTTGATGTATGGCACGACTTCGGGGAGGGTGTAATGAATGGTGGAGGACCCACCCCTCGCCCTCCCTGATGGGGAGGGAGTAGAATGAATTTGAGTTGTGGGCTTCTCTTCCATTTTATAATAAACAATCTGTTCTGGATTGGTAACTGCTCCATCCCTACTGCTCGGCGCTCTGCGACGCTTGACACTTCAAGATGGGAGGGCTGGGGGTGGGTCTTCTGAATCTCAGCGCCTGTGCGTGCTGGTTCCCTTCGGCAAATACACCTTTATTATATATAAGGTGTCCGTTGCAGTAGGTCTGCTCCACCTGCCACGGGAAGGTGCGCCCTTCGAGGGGACTCCAGCCGCAGCGGCTGACGATGCGGTCGGCGGTGAGCGTCCACGGCTGGCGGCGGACGAGGGTGAGGTCGGCTTTCATGCCTTCGCGAATGAAGCCGCGGCCTTCGATGTCGAACAGGCGGGCGGGGTTGTGGCACATAAGCTCCACCAGACGAGTGATGGGAAGTACGCCTTCCTCGACGAGTCCGAGCATGGCGGGCAACGAGAACTGCACCATCGGCATACCCGACGCGGCACGCTTGCATCCTCCTTCCTTGTCGGTCGGCAGATGTGGTGCGTGGTCGGTGGCGACGGTGGCGATGCGTCCGTCGGTGAGGGCAGCCCGCAGGGCATCGCGGTCGGCACGGCTCTTCACGGCGGGATTGCATTTGATGCGTGTGCCGAGTGTGGCATAGTCTTCATCGCAGAAGAGAAGATGAGGCACGCAGGCTTCTAAGGTGATTGATGATTGATGATTGATGATTGATGAATCATCAATAAGAAGAAGCTCATCCTTCGTCGTCACATGGGCGATGTGCAGTCGTGCACCAGTCTCGTGGGCTAACTGAACGGCGAGCCGTGAGGAGGCGATGCAGGCTTCGCGGCTTCGTATCTCCGGATGATGGACGACATCAGGATCCTCGCCGTAGCGAGCCTGGGCGGCTCGCATGTTGGCGGTGATGATATCGGAGTCCTCGCAATGCGCCATGATGAGCAGTGGCGACTGCTCGAACACGGCACGCAGCGCCTCGCCGCGGTCCACGAGCATGCCGCCTGTCGAGCTGCCCATGAAGAGCTTGACGGCGGGCACCGTCGTGGGATCGAGATGGGGGAGTAGGGCAGCGTTGGTGTTCGTGGCACCGAAGTAGAAGCTGTAGTTGACGAAGGCGTGGGCAGCGCCCAAGGTCTGCCGCTCTTTCAACGCCTCGAGGGACGTGGTCTGCGGCACGACATTAGGCATGTCCATGATGGTCGTTACGCCTCCGGCAGCTGCTGCACGCGTTTCACTTGTGAGGTCGCCTTTTTGCGTCAGACCCGGTTCGCGTGAGTGGACATGTTCGTCGATGATGCCGGGCAGGAGAAGCCCCGTCTCCTGACCCATTCCGAAGAGAGAGGGGAGCTGCTGCGTGCAGTCGATCGTCTCTTTATCCGTGATTCTTGCAATATATTCATCTTCAATGACAATATCTGCCCGACGTATCTTGCCGTCGGACACATAGATAATATCTTCAAATGAATTATTACTTGCCATGAATAGAGGTAATTGCTCGCTCCCTTACGGGATGTCAGAAAAAACTGATTGTTCTTTCAGGACTGGTTCTGGGGGAGGGCTTCTTTCTGCTTATATTTCTTGAACCATCCGTCCCATCTCAGGCGAATCACGCCGAAGACGGCTTCGGAGAAGATGCCTCCGGACATCTTGCTGGTGCCCAGCTCGCGGTTGACGAAGATGACGGGTACCTCCTTGATCTTGAAGCCACATTGCTTGGCGGTGAACTTCATCTCGATCTGGAAGGCGTAGCCCTTGAAACGTACCGCGTCGAGGTCGATGGTCTCCAGAACTTGGCGACGATAGCAGACGAAGCCCGCCGTGGTGTCGTGGATATCCAGGCCTGTGATCATCCGCACATATTTTGAAGCAAAATAGCTCATCAGCACACGGCCCATGGGCCAGTTCACCACATTGACGCCAGTGATGTAGCGTGAGCCGATGCTCATGTCGTAACCCTCGTCCTTGCATGCCGCCAGGAGTCGTGGCAGGTCTGAAGGAGCATGGCTGAAGTCGGCGTCCATCTCGAAAACATAGTCGTAGCCCTGCTCGATAGCCCATTTGAAGCCTGCGATGTAGGCTGTGCCGAGGCCGAGTTTGCCGGATCGTTCGATGAGGAAGAGGCGATCCTGAAACTCATCGGCCATCAGACGCTTGACGATGGCGGCTGTGCCGTCGGGCGAACCGTCGTCGATGACGAGGATATTGAACGAATGTTCCTCCAGGGCAGTGACGGCGCGGATGATGTTCTCGATGTTTTCTTTCTCGTTGTAGGTGGGGATGATGACGATACTTTCCGAACGCATTTTGGTTGAATAGTTAGGTATTTGCCTGCAAAGATAATGGAAAGTTGGGATTCGGCGGCAATCTTCAATCTTATTTTTTGTGAAAAAGCCGACGTTAATGCCCAAAAGCGTGCTCGCCGGCAATTATTCCTTCAGCAGGTCGAGCAATTCGTCCCACGTATCTACGATGTACTCTGCCTCGCAGTCCACCATCTCCTGCCGTGTTGCATAGCCTCCCCACAGAATGCCTACAGCTGGCATACCGACCTCGTGTGCACCCTCGATGTCGTAGAATCGGTCGCCGATCATGAGCGCCTTTCGCGGGTCATCGATGCCCTCGAGCTGAAGGGCATGTCGCAGGACGTCGGCTTTCGTGTGGCGGATGCCGGCTTCGTCGCGGGCCGTCACGAAGTCGAAGAACTGACCGAGGTCGAAATAGCGCAGCACCTCGCGCACCATAGGTTCGTTCTTGCTCGATCCTATTCCGATGCGATAGCCGCGACGCTTGAGTTCGGCCAGCGCTTCACGGGTGCCGGGATAGACTTCGTTTTCATAGACCCCGGTGGTGAAATAGCGCTCGCGATAGATGCGAACGGCTTCGTCGGCCTGGGCAGGTGTGAAACCGTAGAACTCGATGAAGGAATCCTCGAGCGGAGGGCCGACGAAAGGACGAAGGGCGTTGAGGTCTGCAACGTGGATGTTGAAATGGTCGAGCGCATATTGTGCACAGCGCAAGATGCCCAGCCCGCTGTCGGTCAGCGTGCCGTCGAGGTCGAAGATGAGTGTGGGGTAGGTCATAAGGAAGGGATTAGAATGTCCATTTCATGGCCACCGTGGGGATGACATAGAAACGGTCGTTGATGCCCTCGGCGGGCCAGACGAGGTTGTTGGAGATCTCCACCTCCGTGCCGACGCTCCATTTGGCGTCGTCGCTGATACGTGGCAGCTTCCAAAGATTCACCCAGAACTGAGGCTCGCTCGATAGTACGACTCGTCCCTTGACACCCTTGTCATACCACAGGTCGCAGTAGCCAGAGAACGTGCAGAGCCCGTGGGCAAAGTGCAATCCCCATACCTCGGTCAGCTGCACGCTGTGGGACGTGCCGCCGTGGTTCTGGCGATGGGCCAGGTATTTATAGAGAAGCTGTACGGAGAACGTCTTGGTGAAATCCTTGCTTGCCCAATTCCATGCCGGACCGATGAGATAGGCGTCGTCGTAGCCGTAGGGGGCACGCTGCAAGCCGCCGTTGTACTCGATGTGTGCCGCAAAGGGCGCTTTCCAGAAACGTAGTTCACGCGAGATCTCGCCATAGGCGCTCATCACAAAGTTGTCATCGAAATCGGCATCGATGAAGAAATACGTACTACCCCAGCGGTCTGGAGTGAAATTCTCAACGGTCGCTGTCACGCGTTGACGGTTGGAGAGTTCTTTGCCGTACAATTCGCGACCCAGGTCGTAATGCAACTGGACGTTGAGCTGAGCGAATGCGGTCGTTGCCATCCAGGCAAGAGCCGCCAGAAGAAAACTTCTTTTCATTACTTTTGTTTTTGTAGCTTTAATATATATAATAAGGTGTAGATCGCTTGCCTTTTTCATCTAAGGCGGTGCAAAGGTATAGCTTTTTTGCGGATTTTACAAAAAAAGTTGGGGAAACGTTTGGCTGTTTCGCAAAAATACCCTACCTTTGCACCCGCTTTCGAGAAAGAACGGCTCTGGAACTCCAGAAGAACGGCTAAGCTCGGAAGGGCGCTTAGCTCAGCTGGTTCAGAGCATCTGCCTTACAAGCAGAGGGTCGGCGGTTCGAATCCGTCAGCGCCCACCACATTGGCTCCTTAGCTCAACTGAATAGAGCATCTGACTACGGATCAGAAGGTTGTGGGTTTGAATCCCGCAGGAGTCACATTCTTTGAAATGATGTCTGGGCGGATACCAGAGTGGCCAAATGGGGCAGACTGTAAATCTGCTGGTTGTTACCTTCGGTGGTTCGGGGCCATGTCCTCCGACGCATTTTGGGGAATAGCTCAGGTGGTAGATCGCGACCTTGCCAAGGTCGGGGGCGCGA
>JAEEHP010000079.1 GCA_016280855.1 Bacteroidaceae bacterium
CTTGAACTTATCCATCTGTTCCTTACTGAGCCCTTCGAAGTTTTCTTCTCCGAGGCCGACAACGAGGAACGTGCCGGCAAGCACATCGTAGATCTCACCGTCCTCGTCCCGAAGTGAGCGGTTCAGCGGCAGCCCTTCCAGCTTGCCCTCGTCATTGCAGATAACGGCAACTTCATCGTCGAAGGGATAAACGCATTCTATATCGCCGCCGACCTCGTGCTGCAGGCTTTCAAGCCCGGGCTCGATCTCCTTTTCATACGGCTCCTTGTACGGTTCAACTACGAGCACGTTCATCGTTCTTCACCTCCGTACTCACGTTCCGTTTTGCTCATTGAAGGAATAGGCGGCGTTACCGGATCGACCTTTATGCCGGACTGTTCTGCCATCTCCGCGAACTCGCAGATATGGTAGAGATTGCTGCCTATCTCGGCGTGATAATCGTCGACGTATCGGCAGGTGCGGACAACGCTTTTGCCGTCACGGTAGGTGAGCCTTACCTGGCCCCCGTCAGGCATCCGGAAGAGCTCGTTGTAATGGGGATCGATGAAACGGATACCGTGCTCAGCCTCACGCAGGTGTTTATCCAGCCAATCGCCGATGTAAACGTAGATATAAACGTTGTAATCGCCGCGGTTGGAATTGAGCCGCATGAGGTAGGCGTAATCTCCGTCGTTAAAGCGGTACGCAGAGGAATCCTTTGCCTGTGCTATGGCCGCTGTCGGATGACTGAAACAGAACCTTGCGAGGTTTGCTCTTGAAGAGAAGAGCTTGCCATTATCCGTGCCGTTTCTGAGTTCGTTTATGATCTCGTTGAACCGTGCTTTGAAGGCGTCGGTCTTGAGGTCGCCGCGATGATCCTCCCAGGAGGTGTAAAAGCCTGTGCCGTTTTCACCGAAGTCTGCGCGGAGGTGTCCGAGACAGCCGGTCTGGGATGCTATCTGCGAGGACTGCATGAAGGTATAGAGCTGTTCGGGCGTTGTAGCTTCGAAAATTTCTATGTTCATTTGTTCATCTCCTTATTTGCGGGACGGGAGCGCGGGGATACTCCCGTCCCGCTTGTCGATTATCTGTCCTTATTCCTCTTGCGGATCTGAAGGAAAATGAATCCTCCGATAATGAACACCACAAGGGCTATGGCTATGATCGTTTTAAGAGGCATATCAGTTCTCCTGAGCAGCCTTGTTCTTCCTGCGCTTCGTCAGAACGATGACATAGGCGACAGCGCCCGCTACCGCGAGGCCGATACCGCCCATGAGTGCGGGGAACTCCCACCAGTCGCTGTCCATACCGAGCTTAATGTACTTGCTGTTGCGGATGGTGAACTCGATGGGGCTTTCGAAGGTGGTATCCTCGGTGATCTCGACCTTCTGCGCGGGGATCGGGAAGTAGCCCTCGGGAGTTACGACCTCTTCGATCCATACGTAGCCGAGGGGCAGACCGTAGATGGTCAGATTGCCCATCCCGTCGACCATGAGGTCGGTGTATTCGCCATTGCCCTCTGCGTTGTAGAAGTAGCTGCCGTCGTCCATACGGTCGAAGGTCAGAGTTACGAAGCTCATGCCGTTCTTGACCTTGAGACGGAAGCCCGCACCGCTGAGGGGATTGCCGCTCTCCTGATCGATCTTGTGGATGATGAGGCCGGTCGGAGTGTTCACGACGGTGACTCGGACAGGGTTGCTTATGCCGTTGTTCGAGCCGATCGTTACGGTAACGGTGCCGACGGAGATGTAGCCCTCGGGAGTATTCTCCAGGAGGGTGTATTCGCCGACGGGCAGGTAGCGGAACTCGACGTGGCCGTTCTTGTCGGTTACAAAGCTCTCTTCGCCGCGGTCGCTCGGGACGCGCCAGCCGTTATCGGTCATGGCGGTCTTGACGATCTCGCCGTTCGCGTTCATGAGGGTGAACTCGATGCCGGCGAAGGGCTCGCCGGTGAAGGCGTTGATCTTGTCGATGATGAGGGCCGTGGGCTCATCGGTGATGTTGGTATCGCCGGTGATATTGCCGTTCTCATCGATATCGAAGCTGTAGGTCTGAGAGGAGAGAGCGTAACCTGCGGGAGCGATGGTCTCGATCATGGTGTAATGACCCGCGGGGATAGCGGTGAGATTGAATTCACCGTTCCTGTCCGTGGTCACGGTCGCGAAGAGGGTACCGTCAGCGGAGTAGATCTCAAAGGTCGCGCCCTCAACGGGACTGCCGCTAACAACGTCGGTCTTTTTGATGGTGAAGTCGTTCTTGTGATTGTAACGCTCAAAGACGATGGTGTTCTTGTCCTCCGTGGTGATAACGACGTCGATGATCTCGTCGTCGATAACGTAACCGTCAGGAGCCTGGATCTCACGGATGTGGTAGGAGCCGATGGGAAGATCGATGGATACCGCGTAGCCGTGAGAATCGGTGGTCATGGTGCAGTACACAACGCCCGCGTCGTCGAATACCTCGAACACAGCGCCGGGGAGACCGACGTGGGTATCCTGATCCAGCTTCCAGACCGCAATGTTAGTCTTGAACATGTCGTTGACGATCGGGTTGGTGAAGTAGTACATGTTCTCGATGTACTCGGTGTCGCCCGTGAGGTCAACGGGATAGGACTCGGTGGAGAGCCAGATGGTGGGATCGGGAACCGCAAGCTCACGGATGTAGTAGTGACCCGCGGGCAGATCGTTCTTGGTGGACGCGGTACCGCGGTCATTGGTGATGAGCACCTCGACGAGGGTATCCTTGGGCAGGATACCGATAGCTTCCGCAGTGTAAAGGCCGAACACGAAGTTCGCGCCGCTTACGGGATCGAAGGTGAAGGTCTTGTCGTTCCACTCTTCGGTCATCTTGCGGAGCTTGAGGGATACATGCTGACGGTCGTTGAATACCTC
>JAEEHP010000080.1 GCA_016280855.1 Bacteroidaceae bacterium
AATTATGATGAACATCACAATTGAAATCACAAGCCTACTGGATGGGATGTTTGTGCCGTAGTGAACTTCAAGCAGGAACCAGATAAACCAGAGAAGAAGAAAAGGAACAGCAAAGAAAGTGTAAAGCTTCTCCCTACGTTTGTAAGTCCTCAGTCTTTGCTGTGTGTTGATTACATCGTTAGCTGCCAGATACTTGTCACGGATGGTACTGACTATAATTGCCTTAATTATTTTCTCTGGAAACACCTCAAACATGTCACCGCCCAGTCTCAAGGATTCATTCTTGTTATGATTATACCACCTCCAGTTCAGGCAGTATCACAGAATCTTCGCGATGCTCACTCTGAAGAAACATACAATAGTAGATGGGGAGATAGGTCGTTCCTTTTTTCTTGAATATCTCACGCTCATTGGAGAAAACGATGGCACGGTCAATGGCATAATCCGGGGTTTCAAGGAACTTGGTGAGCGCGCTATGCTCGGTATAGTCCTTCCCAGATTTAATCTCCAAGGGTAGTGCCTTCAGCGTGTAATAGTCGTCTATCAGAAAATCCACTTCACCTTTTTTCTTGTTGTCATAATAATGCAGCCTGAAACCATGGGCTGCAAGTTCCTGGGCTACGACAGACTCGTACACCGTGCCTAAGTTGATGCTCTTGATGTCTTGTAATACGGCATTGACATTCAGTTCATAAAGAAGGTTCGTCAATAGACCGACATCATTCAAGTAGAGTTTGACTAAACGCTTCTGTTCTGACTCAGCCAAGGGGAAACGCGGATTGCTTATGGCAGAAACCTCCAAGGCGACACCCGAATTGGTAAGATACTCGAACTCGTCGGCATAGTCTGAAAAGGTCTTTCCTTGCTTGTTCTCAATATTCTTATAGATGATGCGTTT
This sequence comes from Bacteroidaceae bacterium, assembly GCA_016280855.1. Classification (GTDB taxonomy): domain Bacteria; phylum Bacteroidota; class Bacteroidia; order Bacteroidales; family Bacteroidaceae; genus Physcousia. The sequence continues at coordinate 899 of JAEEHP010000080.1, forward strand.
CTTTTTGTTCTCCAGATTGCATGGAATGAGGTCGTATATCTTACGAATCTTAAGCTTATGCTCCTCATCATATTGAGAAGCATCGATGCGATAGAGCTGGTGGATGTCTCTATGCACCTGCCTCACACGCACCATATTTCTGTCTTCCAAATAGTTGTTGATTGCTTCGGGCATTCCGCCGACGAGGAGGTAGTATTGGAACCTTTTCAAGAGGATTTTGTGCGTGTTCTCATCTAAAGCCTCTTCGCGAAGATAAGATTCCCGAATCCGCTCTACCCATTCCTTACTGATGCCCGTAGCCCACAGAAATTCCTCAAAGTCGAGCGGGTACATTTGTTCGATGGCGACGCTTCCAAGCGGTACAGATGGCGTCTGTGATAATGCCACGCCCAATTGGGAGCCACTGGCGATATACCTATACCGTGACTCCTGATTGAGGAACTTGAGCATTGTCAACAGGTGAGGATAACTCTGTATCTCATCCAAGAACACTAAGGTGTCTGTCTTATCGCCCAAGGGTTCGGAGTGATAATTACTCAGACGCATATAGAGGTCATCCGTGGTATGAACATCAGCAAAAATCCTATCGCCTTCCTTATCTTCTTTCAGGTTTATTTCTACGAAATGCGGAAAGAGTTTCTGACCAACATAACGGATAAGGAAGGACTTGCCAATCTGTCTGGCACCGTTGACAAGGAGTATCTTGTTGGGGGCTTCCACAAGAAAACGTTCAAGAAATGATGTGAATTTGCGCTCAAGCATACCTATTTATCTGAAGATCTCGGCACAAAGATACGAAGATTTATGCATTCAGCCAAGAAAAAATCCACTTATTCCATCTTTTTGACTGTATTTTTACCCACTTATTCCGTTCTTAAGCCTTGTGTTTTGCCCATTTATTCCATTTTTGCATCTTTTGGTTGGCATATAAATACAGTTCGGAAGAATAAAAAGTAAAGCAGAAATGCGATTATTTTCATTCAAACTCTATTTTTCTGTTTCATGGTACTTTACTAAGACATCTGGCGAAGCCGCACACAAGGATAATTTGTACTGCCACACAAAAACATGGGTACTTTTGACAGCATAATGTGATTGGATTACATCTTCTTATATATGCTAAACGGAAGATGCTTGTTGATGATGGCGAGGACGAGCCAACGCATGGTGACGTATGCCTTGGACTTCTCCTTGCGAAAAGTGATGTCTTTGCGGATTTTGCTAATAGTCTTAGGGAGGACCACAAACAACCGAATGGACTTTCCACAAACAACCGAATGGACTTTCCACAAACAACCGAATAAAATTGTCACAAACAACCGAACAAAAGGGCCTCAAATCACCGAAAATATTCAATTTTCTTTGGTGGTTTGCTATAAAAGTTTACCTTGCCAACCTTACCTGCCGAGGTGGATGGCCAAGGTTGAGCGCACGCCGCGTTGTGGTCTATTCATTCATCAGAATAAACCCTGCTGACCTCAGACTTAAAACGATACAAGTAAGTCCCTCGCGACAAATTGTAAGAACCTCCCTGTTCGTGCATGACAAGCACGAAGGGATAGCCGTCTTGCATTGCCATAAGACCAATTATATCAGTTGCTTATACCCCGGCACGCGCAAGCGTTCCAATTCCGAACGAGTAACTCGCACCACATCGGGAGTAAGGTCAAAGTAAACTACAGGATGACGAAACTTCCCATTAGGCATTCGCACTGTTGTCACGCGTCGCGCAAGCGTCACTCCATCCTGAGTCTTTATATGGGTGGTTTTTTGATCTACAATAGTACACATGAGCGATATAATACTAATAACTTTGTGCAAAGGTACATTCTTTTTTCTGACTCGCCAAGCTTTCACCCAACTTTTTCCTTTTTTTCGTATCGATTGGCACATTTGTGAGACCGCATTTATGCGGAAATGCAGAAACGCAGTCACCAGCGAGGAGGGCAAACTTATCGCAGTCGCCGCCACGTGGATTCACCCAAACGCGCATACGGATTGCGGACATCTGATAGTCGTTCTTCAGCAGCTCCAGGCACTCGCGCTCACGGCCGTTGCGGTCGTAGAATACCACGCCCCGTCGCTCCTGACCAGTGAGGAAGCCCACGTCGGCACCTTTCACGAAGTCGTAGTCTGCTTGCAGGAACTGCTCCAGTTGCTCCATTTCCTGCTGGAACTCATTAGGTTTGAAACCATGGCCGGCACCGGGAATGACGTGCAGGCGGGTGTCAGGACGATAGAGTTGCTGGGCACGGCGTGAATCATCCATCGACACCACACGGTCGGCATCGCCCTGCACTATGAGCACAGGACCGCGATACCGGCCTATGATGTCGAAGGCGCGCATATCATGAATCTCTTCGAAGAAGCGGCGCCCCATCTTCACGCCCCAGAGCTCGGTGACGTCCTGTATGTCCTCGACTCGTGGATAGCGCTGTCGCCAGTTCTCAGGGATGCAAAGTGCGGGAAAGACCAGCACCAGTTGGCTCACCTCATCCTTCAGTTCGGCAGCGGTGAGGGCCGAGACGAGTCCGCCCTGGCTCTCGCCGATGAGGACGATATGCTGATGTCCCTGCTTGCGGAAGTGATTGACGATAGCCTTCACATCACTCACCTCGTCGAGTATAGACATGTTCAGCGTGTTATTGTCGCTACGGCTGCGCACCGACCCGCAGGGAAAGTCGAAGGTGTAACACCGATAACCCTTGCGCCCCATGACATCGAAATAGTTGCGACCGAAATCGAAGGTGCCGTTAAAGCCGTGAGCTATGATGGCCACCGGACCGTCAGCCTTGGCATTTTGCGGAGTGAACAGCTCGCCATATATACGGCGACTGCCATTCTCTATCCACAATTCTTTAGTGTTTTGAGCCTTAGGAGCCTGCGCTTGTGCCGCTGCCATGAACGCCAGCAAAAGCAGCATGGAAATAAAAATCTTCTTCATCTTCTTCTCGTTTGTTAATGCGCTGCAAAGATAAGAAAAAACTATGAAGGCAGTACTCAAATTTAAATTAAAAACATAACAATTTACGATTTTAGCTTCAACAGGCCATCGGACGACCAACTGATGGGGCAGCCTCTTGGATGTACTCATTGAAAACAAGCGCGCATTTTTGTGTAGCACTTCACATAGAGGTGAATATTAAGCTTCACCCTTCTATGGTTCCTGATTGTGGCATCAAGCCATAGAAAGGACCTCTTAGGTAACTACTCAGTCATGCAATGTAGGTCGGCCTATCGGCCTCAAAATTATAAGAAAATTGAACCGGAAAATTATCAAAAGGTACGCCCGGGCTGCAGTTCTTATAATTTTTTGAATTTATTTTCTGATAATTTTGAGCGTAGCGACCATCCATAAAGATATAACTGAGTAGTTACCCTCTGAGCGATTTTCTGCTGCCCCCCAGATATTTAGGCTCGGTTGCAATAGTCCGTATTTTGTCAATTTCGGTTTTTCTCTCAGCCTCTCTTGGCGTTTAACTTTACAAAGGTCATGGCTTCACGGAGCAGCATGAGGACATTGCCTGTGAACTCTGCATCATTGATGGCATCGCCCTTTTCCTTTCCATTTTTGAGTTATAGAGTAACTACATTTGAGTTAGTGGGTAACTCGAAATCGGCTGTTTTATAACTCGCAATAACTTGTCATTGTAACTCACTCCATCCTTTCATTGTTGATTCAAGTGCAAATATAGCAATAATTATTGGAATCTCATACAAAAAAACCACCCATTTCATACGAAATCACATTCGTTCAATGATTTTTATCCAAATTATGCTGCGAAATCGTGTTTATCTCGGAGAAAATGACTATATTTGCAGCGTGTTTCGAAAGGAATACAAGGCTCATCATCTACGAATCACCACCTCGAAGAAATAAGAGAGCCAAACTTACACAGAGCGTGTGCGCTTTATGCGCAGACGTTTCTGCGGTGTAAGTGGGTTTGTGGTGAACCTAGTAGATGCGTGGATAATGTCTGCGCATTTTGTATATAAAAAAGTTCAATTAAAAACATAAAAAGTATGAAGAGATTTTTATTATTGGCATTAGGTATATGGTTGAATATAGCAGGATATGCTTACGATTTTGAGTCTGACGGAATGTATTTCAATATCATATCTGCTTCAGATAGGACAGTTTCTCTTACATATAAGGATGAGAATTATAACACTTATAGCGGAGACGTTGTAATCCCCGGAAGTGTAATTTATAATGACATGGAATTTACAGTTGAAAATGTAGATTACCGAACTTTTAGGGAATGCTCTAATCTCAAATCAATTACTTTGCCAAAAGGGCTTAAGAATTTTGGCACAATTAATACAGACTGGTCTGTTGGTGGCTTTTATAAAACGAGTGTATGGGATTTGTATGTTCCAGATATGGAAACTTTCCTTAATTTAAATATCGCTCAATGGGCAAATCCATTTAACTCTAATGGTTCACTTTTTGTCAACGGAGAATTATTGGTAGATGCTATTATACCCGATGGCATTCAAAAGATTAGATTTGACTGCTTCGTTGGTTGCCAAAGTCTTAAGACGATAAAATTCTCATCTTCTGTACGAGTTATTGAGGGCCAAGCTTTTCAATATTGTACTAATCTTGAGAAAGTACAATTGAATAACGAAATAACTGAAATAGGAGTTAATGCTTTTTGGGAATGCACAAATTTGAAAGAAATAAATATTCCCCAAAACGTGAGATTATTAGGTGATGGTGGAAATGGAGTTGTCTTTTATAATTGCACAAGCCTTGAAAGTCCAATGATTTTTCCAGAAGGACTAGAAACGATTCCGACATCTATGTTTAGTGGATGTAAAAGCCTAAAAGAAGTTGTACTTCCATCAACAATTAATAATATTTATTGGCATGCATTTAATGGGTGTGTCTCTTTACAGTCAATTACTTGTAATGCAGTTATCCCACCGTTATGTTATGAGGCAGAGCCAGGAGGCTCTACAATATTTGAAGGAGTAGACAAATTCACATGCATAGTTAAAGTTCCTGAAGGTACAAAAGATTTATATTCACAGGCTGAAGGTTGGAAACAGTTCTTTAACATTGTAGAAGGAAATGAGCCTGATAACCCTATAATATCTAAATGCTCTATACCAGCCATCAGTTATGATAATGGCAAACTCAAATTCACTTGTGACACCGATGGAGCCGAATGTGTGGCAACTATCAATGATACGGACATCAAGACGCATCACGGTAACGAAATCTCGCTGACTGCAACTTACACCGTCAGCGTCTATGCCACCGCGACAGGCTACGAGAACAGCGATGTCACCACCGCTACGCTCTGTTGGTTAGATGCGGAACCGAAGACTGAGGGAATGATGACAGACATTGCAACAGCAAGAGGAAATGCCGTATTGATTCAGAGCCACGATGGTATTTTAAGGATTTCGGGCGTTGATAATAATACAAGCATTAATGTCTATACATCGGCCGGCGTGATGGTAGGCACGGCAAAGGCTTCTGGCGAAACGACATCCATAGCCACAGGTCTAAAAAATGGAGATATTGCAATAATCAAGATTGGGGAAAAGTCTGTAAAAGTTGTGACAAGATGATTTTCCTTTCAATGAGATATAAAGATAGCCGTCCATTGTGACGGCTATCTTCGTACCATCAGCAAGTATCAAATTTTATGGAAGCGCCATATGTCTCCTGATAGATTGGGATATAAATAAGCATAGTTCCATTTATCATCTTCAGCTGGTATTATTATAGGAATTCCACCGCTTTCCATCATTTTGGAGAGTTCGAAATATGCAGTGGCTGCAAGTTTCAGACATTGCTTGGTATAAATAACAAGGCAATAAGAAAGAATATACATTTTTTCCCATTGAACAAATGACAGTCCTGTCTGTATTCCATCTTTTGCTTCTATATTGTTGAGAACTATTCCCCCTTGAACTAATTGATACTGGGAATGAGCTATTGCATTTCGGACTTTTCTATTATAAGCGTAGGAGATTGCTTCATGGAATAATGGAGCTTTATCACACTTCTTGATGATTAAGTTTTCTATAAGATTTCCTTTGTTTCCTTTTATATTCAGCATCCAGTCATAATGCTCGCCATTTAGCAAGTGCATCATTTGAGTTAATAAGCGCAAGAAATAGCTGTTTTCCCAAATATCTTGATACTTCTTCATTTCTCTTGTAATACTCAGTTCAAACTCAGAAGTTCCATCAAAGTAATCATTTCCGTATTTATTGAAATAATCATTGTCTTTTGTGACTTCTCCGATTCCTTTTCCAGTAATAGTGTTTAATCGTGGTATAAATTCATTACCTTCCTCGCCAGGGCCAATCATAGGTTTATTGGCAAACATAGAGCCATTTTGTTGACACACCAATAAGTCGCCTGAATGGAGCATGTTTTGCTTACACAATTTTAGAAGTTCGTTCATGGCATCAACTGATTGCTGGCCATACTCGTCAATTTTAGATTCTCTTACCATACATTTTTTTCTTTTAATGGTCACAAAAATACAAATTTCCTTCGAAGATTATATCATTTCGCTTATACCTTTAATAATAATTAGACAATATAATGTGACTATTACCTTGCTATACCCATCCAATGGGCTTCAATTTTGTAGGCCTTGCCCTTGAAGTAGTCGAGGAAGCTGCCCTTGGGCTACGCCCGAAGCCACTCACGCTCGGCAATGCTCAAACAAGTTTGGCAATGCGCTCGCTTAATCGTAGCTTTCATCTTCTCCTTGTCGAAGAAGTCGTACCGCTCATTGACAATACTCTCGAAACGACGACAGCGCAGGGCTTCGGCTTTCTCCGTCATGCGCTCGTTGTAGTCCTTCTCGCGCTGGTTCTTTGGCTTGGCAAAGATGTAGATGCCAAGTGACTCATGTCGCTGTACCTTCATGGTTGACTCATCCCTGTAGCCGGGATAGTAGTCAAGGTAGAAGCTCAGCTGCGTACCCTCAGGAAGTGTCATCTTCCTTATAGATCCTGGGAAAAAGCCTTAAGGCTTTACGGAAAAAGCCTTAAGGCTTTTGGCGGAAACCCTTGAGGGTTCCGAGTGAGGTAAGGCTCAAAAAGTTGAGAGTTGAGATTTGAAATTTGAGAGTTGAAAGTTCTTCGAAGTATCGAAGCAACCAGAGGTCGAGCAGAAAATTGAAAGTTCTTCGCATGCGAAGCGACCAGAGGTCGAGCGGAATTTTCAGGTAAGGCAAAAATTATTTTTGTTCAAAACAGACTACAGACTACAGCGTAGGGAATCCATTGCGGCTGTAGTCTGTAGTCTGTTTTGATAAAAAATTATTTTTTTGTGGTCGTTGGGTTGACTATTGCTCCAGCCCAGGCCACCCGTCGTCCGTCCATTTGATGTTGCGCTGGATGAGCATGGCGGCACCGTTATGTGTGGCACTGTAGCCATGGCAGATGAAGTCGCAGAGCGACCCTCATCGCTCACTTGTGCTGAATGGTAAAGCCGTCGTAGCCAGTAAGGTCGCCACCGATGAATAGTTTCTCGTTCTCCTGCTTCCCTTTCAGTTGCCAGTCGAGCCATGCGAGCACCATGCGGGCGTTGGCTCCGCCGGCAGGCTGCTCGTAAGTGCCGCCGTGGCCGCTTCGTGTGTTGTCGGCCAGCACCACGGGCACTTTCTTGATAGCCTTGTAATCCATCTGTGCGTTCTGCCAAGCCACGTCTGACGTGCCACCGACAAGATAGAGGATAGGACCGTGCAGGTTCTTCAGTGACTTAGCGCTGGCATCAGCCATCGTCATCTTGCCCATGCCGGCATTCAGAATGAGGTAGGTTTTCAGGCGCCTGTCGGCAGCGTTAGCCAGCACCTGTGCTCCACCGCAAGAGTGTCCGGCAGCAGCTATCTTTTCCACATCTATCTTATTATAATAAGGTGAAGCGGGGTCGGCAACCTGCTGGCATACCCAATCGAGGGCCTTCTGAACCATGGACGACGGGGTGTGGCGATCCTTCTCGTGCTGGGCCAGCATCTGGAGCTCTCCGATAGCCACGACGACGTAGCCGTGAGAAGCTATCTCGCTGAGCATGTTCTCGTAGCCGATGCTCGTGTCCATGCAACCGCCGTTGCAGAAGATGAGCACGGGCAGCTTTTCTCTCTTCACCTGACCGGTGCCAAACATTCCGGGTCTGCCCACTGTCATGGCGGCATCCATATTCATGGGGCGATAAACCACGAAATCGGGTAGGGATTTCTCACGCACGGCGACAGCCTTATGACGTCCGCTGCCTCCGAATTCTACAACTTTCATCTGTTCGAAGACGACGCTGGGGTCATCATGCTTGAGGTGACGGGCGAAGAAAGCGTCCATTGCGGGACGAGTGAACTCCAGCTGCTGGTCGAAGGCCACGCCGTGCTGACCATGTACTTTGACATAATCTACGGCAGCACCCGCCCGCTGCATCTTCACTACCCAATCCTCGGTGAGGTTGGGCCTGACGATAGGATCCTCGCCACCTTGGAGCACGAGAAAAGGCGTCTGGCTCTTGCCGATGTAGCCGATGGGCCACCACTCGGTGTGGTCAGCCCACTCGCCCGCACGGCCAATCTCCGTGGGAGGCGCACCGCCGGCAGCGCAGGCCACTGAGCAGTCGAATTGTTTCCATGGGTCTTTGTCGTCGGCGAATGCCTTGCTGTCGGCCGCCACACCTGCCATCAACGACAGGTGGCCGCCTGCCGAGTGGCCGTAGGTGCCGATGCGGTTGGGGTCGATGCCAAGTTTCTGTGCGTTGGCTTTCATCCAGCGAATGGCACAGCGCACGTCCTCGATACAAGCAGGCAGCGGTGCCTCCTGCGTGAGTCGGTAGTTCATATTTGCCACCACGTAGCCCTTCATGGCATAGTCTATCATCAGCGTGCGATAGACCATATCGTTTTTAGACCCCGCACTCCAACCGCCGCCATGGATAATCAGAATGGCAGGTCGGTTCTGCTGGGGACCGAACGTCGGCTGAGCCAGATCGAGTACAGTACTTGGGCCTACATCGGTGCGGTAAGCCACGTTCTCAGTTACGGTAATCTGCTTCTCTTGCGTTTGAGCTGCCACCGTGAGTGTCAGCAGAAAAAGAAGTGTTGTAGTTAGTATTTGTTTCATAAGTTTATCTGATGATTATTTCGTCATGTGCCTTATCAGTTATTCCCTGTTGCTTGAGAGGGGTTACTTCTGGTGTTTGACGAACTGGCGGTAATCATCGCATCGCGAGACGTAGTCAGACAGCCGTCCGGGGTTCTGCTGCTCGTGCTGGTAGAGCGCGGTGAAGGCAGCATACTGGTCGGTCGCGGGCTGGGGGATCCATGTGAAATCCCTCGTCTCGCGGTTCCATTCGGCTTCGTACCAACGGGATTTGTTGAGATAGACATAGGAGAGCGCGAAGAGGGCACGTTCGCGGAGGTAGAAGTCCTTGCTCTTGGCGGCTTCGCGAAGCAGTTCGACGGCGTGCTCGGCATAAGGGTGCATACACTCGTCGTAAGTGCTCTTCGTGTCGGAGAGCAAGAACCAGCAGTCGCCGGTTATATCAGCCTGGGCATAGCGCACAGCAAGGTCGAAGCAGCGTTGCTGGCGTATGTTGCTCTTGAGGAGGTTGAGTCCGGCTTCCTTGGCCTGCATTTCCTTGGCGAAGGCCAAACGGGGATTGACGTCAGGTTTGGCGGCGTTGTCGCCCCACACCTGTTCGTCGAAGAGCCACTGGCGATGCACCCAGGGCTCGACGGTCCAGCGCCGGAGGGCAGCGTAAGGAGCATAGCCCCTTTCGGCGTAAAAGGCCACGGGCACTTTCTGCAGCCACTCGATGGCCTTTTCCCAATTGCGCTCTGCGAGGAACTTGGCACCGATAATGTCGTTGATCTCGTCGGCATTGACTTTAGCACGTGCCTTGACGTAACTTTCGAGTTCGTTCTCGGCGGGAGCTTCGATGAAGTTGATGTAGGAGATGAGGGTGTCGGGGCCCCATGCCTCGACGGTTTCGTGGTAGTAGTGTGAGTCGGCGGCGTTGAACAGGGCGAGCGTGAGTTCGGGACGGCCCGAGGCGACATATTTGTCGTGGAGGTTCTGGCACATGATGCGGTCGCGTGCTGCATTGAAGGGGTAGCCTTCGTACCATTGGGTGCCCTTGATGGCATCCATCCTCTCCTGCATCCATTCGAGTTCCTGGGCGACGAAGTTGTCGAGGTGCTGGGTGAGCGGTTCCACGCCGGTCTTGATGTAGAAGCGTATGACGCGTGCACAAGCGAGTTGCTGGTCGGTGCCGTCGAGCTTCACGGCCTCGTTGATGTCCTTGAGCGCCTGCTGGCGGTCGGCGAAGAGGTATTCAATCCATGCCTTGGCGGTCTGCCACATGGCAGGCTGCCGCGTCTTACCTTCATTGATGACGCGTGTGGCCAGTTCGATCATGCTCATTGCTTCGGGGCGTTCGATGTCGCGGATGAAGAGCTTGCCCCCGAACGATCCGGGTGTTTCGTCCTGAGCGTCGTAGGCCTCCTGAGTGTTGTTGACGAAGTCCTGCAGCAGGAAAGGCAGCACGGTGGAATTGGGATCGCGCTCGTACTCAGTGCGTATGGCTTCGCATGAGCGGCGCTCGTAGAACTGCGTCATGAGGCTCTGCCAGTCGCCCTGTTCGCCGTAGATCTGGCTGGCCTCAGCAGGACGTCCCGTGTGGAGGAGTGCGCCGGCATAGATGTTCTTCATCATGTCGCGATAGACGCTCTCGATGAACTTCGAGCCTGTTTCCTCATAGAAACGCACGTTCTCGTCGTGCCGCCCCATGAGCATGTTGCATCGCATGAAGAGGAGTCCATGCTGGCTGCGGAGGCGTGATTTGAGCTTGGACTGCGCATAGAGGCGTATGTTGGTGAGCGTCTGGTAGTCTTCGCCCAGCTTCTCCTTGGTAGGGTATTCCCAGTCCTCGTAGCTGACCGATCTGGCGCAATCGAGGTACATGCGCAGGTATTTGACGTAGCTGGCCATGAGGTCATCGCCCCGTCCCTTGGCCACCTCGATGATGGCATCGGCATCGAACCAGAAGAATTCGCCGGCATCGGGGCCAAGGTAGGCCTTCCAGTTGCTCTCGGTGAGCCTATCGACACGATCGCGGAACTCGTTGCGGTCGTAAATGCGATAGAGGTAGTCGTTGTAGTCGCCGAACCAGATGCAGGCAGCTGCGGGCAGCGCCAGGACAGCCAAGAGGCTAATGATGATAGAACGTTTCATAGTCGTCGGGTGTGTATCGGTTAATATTATTACAGTCGAGATGATAGAGAATGATGGAGCGTGCGAGCTCCGGGCGGTGGTGCTCCACCATATCCTTCACAGCCCGCAGCTCACCGGCTTCGACACGATGCTCAACGTGGACGCCATAGATGGTGCGCTGCCAGAGATAGACGGGATAGGCAGCAGCGAGAGGGAGGTCGTAGCCGTCGAGGCGCCGCACGTAGGGCTGCACGTCGCGCTGGTCGAGGACGGGGTTGCGCTCCTGGAAGCGTCGCGGGTCGCCGGTGTTGTAGAGCATCAAAACGCCGTAGTCCACGGGCGGAGGGGGCATGGAGAGTTGGTGGAGGCGTATGGTGGCGGAAAGGTGGAGGGCAGCGGGGCCGAGCTCGCGCCGCACTTCCTCGAGGAAGGCGTAGAAGGTGTGGCGGCTGCGGTCGGTGTAGTCGCAGTCGATCTGCAATTCGCGGACGCCATGGATGTCGCGCGTCTCGTTCATTTGGAGGATGCGGCGCACGAGCTTCTCGGCGAGACCATCGTGATGCTCGTGCATGCAATCCTCAGTGATGAACACCGTGGGGACGATCTCAATGCCGTCAGGCGGCGCCTGCACGAAGGTGATGGTGGCATTGGGCATGGGTCCCTTCTTGGCGTCCATCACCACGTCGAAGTAGCGGCAATACACCTTATTTATATTATAGGTGTCGAGGAAAGCGCGCTCGGTGGAATCCAACATCCATTCCGTGCGCCAGTAGTACACCGAGTTCATCACAGGCAACGGCGATTCCGACCGGCGGCAGGCTGTCAGCGCCATGGTCAGGACCAGGACGAGAGCAGGGATGATATGGAGGGAACGAAGTGACAAGTGGGGAGTTGAGAGTTGAAAGTTGAAAGTTGAGAGTTGAAAGTTGAGAGTTGAAAGTTGAGAGTTGAGAGTGAAAAGTGAAAAGTGAAAAGTGAAAAATAAAAGTAACTTTAGAGTTGAAAGTTCTTCGCATGCGAAGCGACCAGAGGTCGAGCGGAAAGTTGAGAGTTGAAAGTTGAAAATTAACGTGTTACGAACTTCTTTCCGCCTCGGATGTAAACGGTGCCGGGCTTAAGCACGGTGACGCGTCGTCCGAAGAGGTCGTAGGTCGGTGTCTCGCTTTGGCCGCTGAGGATTGAGGAGTCCATGCGCGGAGCCTCTACGGCGGTGATTTCCTCATAATCGTCGAGGTCGCCGACGAGGTTGTATTCCTTCCAGTCGGATGCCTTATAGGCCTCGAGGACGCTGGCATAGACGTGAACCGTGGGTTTCGAGGAGAAGAGGTACGAGGAGATGGCGGGCGGCATCTTAGCCAGCACGAAAGCATCCTTGACGGGTGAGCTGTAGAACACGCCCTTCGATAAGGTCTTCACCCTGGAACCGATGATGACACGGTTGAGCGACTGGCAATAGGCAAAAGCATCTTCACCGACGAACGTGACTCTCTCGGGAATGGTGATTTCGCGTAAACCGGAGTTGGCGAACGCCACAGCATCGATTTTAGTAATGCCCTTGGGCAGACGGATGGCGATGAGCTGACGGCACTCGTGGAAGGCATGGGGACCCAGCACATTGGAAGAGGTACGATAGGACTCGTAGTAAGCCTGACCGCCAGCCTTGACGGTGGCGTCGGTAAGGTCGAGGCTGGCGAGATTGCCGTCGGCGATGAGCTGACGCATCAGCAGGAAGTCGGAACCGTTGATACCGCCGCCGACAGTGGCTTTGATGACCTTCGCGGAGAGCGAGTCGGCGAGCGTGCCGGGGGTGTTGAGATAGACGTACTCGGCACCTTCGCCAGCCTTGGCGACCTCATGCAGCGTGCCGTCGGCATCGATAGAGAAGAGGGTGAAGTCGCTGCCTACGCTGGTCGGGATGCAGTAGTTGAAGGCATTGGCCGCATAAACAATATTGTTCAGCTGATCGAGCATGATGAATCCCACGCCGCCTTCGCCTTCCATGGCGTAGAGCGAATCGGCCTGCAGGAAGGTGTAGCTGCCGGGAGTGGCTGCGTCGGGGAGGTAGGAGGTGAACTGCCCAATGTCGCCACACTGTCCGACCTTCTCAGCATCGCGACGTTTCTTGCCGGCGGTAGTGAGGAAGTCAGTGGTGAGGACATAGTCCACGCGGTCCTCGACGAAGAGAGTGGTGCGGTTCTTGGGGTATTGCTGTATGGCGGAGAGGGTGGCGTTAATGTCGGACTGGCGGACGGTCATCGTGTGGGCGCCGTAGTCCTCAATGGCTAAATTGTTGAAGGGGATAAAGAAGCCGTAGGCCGTGAAGAAGTCGGTGAGGTCCTCCTGCGCCACTTCGCACGCCTTGCGCACAAACTTGAGCGAACTGCCGTTACTATCGCCCCACACCTTGATGGGATCTTCGCGCAAAGCCTTGAAGAGGTTGGGATAGAAGGAAGTGTTCTTCTGACCGAGATGGTAGTAGAGGTAGAGCTGCCAGTACATGCGCAGCTGGCTATCGACGTTGCGGATGAAGAACGGCTCTCGGCGGGCATATTCCTCCATGACTACGGAAAGCGGCGAGCCGCCCGAGGTGACGAGGCCGTCGAGATAACGGATGTAGTTGGAGAAGAGGTTGTTGGACGATTCCGTGCCGCCTTCGAGATTGATGGCACTCTGGTTGTTGTGCCCGTTCTCATGGGCGGAGCACCAGTCATCGAGGTCGTAGCGACTGACGTCGAAGGAGTTGCGGATGCACCCGACCGAGTTGTAGCACGTGCGATAAGGCGTGGAGTTGGCATAGCCGGCATCGGCGGAAGTGCCTTCGATGGCGAAGCCGGGGTTGTTGTAGTAGATGGGATAGACGGCTTCACCGCCCGTGAGGTAATAAGGCGCACCGGCACGCTGTCCCGAGGCTACGGCCACGGTCATGCCCATGAGATCCCTCTCCCAGACGAAGAGGCTGTCGAACCAGTTGATGCTCTTGTCGATCGTACGCGGCCACACGGTTCGATACGTTGACCTCTTGAAATTGAACAGGGCATGCCGGCTCTTGACAGTGAAGAGCTCATGACGGGCCGCCGTGAGCAAGGCTTTGTAGTCCGTGTCGCTTTTGCGTGCTACATCGTAGTAGCCGTTGACGGCACCGCCCTCGATGTGGATGGTGATGTCGGGCCATTGGTCGAGGGTCTTGGTCATGGACTCAGTGGCAGCGGTATAGACGATATAGTAGAGCGCGTCGGTGAGGCCATCGATGACGTTGAGGCCTTTCGTGAGCTTCGTGCCACTTTTGGCATTGGTGATGAGTTCGTTGCCTACGCAACCCTTGATGTAAAGCGTCGCGTCTTCGGGGATATCGTCACCGACGAAGACATAGAGAGGATCCAACGTCGTGGAGTAGATGCCGGTGGGATTGCCCATATAGGAGCCGCCCGTACTCTTCATCTTCGTGTTCCAATAGGAGGCATCGCTATAGGCATTGTAGTCGTGGATGCGGAAGTCCTTCTCGTAGGGCGCCCAGCTGTCGTTCTTCAGTTTCACGGCAATGGTCGTCATGAAGTCGGGCATACCGGCTGCAGTGAACGCTTCGCCCAATGCCTCGTCGCTCATCGCCTGGTATTCGGCCTTGAGCTGCGTGCAGGCGACATCCTCAAAGAAGGTGGCGCAAAGGCTGTTGACGTTGTCGCTGGGATCTTCGTCGAGGGGATAGTAGTTCTCCAGTCGGCCAGCGAGGCGGCCGTAGGTCTTCCAGTCGGTTTCCTTATAGTCGGCGAGCACATCGGAATAGACATAGATGGTGGGGTTAGAGCTGAAGAGATAGGCCGGTGGGCTGGGCGGAGAAAGGGGCTTGACATAGGCTTTCGTTACGGGTGAGCTGTAGAACACCCCCTGATCCATCCTCGACACGCGTTTGCCGATGACCACCTTAGCCAGCGCCGAACAGTAGGCAAAGGCATCGCCGCCCAGCTGCGAGACGCTGTTCGGGATATCTATCTCACGGATGCCCGATTGGGAGAAGGCATTGGCCAGGATGGCGGTAATGTTTTGCGGCAACTGAATGGTACGCAGCTTCTTGCAGTCGCGGAACATATACTGACCGATGATGTTGTACTCGGTCTTATAGCTCTTGCCGGCGTCATCGGTGAAATAGGCAGCACCACCCTTGACGATGTTGACCTCCGAGAGATCCAGTATTGTCACCGTTCCGGCGTCGATGAGTTCGCGCAGGTATTTCACGTCGGTGCCGTTGATGGCGCCTGTGATTTTCAGTTCCCTTTCAGTGGTCGTCAACAACGACGAAAGGGTGCCGGCCGTCTCCACGTGAACTTCACTGCCAGCCCACGCGCCGAGAGTATTAAAAAAGACAATAGTTGTCAGCAGGCATCTGACAACGCTCATGATACGTTTCAAGTTCATATTTCTGAGTACTTTAGGTTTCCTGAATCGGTTTAGGTTGAATGATTTGTCATGCACGAAGCTGTGCTTATCGCTTGCAAATTTCTTCATTTTCCTTGAAACGGGCAAGGTTTTTGACAAAAAAGTTGCTTTCTCCCTCTTTTTTTCCACTTTCCACTTTCAACTTTCAACTTTCAACTATAAAATTTTCAACTTTCAACTTTCAACTTTCAACTTTTTATTACCTTTGCGCCATCAAACTTGTTTTCTTAAAGGAAAGACATGCCAATACGGACATTTTTTATCGCCATCGTCGCGTTAGTCCTGACGTCAACGGCGACAGCTCAGGAATCCGATACGCCCTTCGGAAAGGCGGTGTCATGGGACCGCCACAGCCTCATCATCGACGGCCGACGCGTGTGCCCCGTCATGGGTGAAATCCATTACAGCCGCGTGCCGGCCGACGAATGGCAGCGCGAAGTGCGGAAGATGCGAGAGGGTGGCGTCACAATCATTGCCACCTACGTGTTCTGGAACCATATCGAGGAGCAGGAAGGCGTGTTCCGCTGGGACGGGCAGCGCGACCTGCGCCGTTTCCTTGAAATATGTCGCGACGAAGCGATGCCCGTGGTGCTGCGCATGGGACCGTGGTGTCACGGCGAGGCACGCAACGGAGGCCTGCCGGAATGGCTCTTCGCGAAGGAGTGTAAGATGCGGTCGCAGGACTCCACTTTCCTCGCCTACACAAAACGACTCTACCGTCAGATCTTCGCCCAGGTGCAGGGGCTGCAATGGAAGGACGGCGGACCCGTCATTGCGGCACAGTTTGATAACGAATATCGCGGTCCGGCCGCCTATCTGCTCGCCCTTAAGCACGCGGCCCTTGACATCGGCTTCGACCTGCCTTTCTACACCCGTACAGGATGGCCTGAGCTGACCACCCCGATGCCCTTCGGCGAGATGCTACCGCTCTACGGCGACTATGCCGACGGTTTTTGGGACAAGAGCACAGACGAAGGCGTAGGCAATTACTACAAAGCCTTTAACTTCAAGGTTTTCCGCTCGTCCACGGCCATCGGCACCGACTTCCTCAACTACACCCAACAGGGAACGGACAGCAAGCAGCCCACGACGACAGATTACCCCTATTTCACCTGCGAATTGGGCGGAGGCATGGCCACGGCCTACCACCGCCGTCCGTTCATCTACGCCGAAGATGCCTACGCCATGGCGCTCGTGAAACTCGGCAGCGGCAGCAACCTCCTGGGCTATTACATGTACCACGGCGGCACGAATCCTGAGGGGCTGCTTCACACGATGAACGAATGTCAGACCTCGCCCTTCACCGCCAACAACGACCTACCCGTCTGCACCTACGATTTCCAAGCGCCCCTCGGCGAGTTCGGCCAGGCCTACCCCCAGTACTACGGTCTTCGCCCTCTGCACCTGTTCATGCATGACTTCGGCGAGCTGTTGGCCCCGATGGAAGCCCACTTCCCCTGTCCTCAAGACTTGAAGCGCGGCGAAGATACAGCCCTGCGCTGGGCCGTCAGGAGCGACGGAGCGCACGCCTTCATCTTCGTGAACAACTACGAACGCTTTGTGCCGCTCACGACCAAGCGCGCTGTCGAGCTGGAGGCCTGTGGTGTAAAGCTGCCTCGCCTGACCATCCCGTCGGGCACCATGACCTTCTTCCCCGTCAACCTGCCTGTGGGTCGTAGCGTCATCAACTACGCAACCGCCCAACCCGTAGCGTGGCGCGACGGCAAGATGTGGTTTGAGCAAAAGGGAGGTATCGATGCACAATTCTGCATCGATGGCAAAGTACGTAAGGTCAGGAGAGCCAGCGCAGTGAAGCCCTTCGCCACCATCGATGGCATTGCCCTCTACCTCATCACGACGCAGTAAGCCGAGCATCGTTTCATGTCAGCCATGCAGCCCATTGCCTCCCAAAATAGTTCACCCATCACCTTCACAAAGATGAGCGAACCGGGGCCGCTGCGCACTATCACCAAGGGTCGTGCCAAAGTGGCCGCCGCTCCCACAGAGGAGGACTGGCAGCAGGCTGCCGTCTATCGCATCACCGTCCCTACCCCACTCCACCGAAACCAGGAAGAGCTGTTGAGCATCGACTATCGTGGCGACTGCGCCCGGCTCTATGCCAACGGCCGTCTCGTCGCCGACAATTTCTACTACGGCCGTCCCTTCCTCTACGGCCTGTGGCGACTGCCCGAAGGATGCACAGAGCTGGAACTGCGCATCCTGCCGCTGCAGCCCGATGCACCCATCTATCTGCCTCGCGAGGCTGACCACACGCCAGGCGAAGCGGTGATGGAAGTGAAGAAGTTGAAAACTGAACGTCTGCGAAGAGCTGAATAAATAGCCTTATGAAGAAACTGATTATCTTATTATTATGTATAAGCTGCGGTTGTGTCGCAGCCCAGGATGTTATTGACCTCTCCGGTACGTGGAAACTGACGTCTCGCCTCGAGGCCACGTCCATGCAACTTCCCGGTTCTTTGCTCACCAATGGAATCGGAGACGATGTGACGACAGACACCCGCTGGACAGGCTCGTTGTACGACTCCAGCTTCTACTTCAACCCCTTCATGGAGCCCTATCGTCGAGCCGGTCAGATGAAGTTTCCCTTCTTCCTCACGCCCGAGAAACATTTCGTCGGCGAAGTGACTTATAGCCGCAGCGTCAACGTACCCAAAGCTTGGAAACGCCAGCGTGTCACCCTGTTCCTCGAACGTCCTCACATCGAGACCACCGTCATCGTCAACGGCCACGAGGTCGGCCATCAGATGTCGCTCTCCGCACCCCATCAGTACGATGTCACACCCTACCTCCGTTTCGGTGGCGACAACGAAATCAGCATCCGCGTCTATAACGGAATCGAAAATGTCTGCGTCGGACAGGATAGCCATAGCGTCACCGATCAGACACAAGGCAACTGGAACGGCATAGCCGGGGCTATCGAGCTGCGCGCTACACCTATTATATATAAGCGCCGCGTCACCACTGACCTCGCCACCAATACCGCTCACATCACCATTAACGAACTCACTTATGACGTTGTCGTGCCTAACGCCAAGCCCTGGAGCGAGCACTCGCCGCAGCTATACACCGCTAAGGTTTCCTACCATGGCACACCCGTCCGCATCACCTTTGGTTTCCGCGAGGTCAGCATTCAGGGCCGCGATATTCTCCTCAATGGACAGCGCATCCATCTACGCGGCACAGTTGAGAACTGCTGTTTCCCCGAAACCGGCTACCCGCCGACGGACACCATCTCGTGGATGCGCATCCTCGGCAAATGTAAGGAATATGGTCTCAACCATGTGCGTTTCCACAGCTATTGTCCGCCCGATGCCGCCTTCGCTGCTGCCGACCGTCTCGGCATATACCTGCAGCCCGAAGGACCATCGTGGCCCAACCACGGCGTGAAGCTCGGCAATGGTATGGCCATCGACAACTACCTCAAGGACGAATGCCGAACCATTCTGGACAACTACGGTCATCATCCCTCGCTCATCATGCTGGCTGCCGGCAACGAACCCGCTGGCAACTGGGTGGCATGGGGTGTAGATTTCGTCAAGGAGATGAAAGCTTACGACCCCTCGCGCATCTACTGCACCGCCAGCGTCGGCGGAGGATGGGAGTGGGACCGCGGTTCGGAATATCACGTCAAAGGCGGTGCACGGGGATTGGAATGGAACCAGCGTCGTCCCAGCAGCGACGACAACTTCACGGCGCAAATCCAGCATCCGCGCAACTTCCGGGGCGAACTCAATGACGAGCCGCTCATCTCACACGAGCAAGGCCAGTGGTGCGCGTTTCCCGATTTCCGTGAAATACCTCAATACCACGGAGCCTATAAAGCCTGCAACTTCGAGATCTTCCGCGACCTTTTAGCCGCCAATGGTATGGCTGCACAAGCCGAGAAGTTCCTCATGGCCAGCGGACAATCGCAAGTGCTCGCCTACAAATACGAGATCGAGCGCCACCTTCGCACGCCCCACTACGCCGGCTTCCAACTGCTCAGCCTCAACGACTACAGCGGTCAGGGTACAGCCCTCGTCGGTCCCTTGAACGTCCATTGGCACGAGAAAGGCTATTGCAATGCTGCCGAGTGGCGTGAGTTCTGCAGCGACGTCGTACCCCTCGCCGAACTCCCCCGCTTCACCTATTCCACTGCAGACACCATTCGCGCCCATGTCCACTTATATAATATGAGCGGAACGCCTATTTCCCGATTATCATACACCATCAACAACGGCGAGCGGATCCTCGCCGAAGGCCAATGCCAGGAAGGCTCGGACATCGTGTTCATGCCCCGCGACATCACGTCAGCGCAGAAGCTCACGCTGACACTCACCGCTGGTGGGCACAACAACCATTGGAACCTTTGGGTGTATCCGGACGAGCCGGCATCAGCCACCAATCATCAATCATCAATCATCAATCATCACTCCCCCCTCATCACCTCTTCACTCGATTCCGCGCTGAATGCCTTGGCCGACGGTCACGATGTCCTCCTCTGCGCCGCAGGTCGCATCCGTTATGGCGCTGACGTCGTTCACCGTTTCCTACCTGTTTTTTGGAATACGTCGTGGTTCAAGATGAAACCGCCGCACACCACGGGCGCTTATATCCAAGCCAACCATCCCGTGTTCCGCGACTTCCCCACCGATGACTGGCAGGATCTGCAGTGGTGGGAACTGACGAACCGTGCACAATGCATCAACCTCGCTGAGTTTCCGAAGGACTATCAGCCCATCGTGCAACCCATCGACACATGGCACCTTTCGCGTAAACTGGGAATGATGGTTGAAGCCCGCGTCGGAAACGGACGCCTCCTGCTCACCACCCTCGACATCGAGAATGATCTCGACCGCCGTATCGTAGCTCGTCAGCTGCGCCAAAGCATACTCAGCTACATGGCATCCGAAGACTTCCAACCCTCGCTGAAGCTCGACCCCGAAATCCTTCATCATCTCTTCGAGCGAGATGCTCCTGCCGTCAATATGTTCACCAACGACTCCCCTGACGAGCTAAAGCCCAAACTGAGTAATTGAAACTCATCACAACCCATGGACGACAAACGCTATCTTCTCAGCCTCATCCATGAAGGCGAACACCAGCAGCAGGACTTCAAATATCGCGTCGCCGATGCCTGCAAGCTGGCCAAGTCGGTGTCAGCTTTTGCCAACACCGACGGTGGCCGTCTGCTGATCGGCGTTCGCGACGATGGTCATCTTGCGGGTGTACGGAGTGAAGAGGAGATTTACATGATGCATCAGGCAGCGTATAAGTTCTGTAAGCCCGAGGCAAGCATCACCTTCGACACATACCACGCCGACGGGCATACGATTGTCGTGGCTACCGTGCCGCCGTCCAACAGGAAGCCCATCTGTGCCAAGGATGAGGAAGGGAATATGCGGGCTTATATCCGTATCAACGACGAGAATATCGTGGCATCACCTGTGCACCTCGCCCTATGGCGTGAGTCGCAAAGGCTTCAAGGCGCCGTAATCACTTACGACGATGACATCCGCCATTTGTTGGATGTCATGCAAGGCCAAAACACGCTCTACCAGATTGTACGCCTCTCCCACTTGCCCCGTCGCACAGTCATCTCCCTTCTTTCGCGCCTCATCCGTTTCGGCACAGTTCGTTGGGAATATGTCAACCAACAGTTTGTGTTCAAAGTGGAAAGTTGAGAGTTGAAAGTTGAAAGTTGAAAGAAAGTCAGCGAAGCTAAAGTTCAAAGCACTTCGAGGATGTCGCGGATGTCGGTGGTGTAGAACGGTGAACGGCGGTCATGAATGATGCTGTTGCGGAAAGTGAGGGCCTTGCCTGTTGTGGGATCGGTAGGACGCATGGCACTAGCCACCTGAAGGCTCTCGTCGCCTATACGTTGGTTGATGGCATCTGCAACATGCGACAGCGTACTGAATTTCTGCTTTAACACAGGCGGAATATCTAAGAAGGAGGTCTGCAGCTCAGTGTTGCTGACCACGCCACTAACAATGACACCGGCACGTTTCCACTGCAGATGGGCTTGACCGACTGTGGTCAGACAAGCATCAAGACCCTGCAAGGCAGCTCGGACAATCTCAGGATCGGAATCCGCTGCAGCAGGCAAAGCAACTGTGTTCGACAACGATTGTTGGTCGAGATCCTCACGGAAGGGATTCGT
>JAEEHP010000081.1 GCA_016280855.1 Bacteroidaceae bacterium
AGGTGAGAACAGCTATCATATAGACAGAAGAAACATATTTCAACTTATCGCTCGGCTTTGCCGCTTCGCCTTTAGTGCGAAGAACCTCATAACCTTATAACCTCATAACCTCATAAGTTGAGCATATGCGAAACTTGAATAATGTATAATTGATAATTGATAATGAATAAAGTACTTAGAAATGTTATGCGTCAGGTGAAGGGGAAATCTTATTTTCCGCTTGTCGCTCTTTTGTTTTTCGCTTTTCACTCCTTCACGGCTTCAGCGCAGGGCTTTGTCGTTCACCTGAAGGACGGCTCGAAGTCGATCTTCACGTCCTCGGAAGTGGCTTCGGTGACGATGGTGCCGGAGTCGCAGGGCTATATCCTTGGCACTTGGCACCTGGGGTTCTGGAAGAACGGCTCGAACGTCATTGAGTTCGACGGTACGGAGTTCATGACCTTCGCCGGCGACACGCTCATCTGGGGAGGCAAGGGTGGTGACGCGGATGTCTATACCGTTGAGTTCCACCCCTATCAGAAGTATTTCATCGCCAAGCATGTGACGAAGAGCGAGACGCTGAAGTGGTATGTGACGCAGTACACCAACAAGCTGCTCGTGCTCAAGGACGGCGATGCCTACCGCTATTTCTACCGCACGAAGGACGAGGCGGACAACGCCCGCATGGAGGAATATCCCACGAACCACTCCGAGACGTCTGACATCAACCGCATCCTGCGCTACGCCGGCAGCAAGACGAAGTCCACGCTGACGCCCATGGGCAAGCACTTCGAGAACCGCCACGTGACGACCGACGAGGATCGCCAGTGGCTGCTCAACCCCGCCAACGAGCCCGACGTGCTCGAAGGTGCAGGACTCACGCGATGGGTGAGCAAGACGGTGAGGCTCTATCCTTACGATGATCCGATGCCCGCCGACGTCAACCAGCACGCCATCGGCGACTGCTGCTGCATGGCTGTCCTCGCTTCCTTCGCCTATCTCTACCCCGGCTTCATCAAGAATATCATTACTGACAACGGCAATCGCACGTATACCGTCAAGATGTACGACCCGCAGGGACAGCCCGTCGAAGTGTGCGTGTCGAACAAGTTCCTCTGCAATTCGGGCGGCACGATCGGTCAGGTGACGGGTAAGAATAACGTCGTCACGTGGGCCACGATTCTCGAGAAAGCGCTGATGAAATGGGAGAAGATCTACCAGTGCAACGGCATCGAAGGCATCGGCACCGAACACGCCGCGCCGCCATTCACGGGCGATGGCGAGAGCTTCTCCTTCTCGCCCAACTCGCTCTTCACGTCGGAGCTGAAGATCGCCATCGACTACTGCCTGCGCGAGGGTAAGATATGTGTCGGCGGATTCAACGTCGGCGATCTGCTCTGCGGCACGCTCACGACCGTCACTGGCCACGCCTTCACCTATATGCTTGCCGACGAGAGCGACGATGCCATCTTCGTCATGCGCAATCCGTGGGGCAACGGCGATAATGGCGAGGACGGCAAGCTGCGCATCCCCGACGAGCGCACCATCGTGCAGACCATTGATGCACGTATCGTCAACCCCGGTGCTGCAGCGCCCTTCCTGCGCGAAGACCTGAAGCCCTACACGCCGCCTCGTTATATTCGCAAGAGCACTGACATCGGTGTGTCGAAGCGCCTGTTGGAACGTCCCATCACTCATCCTCATTCCCTTGAACTATGGTAAGACGACTGTTTCTCATAGCCTGCCTCTTGGGCAGCTGTCTGGCCGCCATGGCGCAGCAGACATTGAACATACACACGACCTCGCAGGGCATCGTCAGCTTTGCCTTCGCCTCGAAGCCCGTCATCACCTTTCCCACGACGGATGTGCTGACGGTGACGAGCGAGTCGATGACGGTGGAGTTCCCGTACGCCGACGTGGAGAAGATCACGCTGGACGATGATCCCACGGGCGTGGAGGCGCTGACCGTTCGCGAGCAGACCGATGCCGTGCTCATCTACGACCTCTCGGGCAAGCTCGTGCGTCAGAGCAAGGCGAAGGCCGGAGCGGCTACGGTGAACCTCTCCGACCTCCGACCGGGCATCTATGTCGTCAAGGACGGCAAGCGCACGTATAAGGTAAGGAAGAACTGATGGCTACGGCTCTGGCGGCATAGAGAACTCGCAGCCGCAGTAGCGTTGGTTATAGAAATTGTATTGGCGTAGGAGTTGGTTGCGTCGTTCCTGCAACCCGCCCTTACGCCAGTTTTGTGCCCAGAAGTGAGCGCCGGGCACGGCTGCTTCTGCGGCACGCCCAGCTGCTTCGATCTGGTCGAGGCGTTTCCATCGCGAGGAGGCGAGGGTCGTGGTGAACGTGTTGATGCCCAGCTCCACGGCTTTCTTGGCGGCAGCTGTCAGACGCAGCTCGAAGCATCGCAGGCAGCGGCCCCCGCGTTCCGGCTCGCCTTCGAGACCGTGGACACAGCTGAGCCAGCCCTCGTGGTCCCAGTCGTCGTCGATCCACGTGATGCCGAGGCTTTCGGCATGGCGCTTGCTCTCAGCCTTACGAATCTCATATTCCTCAAGGGGAAAGATGTTGGGGTTGAAATAGTAAATCGTGGGCTGCCAGTCGTTGGCCAGCATCCATTCGACGATGGCACTGGAACAGGGGGCGCAGCAGGCGTGAAGCAATACCTTTTCCATCAGCGTTTAGCGAATTCAAAGGTTTCCTGGACGTCTCCAGTAAGGAGGTTATGGATGGTGATGTGGAGGTGTTTGTCACGCACTTCACCCTCGATGACGGTGGGGAAGAGGGATTTGTTCTTGCGGCCGTCCGATATGCCCATCTCAGGTCCGCCGCCTATGATCTGTGCCCAGGGACGCTCCTTCGTGGGCGCGTGGTACTTGTAGTGGTGCTGGTGGGCGGTGATGATGAGTTGGCAATGCGCTTTCTCGAGCAGTGGCGTCCACATTCTGGCGCAGGTGCGCTGCCACATGGCGAAGTCGGAGGAGTAGCGTGGATCCTTGTCGTCGGGTGTCACATCGCCGGGGTTATGCTTCGGGTTGTCGTCGTAGAGGGGTATATGGCAGAAGGCGACGAGGAATGGCGCGCGTGCTATCTCCTTGCGTTTCAGCGCATCGCGGAGCCACTCGGTCTGTGCCTCGCGGTAGGCTTTGCTGTTGAAGAGTCCTGCGAACTTGGGGTTCGTATCGAGCTTGTCCTCGGCGGTATCGAGGCCGATGAGTGCGATATCGCCCATGCGCACGGCGAAATTGCGCCCGAGATCCCAGTCGCGCGTCTGGCGCTCCTCGGGTTGGCGGTACATCCAAACGCGCTCGAGATGACGGTTAGCCATACCGCGCAGGTCGTGGTTGCCCGGGCAGAACAAGTAGGGAATCTCGGCGGCGTAGTCGCGACGTCGGATGTCTGGCGTGAGGTAGATGCGCTGCTGTGCCTCGATAGTCTCTTCAACATTGCTGGCGTCGCCGTTCCAAATGACACATGAAGGCGCGAGACGGGCGATCTTGTCGATGGCGCGACCGAAGGGCTCCCATTTCACGTGCGTGTCGTTGATGACGCAGAAATGCGGGCGCGCCCCCTTGCCCGCCGTGGTGAACTTATAGATATGCGAGTCCGTTTCCGTGCCGATGACCTTCATGTCGTAGCCGCCCTTGTAAGCGATGCGGTCGGCTCCGATGCGATAGTAATAGGTCGTGGCCGGTTTCAGCCCCGTGATGCGGACCTGAATGACGCGGTCGTTGATCTCCGTGGTGCGATAGCCGCCACATTTGAAAGTCTTGCCGTCGCTCAAGTTGGCACGGCGGCCGATGACGACGAATCCGTTGGCCATATCACTCACGGCGAAGGCGATGCCGATACTCGTCTCGGCATAGTTCTGCAGCATGGGAGCAGAGACGATGAGGGGGATGTCTTCTGTCGAGGTGTCGGGACTTGCGGTTGCGGGCTCAGGGTTCAGCGAAACGGGGTCGGAACCGTTGATAAAGTCAGCGGCTTGTGCCACTTCGGCAGCGCCAACAGCGACGGGAAATAAGGCTGCACGTTTGATGAATTCTCTACGTTTCATGGGCTTATGAGTTCAAAAGTTTGTGCAAAGATAACGCTTTTCATCGGATTCCACGAACAAAAGCCCAAGAAAATTAATAACTCAACTTTCGCAAGCTCAGTTTCGTTAGGTTTTCAGGTTATTAGGTCGCTTCGCTTATAGGTTTTTAGGTAAAAATAGCTATCAGAAATATATTTCACCTCAAAACCTCACAACCTCATAACCTCATAACCTCATAACCTCAAAACCTCATCACCTCATAACCTTATAACCTCATAACCTCATAAGTTGAGCATATGCGAAACTTGAATTAATAATTTTGACGTTGTTTATCCTTGCGCGCGTCTGACGATACGATCGATGCCTAAAGTCATGAGCACGATGGTGGAGATGACGATGGCGGTGAGCTGGGGAGCTGAGGGCAGGAGGTCGGGCAGGCGGTGGAGGAATAGCATGAGGCGCACGAGGAGGGCATCGTAGTCGTAGGTCATCGCCGTAACGAGGAGGTGTGTGAAGAAGCCTTGCAGTAGCTCCCAGGTGCTGGTGAAGAAGCCGAGGTAGATCATCAGTCCGATGACCCCGACGACGCCTACGACGTTCAGCCACAGGGAGTAGCGGTGCAGGCTGAAGGCGGCCTCACGCTGGGGTAGGGCACTCATCACGCGCTCCGTGAAGCCGTCGTCGGCAATGGGCTGACGCGCTTCCTTGCACTCCTTGAAGAACGAATCGAGCAACCGCTCATCGTTAATATCTAATCGTTTGTCGTTCATATCTTAGATGCTTTGAAAACTTCTATTTTTCAACTTTAGCTTTGCTGACTTTAGCTTCGCTGACTTTCGTCACGACTCGGCAATTCAAGCAAGCTTGATTGCTCTCGCTGCTCCGAAAGTTCAACTCTCAACTTTCAACTTTCAACTTTCAACTCTTCACCCGTATCCATTTCTCCGTAAGTAGTTAGCAAGGTTCTTTTTGCCACGCAGGAGATGGCTTTTGACGGTGTTTTCGGTTAAGCCGGTGATGGCGACTATCTCCTTGATGCTCTGTCCCTCTATGCATTGCAGCACGACGCACGTGCGTTCGTTCTGGGATAGTGTGGCGAGGGCGAGGTTGAGGTCGTGGTGCAGGGCGAACGAGTCGGCGCCTTCTTTCAGCGATGCCGGATCGTTGGCATTGCCCTGATGGTCTGGAATGTCGGAATTCTCAGGCTGATCCGACTTAGTCGGTAGATCCAGGGAGTCGGCCCTGCTCTTTTCCTTGCGTTCGTCGTCGAGGAAGACGCGATAGGCGATGCGTAGCAGCCAGGTCTCGAAGCCGGAGAGCTGACGGAAGGAACTGAGGTGTTGCCAGGCCCGGATGAAGGTCTCCTGTGCGAGGTCGTCGGCACGCATCTCGTCGCCTGCTGTCAAACGCCGCAGGAAGCGACGAACGGCTTCCTGATGTGCCTGGACGAGCTGTCCGAAGGCGCGTTCGCTGCCGAAGGTCACTACCTGCGCGATGAGTGCAATGTCAGAGAGTGCTGCCATGCGACGAGTGTTATTTCTCGTAGTTGCCGTCGGACGTGATGTCCGTCGTACTCGTGGTGGCTTTGCCGCCGTTCTTGTTCTTGTTCTTTGTCGTGGTGGCGATGATGAGCTTGGCCACGCCGATGCAGGCTACGAGTGCTCCGATGCCCCAGAAACTATCGAAGCCGACGCTGAGGAAGAGTACGATGAGTCCGATGCCGACGCAAGTGACCATAATCCCGCTCTTCCACATCTCCTGGTTCTCGTCATCGAGATCCTTCGGGTTTGTGGCGAGGGGCGCTGCCGTCTGTGGCTGAGCCGTTTGTGCACTTGCGGCTTGGCCGGCGGCGGTGGCCGATTGTGAGGCGTTCAAAGGCTGGCCTGTGGAGGTGGTTTGTGTGACGTAGGGCGCGGCATTGTTCTTTCGGCTGCTGCGCACGGCGAGCCAGATGATGAGCGCTATGACCCAAAGGGGCGAGGTGAAGATGGCAAAGAGCAGGAGGACGACGAAGATGGCGACGAAGACACCCAATATGCCGCCGAAGATGCCTAATGCTCCGCCGAACAGCCCCGGAAATTTGAAGTCTAAGTCCCAATTCTTGCCGAACTCCTCAGCGATGTCGTCGAAATCCTCGTCGGAGAGGACGACGGTGTCAGCGTCTTCGCCTTCGTAGAAGAAGGTGGTATCCTCCGAGAGTGATTCCAGCGAGTCGCCCAGGCGCTCCATTTCGTCGCCCATCTTTTCGAGTTCCTTGCCCAGGCTGTCGGCTTTCGAGGGGTTGGTGATGGCGGTCAGCGCCAGCTTGGCTGCCTTGGAGCCCATTTGTGCGCCCTGCTTGGCCATCTTCTTGGCAACTTCTTTTTCTTGAGGGGTGATGGCGCGTCCATTGACCTTGTTGTTCTTGTCATAGACGATCCTCTTGTGGGTCGTCGTGGAGTCAGCCACGTCTTCGGCTGAGACGAAGTTGACGGGCATTGCGGCCAGCAGGAATGCGGCCAGTGCGGTGTAGAGAAATCTTGTAGTTTTCATTGTTGTAAGATGTTTTAGTTTTTGCTGTCTCTACCCGTTAGACGTACGTCGAAACACAAAAGTTGCAACTAGAAGAAAAAATTTAATCTTTTATACGCGCTTCTAATGACTCGCCCGAGCCACGTGTAGCGAATCCCCCAGTCGGTGAGTGCCGTTTTCATGGCCGCCTCGATTTGCGGGTTCTCCTTTGGTTCAATTCTCGTCACGGTGATGGGGCTTTCGTAAACAGGACGATCGTATTCGTAGTGCTGCAGCAGGCGTGTACACCAGACGGGCAGATGTCCGTAGTGTGTGCCGCCTTCGAGCCCTATGTTGCGAACTAATGTGTGCGACGGGTAGAGACACAAGCCGTTGGCGCGATGAATGGCGATGCCCCAGCAGATGTCCCATGGGATGGGCTTTCGGTCCAAGTTCTTCAGGCAGGGGAACACACCGCCGTACTCCAATGCATCCAGGTCTTCGGCGTTGAGGCCCTCGAGTGCTTCGCTGCGCGACTGATAGTGCAAAAAATGGCCATTCCATCGGTCGCGCCATGTCCCCCAACCCCAGCCGGCCATGAAGGGAGAGAAGTAGGTTGATGGCTGATGGCTGATGGTTGATGGTTGATGGCTGATGGTTGATGGTTGATGGTTGATGGCTGATGGTTGATGGCTGAGGCGTGTGAACCCGCTGACGTGCATGACTCGTTGCTCGTCGCGATACATCGCAAAGGCGTCGTTCATGAACTGCAGGAAATGGGGCGAAGTGACGATGTCGTCCTCGAGAACGATGATGGTCTCGTGGCGCTCAAGCACTTGGTTGATGCCTTCGATGACATTGCGTTCGAGGTAATAGTTCACGGGTCGCTCCACGATGGTCATACTTAATAAGGAACGCGTGCGCGCGACCTCTTGCTCCACCTCGTGCAGCAGTGCCCTTACCTCTCGCACGGCGGCCCAGGAGTTTTCGTCCTTGCCGCCGTCGGAGAACACGTAGAGGTCGGTCTGCGCTGCCAATGTGTTGGCCATCAGCGCTCGCAGCGTCGCGCGCGTGTTGTCCACGCGGTTGTAAACGAATAGTGCTACGGGGGAAAACATATCGGGCTTTTAGTAATTCTTGCGGCAAAGATAGGAATTTTGTATTGATGATTGATGATTGATGATTGAAAAAGTGAAGAATATACGACAAAAAGGCAAGAAATCATCATTCATCATTCATCATTCATCAATTTTTCACTATCTTTGCAGCCCGAAAACGTAAAAACCACGGCCTCTCAATGGCCAAACAAGAGTTAAGAAACAGCACTATGGAATATATGTCAAAGGAGGGCTACGACAAACTCGTCGAGGAACTCCGGTATCTGGAACAGGTGGAATTGCCCCGCGTGAAGGACGCTATCTCCGAGGCACGCGACAAAGGCGACTTGAGCGAGAATTTCGAGTACCACGCCGCCAAGCGCGAGCAGGGACGACTGTTGAGCCGCATACGCTTCAAGCAGCGTGTGCTGGAGTTTGCACGCGTCCTCGACACGTCGCGCCTGAGCAGCGACAGCGTGGGACTCCTGAGCCGCGTCGAGATGATCAACCTGACCACCAACGCCACGATGACCTATACCATCGCCAGCCCTCACGAGGCGAACCTGCGCGAGGGCAAGATATCGATCAAATCGCCTATAGGACAGGCGTTGCTGAATAAGCACGTGGGGGACGTCGTGGAGGTGACAGTACCGGCTGGCGTCATGAAACTGCGCATCGAGAAAATCACACGCGAGGAGTAGGCGCACCGCCTACTCACGCCCGAACAGCCATTTCTTCAGGAACGGGCTGACGCGCAGCACCTGACTTGTGAGCAGCGAGAAAGCCACGACGAGCAGACCAAGGGCGATGGCCACGGAGCCTTCGAGGATGAAGTTCTGCGGATGGGCCTTGAACCACACGCCCACATCGGGCAGCTTAGGGATGAAGAAATAGTGGATGAGGTAGATGTCGAGTGTGCGTACGCCAATGTATTGCAGGGCGTGACCCACCTTCGTGTCCTTCGAGAACCAGTCGGCGTAGTGGCGGAAGAAGGCCACGATCATCATCACTAAGGCATACATCGACAGAGTGCGCGGCAGATTGGCCCACTGCAGACGCAGGTTGTGCCATTTCAGGTAGTCGGCAGCGCCCACGTAGGCGATGGCGATGAGCAGGGGGAAGAACCATTTGGAGTCGAACAGCCGCTGCACCTGCCCCCAGTAGCGATGAACGAGGTTGCCCAGGAGGAAGAAATGGAAGTAGCGCGCCAGCTCAGTGATGCTCGTCGCCTTCCAGAAATCATTGCGATACCACGAGAACCACGATGGCATATACAGCGTGGCGTAAGCGAAGAGTGAGAGGAACCACAAGATGATAAGAGCAACAGACCCGCGTGGGCCTTTCGTGAAACGGTTGCTTACCCAGCATACCGCATAGTACACCAAGAACATTTCGAGGAGCACCAGCGTGAACCAGTAGCCGCCCTTCGTGGGGCTCATCCATGCCTCCTCCATCTTCGGCCAGAAATGCTTGGCCGCGATGGCGATATAAGCGGTCATGAACACGACGGTGGGAACGATTTGCACGCGCAGCTTCTTGGCGATGAGCTGCCCTGTGTCGCGCAGGTTCCACGAGAACGAGGCCTTGTAAGCCAGGAAACCGCTGATGAAGAAGAAAAGGGGCATACGGAACAGCAGGCACAGGGACATAAACATCGAATACTTCGTGTCCGTAGCGAAGCCGAAGCCATAAGTGTGGTTGGTGACCACCATGAGCATCGTGAAGCCGCGCAACGCGTCGAGCCATTCCAGACGGGGTTTTTGCATAAAACTTTAAATGAATTCTATCTTAGCCGTGTGAGTCGGAATCTTGTCCAGGTCGGGCAGCTGCTGCCACTTGCCGAACATCCTTCGCAGGTAGGCTTCGGGGTTGTGGGGTGCCGAGAATCGGTGGCCTTCGAAGGCGACAGTCGTCAGGGGGAAGAGCTCCTGCGGGTCGCGGCAACTCTCGAAGGGGATGCCGGGCGAGTAGTGGAGCAGCTTCTGATGCGACAGCCGCGAGAGGGCGCGCAGCACGGGGAAGACGTAGCGTTGGTTGAAACGGAGGATGTCGCCAGTCTTGCGCACAAGCTGCTGGGCGTTGTACTCGGGGTTCTTCATCACCTTATACACACGGCCGAAGGTGCGGTTCGACAGCCAGTGCAGCGCGCCCGGCATAACCTCCAGCTCGAAGAGGTCGAGGTAGATGCCTTGGTAGGTGAAGATATGGTCGTAGCCCGTTTGCTCGAGCATACGGCTGCGGCGGTCGCGCAGTTTGGCGTAGGTGAAAAAGTAGCCGGGGTCGGTCGTGTGCGTCTGCAGGACGTAGTCGGTGCCTGCCGTCTCCTCAGCCAGCACTTCCATGAGGCGGGGATAGTCCTCGTGACGGAACTCGATATCGACGTCGTCGTCCCACGGGATGAAACCGCCGTGGCGCACGGCTCCCAGCAGTGTGCCCGAACCCAGCCAGTAGGGAATACCGTGGCGGCGGCACACGGCGTCAAGCCACACCATCATCTCGAGCATACGATCCTGATGGCGGCGCAGGGGAGAGCCTTCGGGCGAGAAGCGCTGGCGGAGCGCCTCGTTTTCTGTGGATGAAATAACCATTTCTGCAATACTGCCTCGATGGGGCGTAACCATCGGGGGGGCGTTGAATTTGGGCGCAAAGATAATGAAAAATTGATGATTGATGATTGATGATTGATGTTTTCTTGCTTTTTTGTCGTATATTCTTCACTTTTTCAATCATCAGTCATCAATCATCAATATAAAATTCCTATCTTTGCGCCACGAATACCAACTTCTACAGCCGTTATGCAAGCTATTATCCTTGCCGCGGGCATGGGGCGCCGCCTTGGTGAACTCACGCGCACGCAGACAAAATGCATGGTGGAGGTCAACGGCACGCGCCTCATCGACCGCCTGCTCTCGCAACTCTCCGCCCTGCCCCTCACTCGCATCGTCATCGTCGTAGGCTATCAGGCCGAAGGGCTTTGCGCCCACATCAGCGAGCAGTTCCCTGAGCTGAACATCGAGTATGTGATGAATGACATCTTCGACCGAACCAACAATATCTATTCCTTAGCCCTGGCCAAGGACAAGTTGCTGGAGGATGACACACTTCTCATCGAGAGCGACCTCATTCTCGACAGTCGCATCTTCCGCTTGCTCCTTGACAACGAGTGGCCCAACCTGGCACTCGTGGCCAAGTACGAATCGTGGATGGATGGTACGATGGTGCGTCTCGACGACGACGGTTGCATCACCAGTTTCGTGCCCAAGAGTTCGTTCCGCTACGACGAGAGTGCGCTGTACTACAAGACCGTGAACGTCTATAAGTTCAGCCGCGAGTTCCTGCGCACGCGCTACGTTCCTTTTCTCGAAGTCTATGTCCGCGCCATGGGAGACAACGAGTACTACGAGCAGGTGCTGCGCGTACTCACCTTCCTCGACCGCACTGACCTCAAGGCGCTCTCTATCGGCAACCTCAAGTGGTACGAGATTGACGATATCCAGGACCTCGACATCGCCGAGACGCTCTTCGCAGAGGGCGAGGACCTGTGGCGCAGCTATTCTCGACGCTTCGGCGGCTTCTGGCGTTTCCCTGGTATGTTGGATTTCAACTATCTGGTGAACCCCTATTTCCCCTCGGCACGCCTCAAACAGGAACTCTTCGCCAACTTCGATGCCCTGCTCACGCAGTATCCTTCCGGCATGAAAGTCAACGCCCTGCTCGCCGGCAAGTACTTCGGCATATCGCAGGACTATACCGTGCCCGGCAACGGCGCTGCGGAACTCATCAAGGCCGTCGTCGAGCGTACGCCGGGACGGCTGGGCGTCGTCTATCCCACGTTCGAGGAGTACCCGAATCGTAAAAACGCCGATGAATTGGTCGTTTTTCATCCCTCCAACGCTGATTTCGCCTACACCGCCGACGACCTCATGACGTTCTTCGCCGACAAGCGACTCTCCATGCTTCTGCTCATCAACCCCGACAACCCCAGCGGTAACTTCATCCCGCGTGCCGACGTGCTGCGCCTCGAACGCTGGTGTGAGGATCGCGGTATTCGATTGCTCGTCGATGAGTCGTTCATGGATTTCGCCTCCTGCTACCCCGAAGGGTCGCTGCTGCAGGACGAGACGCTCGAGGCACACCCCTCGATGATCGTCATGAAGAGTATCTCCAAGAGCTACGGCGTCCCGGGCTTGCGTCTCGGCGTGCTGGCTTCGGCCGACCGCTCCCTCATCGAGGCCGTGCGACGCGACGTCAGTATCTGGAACATCAACTCCTTCGGCGAGTACTACATGCAAATCTACGGCAAGTACGAGGACGACTACCGTCGTGCCTGCCAGCAGTTCCAGGACGAGCGCACGCGCTTCTGCCGCGAGCTTCAAACTATTCCCTTCCTGCGCGTCATCCCCTCCGAAGCCAACTACTTCCTCTGCGAAATCACCGACCGCTTCACCTCCTCCGAGCTCGCCATACTCCTCATCAAACGCGAGAACATACTCATCAAGGACTGCGGCTACAAAAAAGCTTTCGAGGGCAAGCACTACGTGCGCATCGCCGTGCGCGATACGAAGGATAACGACCGACTCATCAACGCCCTGCGCGAGCTCATCTCATAGCACTATGCACATCATCCAACATACAGACATACAACAACTTCAAATTCGTCCGCGTGAATGTGTGGAATGGATTCGTGAGAGTTTCGGCATCAAGAAGCAAGCCACTCTGCCCACCAAGATTAGTGTCCACCCAAGAGGCGAGGATTTCTTCAACACCATGCCCTGCCTGCTCCCCCCGCAGGCCGATGGAGAGCAAATCTTCGGCGTGAAGATTGTCAATAGAATCGTAGGGAACACACCGAGCCTGAGCAGCGAGATATTCCTATACGATGCACATACAGGCGAATTGAAGTCAATTGTTGACGGTGACTGGATCACCACGATGCGTACAGGCGCTGTTGCCACCCTCTCGGCACAACTATTCCGAGCTCACGACGATGTCGTTTATGGATTCATAGGTCTTGGCAATACGGCACGTGCAACATTGCTTTGCCTTTTGGATGCAGAACCCGAACAACACCATGAGGTGTTACTGTTGCGATACAAGGATCAGGCAGAACAATTCATCAAGCGGTTCTGCGACTATGACAACGTGCGTTTCGACATCATCGACGATGTAACACAACTCGTAAACCGTTCAGGGGTCGTTATCAGTTGCCTCACCGCAGCCCCCCAGTTGCTATGCCCCGACGATAACCTCTTCGGCGAAGGCATAGTAGTGATTGCTGTTCATACGCGCGGTTTCCAGAACTGCGATCTCTTCTTCGATCGCGTCGTGTGCGACGACACAGGCCACGTCAGCAACTTTCGCTATTTCGACCGTTTCCGCAACCTATGTGAAATGAGCGATGTATTGAATGGCAGCTGCCCTGCCCGTCAGAGCGCACAGGAACGCATCCTCTGCTACAATATCGGTATCGGACTCCACGATGTGTTCTTTGCCAGCAGAATCCTTCATCGCATGAAAGGACAATTACCAGAGATCGTACTACAAAAAGAGCATACAAAGTTCTGGGTATAAGTCAACAAGTCTATCAGTGGGGCTGTCAATATCTCCCTTAGACTGTTCCTTGTTCTTCAGCGGCCAATGATGGCTACTATGTATTATTCAGTTAAACATCTTTGCATCCAGCAAGGAGAAAAAAGTGTATCACCCTATGCTAAACTGGACCGTTATCATCATCGAAACCATCGTCATGACCGCAGCTTTCACGGCCATGATTCTCATTCCTTTAGTGAAGAATCCCGTGTGGTGGATCCATGACTATCCTGAGGACATACAGGAAGCGTATTTCAAGACGCACGAACGTGTGCCTTCGTCGTTCTTCTCGGCTACGGTGCTCGCGAAGAAAGGCTGTGCGCTGTTGGTAGCGTTGGCGTTGCTTCTGCTCATCGTGTGGCTGGCTGGAGCGTATGACTTCTGGTCGGCCTTCGGCGTGGGGTACGGCATCTGGCTGTTCATCGACTGGTACGACTGCCTGTTCCTCGACTGGGTGCTCTTTGCCAACATGAAAGCTGTCCGGCTGCCCGGCACGGAGCACATGGATGGCGCCTACCACCAGAAGCGTTATCATTTCGTCCAATCGCTGTGGGGCGTGCTCATCGGACTCATCCCCTGCCTCATTGGTGCCGCTATCTACGCGTGGATGATCGGATGAGGTATATGAGGCGAGGGGACCGCGGCAATGATAGCGAAAAGTTTGGGAAGGTAAGTAAAAAAATGGAGAAAGTGTGTAGTTAATCGCGATGCACTTGCGTCTAATGGATAAAAAAGTTACGTTTGCCTGCAACTAATTTGCAACGGCTTACGTCTAAGAGGTAGAAGAACAGCTGTAATAAATCTCTCCTGCGCAGGTCTGAATTACAGAAGACATCCTAACTTCCATCCATTAAAAACGATTACAACTATGAAACTCTCCACTATCATTGCTGCCGCCGTACTGATGTGTACGAGCCTCACCGCCACCGCTGCCAACCACCGCAATGCCGTTGAGCACCGCTACGAGCGCGATGCTCAGGGACGCGTAACCTCACGTACCGCCTACGCCTGGAACGGCGAGGAATGGCAGCCTGCCCTGCGCTGGACTTATACGTATAATGTAGCAGGTTACTCGATGGAGTTTTCGCGTTACGACTGCCGTCACCACTGTTTCAGTGCACCAATGACGAAGACCCACTACATTTTTACCCCTGATTCCTCTATCGCTTACGTCACCACCTTCACGCGCAATGAAGCCTCATCGTCCTACGAGCTCACCGACTCATTCACTGCGGTTTATCCCTACAAGGCTATTGCGCCAGACCTTCTCGCCAGTCATCCATAAGAACAAACATCCATAAATACACTGCAAAATACTTGTTATCCCGTTTCTTCATGCAACTGATGAAACACAGGAGGGTGACCATCCGTGAGGAGCGCTGCCCGCAAAAAAACTCCGCAAGCAGCGCGTTTGTCTGCTTGCGGAGTTGATGGTTTGGGTGCAAGAGTGCGTTATTTGCGGAGCACTTTTGCAGTGGTGACGCTGCCGTCGTCGTGGCGCACCTGCTTGATGAGGAGTCCCTTCTGACGGGCTGTTGCAGCACGTCCGGTGATGTCGAAGTAACGAGCCTGACCGTCGGCCTTAACGGCAGCGACGCCGTCCTCATAGCCCCAATAGCTGAGGAGGTCAAACCACACGATGTTCGACTCGTGTGTCTCGCCGCCAGCATTGTTGATGGTCTTGACGCCGATCTTCGACCACGTCTTGATCTCCTCCATGGGCTGGTTGAGATAAACTGATGCTCCACCGCGGTAGAAATCCCAATCGTCATCGAAGAGATAAGGGATGATGGTGACATCCTCGTCCAGATTGTCGTAGAGCTCACTCTTGAACACGAGAGGCATCACCTCGCTGTTTTTCTCGATGAAGAACTGATAGGCCAGCTTGTCCATCCTCAGCACTGAGCCGTCAACGCTCTTGGCGGGGATGTACAATTCAGCGTGAACATACGTCGTGCCATCTGATTCGGATTCCTCATAGCTGAGGAATTCGGGGTCGGCAGGCACGGCAGCTATCTCCTCCAGTTCCACCATGTGGAGGCCTTGGAATACGTCGAACGCTTGCAGGGCGCTCCTGCTTTCGTTGATGACCAGAGTCTGGTCAGTGGCGATGACTTTGTTCTCGGAATCGACGTCGAGCACGACATCGATGAGGTTGTCGCTTTCATCGACAGCCGTCAGGAAGAAATCAAACTCCATCAGCCCCATCGCGGAGTAAGTGCCAATATATTGGTTGGCGGGAATGACATATTTGCCATCACTGTTCTTGGTGCCTTTGACCCAACCTTCGGGGACGAAGTCGGAGAGGCCCTGGATGTAGATATCGTCGTTGTCGAAACCGACAAACACCTGATTCTCGTATTCAACGAAGCGAGAGGCGAAGGCCTTCACGCCGTCACTCTCATCATCGTCGTCCTCCTCCAGAACCATGGACTTGAGGAGATATACGTTTGTGGCGAGGTTTGCCGGAGGGGTGACGGGCACGAGCGGTTCGGGAGCTCCGAAGGAGTACACGACGCCGACCCAATAGCCATAGGGAGAAATCTCTTCAGCGGTTTCGCCGTTTTCCAGGATGTAATTTGTCGTCTGTGTCAGCGTCTGGGCTTCGGGGTCATACGCAAAATGGATATCGCAGATGGTCTCAAAATCCTCTGAGCCGAGCATATATTCCTTGCCGTACTCGTCCTCGCCGACGAACTGACCGCTGGGGAAGACAGCGACGCCGTCCACGATTGTACCCTTGAGCCAGGCCTCTTCGAAGTAGTAGGAGAGTCCCTGAATGTAGATCGTGTTGTCGGCATCGATAGCCACCTGAACCTCTTTTTCCACATTATCAGCAGACATGTCGCTGCAGAAGGTGCCTATTATCGTCCAGGCTTGGGGCTCAAGTCCCTCGGGCAGTTCGACGAGCTGATCATCGCCGCCGGGAGTGACTTCACCACCTTCTTCCACGACAACGTTGATGGAGTTGATCTGCGTGTTGGCAGCGATGGTGAAGACGACCTGCTGCGCCGAGCCCGTCCATTCGACGGTCTTCTCTTCGTTGTTGTATTCGCCGAGCTCGCCCGTGGAAGCGGAGTTGCCCTCGTTCCACTTGCCGGCATTGAAGACGATGCCTGTGATCGTGGCGCCTTCAGCAGCCTCGAGGGTGAGTGTACCGCTATAGACGCGGAGCTGCGGGCCGTTGCTGGTAGCCCAGAAGCGGTTCGGGGTGGTGGCGCTTTCGGTCTTCGGAGACACGGTCAGCGTGACAGAACCTTCCTCAAGCGTCAGCTCCTCGGTGATGTCACCGTCTGTGGTGACGTTTGAGGAGGTGGCAACGCTCATGGTGTTGAAGTCGAACGTGAAGGTGCCGTCAACACCGGGCTTCTCGATTTCGTACCACTGGATCTCGGTCTCGTTGGTCGTGCCGCCGCCTGCGTAAATGCTCTTGACGCCGATGCGGTCGTAGGCGCTGAAGTCGAAGTTGAGATAGATGATTTTGCTGCCTTCATAGACATTGAAGTCGTAGTTGTCGTTGAAGGTGTAGGGGATGACGGAAACTTCCTCGTCGATGTTCTGGTAGAGCTCGGGTGTGAAGACGATGGGCTCGACCTCGCCAGCGATGTCAGCAAAGAGCTGGTAGGCGAGGAGCGATTCCTTGATGTCGTTGCCTTCGGTGTCGGTGCAAGGCACGTCGAAGAGAACGTATCCGTAGCCCTCTTCTTCATCAAAGGGCCCCACTTCTAAGACCTCGGGATTGGCGGGCATAGCAGCCACGTCGGGGATGTTGGGATAGAGGAAGGAGGAGCCGTCGGTGAGGGTGATGGTGGCGGGTTGCAAAAGGCCGTACCAGTAGCCAGTAGCAGGCGCATAAATTGTCCAGTTGCAGTCGAAGGTCAGTGTGGTTTCGGTGCCCTTACCGGAAAGAGTGACGAAGTCCTCGCCTTCCTCGTCGAGGCCGTAGGTGTAGAATAGGCCGTATTCCTCACCGCCGTCTTCCACCAGCTGGCTTTCGATGACGAAGGTGTGATCCTCCTTCATGGACACATTGATGGCCGTTCCCGCTCCGCCGAAGTTGAACACGGCAGCCATCTTGGGATCATCGGGATCCTGATAGATGTACACGTCAACCTCTTGAGCTCCGTCCTCGTCGGTCCACTTCATAGAACCGTTGGCCCGTGTTAAGAACGAGAAGTTGTAGTCAGACCACTGGTAGCCGGCATACTCGCCGTCGCCGCCGATCATCGCGCACCAGATCTGCTCGATGTCAATGGTGCCATCGTCATTGATGGTTCCTGTGATTGGGCCTTCATCGGTTGCATTCGTTAAGATGATGGGTCCGTAGTCGGTGGTCATCAGGGTCTGTCCGTCGGCAATGGTGAGCGTGCCGGCTTCGAGATCTACGTTGGCTACGATGTCATTCTCGGCATCGCTGGTGAAGCCTGAGATGGCGATCGTGTTCGCACCCGTCTTGGTAATCGTTACGGGCGTGCCGCCAGAGCTGGGCTTCTTGGTTTTCAGGTCATTGCTCTCCTCGTCCCACTCGTAGTAAACGGACGCGAGTATCCACTTGCCTTCGAGCTCGTCGATGGAAGCGATCTTGCGAGAGGCTCTGCGAGGAGCCTTCTTGAGGTTGGAGGCAGCGCTTGTGACCGTGGGCAGGGAGGCCGTGACGGCCTTCTGCTGAGGCATAAAGTGGCGCTGCGCAGGCAGCTGACGGGCGTCGAGGGACATGGCCTTGCGCATCGGCGTACCTGCGAAAGAAACTACTGCCACGAAGGCAGCAATCAGCATGAGAGTAAATTTTTTCATACGCAGTTGTTGTTAATGTTAAAAATAGAGTTGGAATAGATGATTTCATTCTAATAAAATGCAAAAGTACTTGATTATTGTCAAAAAGGGCGCATCAAGTCAGTAAAAAAACGTTAAAAGCGGCGGAAAGCCGTATCCAAGCCGCCGCAGAACACGTGGTTGTCGCAAATAATGCGTATATTTGCAGACGAAAATGGCAGTACAATCGTTCATCGGCCAGTCCCTGACGTGGGATCGTCTGCTCGGCGACCTGCGTATGAATCGTGTACCCCACGCGCTGATGCTGTGTGGGGCTGAGGGTTCTGGTAAGCTGGCCATAGCCGTGGCCTTTGCCCAGGCGCTGCTGTGCGAGCATCCGCTGGACGACGGTTCGGCGTGCGGCGAGTGTGTTTCGTGCAGGATGTCCATGAAGCTCGAGCACCCCGACTTGCACTTCACCTTCCCCATCGTGAAGGATGCGAAGACGAAAGCTGAGGACGCCGTCAGCGACCTTTATATCAAGGCGTGGCGCACGCGTGTGCTGAAAAGTCCCTACTTCGACCTTAACGACTGGCTCGCCGACATGGGCGCCGAGAACCAGCAGGCGAAGTATTACGTGGCAGAAGCTGATGCCATCCAGCGCAAGCTGGTGCTCAAGAGCAACCGCGGAGGACGTAAGGTGATGGTCGTGTGGCTGCCCGAAAAGATGAATCAGGAGACGGCCAACAAGCTGCTGAAGCTGTTCGAGGAGCCGCCCGCCGGCACTCATTTCCTGATGGTCAGCGAAGAGCCCGATCTGGTGCTCGGCACCATCTTGAGCCGTACGCAGCGCATCCTTGTGCCGCCGCTGTCGCGCGAGGAATACCGCCTGGCCCATCCTCCGAAGGA
Organism: Bacteroidaceae bacterium; assembly: GCA_016280855.1. Taxonomy (GTDB): domain Bacteria; phylum Bacteroidota; class Bacteroidia; order Bacteroidales; family Bacteroidaceae; genus Physcousia. The sequence continues at coordinate 18,859 of JAEEHP010000081.1, forward strand.
CGAGCGTCTGTTCCTCGACCTCTTCATGATGCTCATGCGGCTCGCCTACCAGCGCAAGGTGAAGGACCTGCGCGAGTGGTCGGAGCAGCTGGCAGGCATGGGACGCGAGACGCAGAAGAGCTTCCTCGCCTTTTCGCAGCGACAGGTGCGCGAGAACTTCGTCTTCAACTTCGGACAACCGAAGCTCAACGACCAGAGCAGCGATGAAGCGGCCTTCAGCAAAAACTTCGCACGATTCATCAACGAACGCAACGTGATTCCTATCACCGAGGAGCTGACGCAGGCCGAAATTGACATCTCCCAGAACGTCAACGCTAAGATGGTGTTCTTCGACCTGGCGCTGAAGATGATCGTGCTGCTTTTAAAATAAAAACAAGACAGGAAATCAATAGTATATGGAAGAAATAACCAATAAAGGACAAGACAACAGGCCTGCCGTCCCAGCCCCAGCCCACGGTGGCCTGTCATACCTCGGCTGCCCCAAGCAGAGCTGCCAGCTGAACGTGTTCGACTACCTGGCTGACATACCTGGCAACGCCGAAACGACAGACTTGGTGGAGGTGCAGTTCAAGAACACGCGCAAGGGGTTCTACCACAATTCCAACAACCTGCCCCTCGAGAAAGGTGACGTGGTGGCTGTCGAAGCTTCGCCCGGACACGACATAGGAACCGTGACGCTCACGGGTAAGCTTGTGTTGCTTCAGATGAAACGCACGCCCCCCAAGAACCCCGACGACATCAAACGTGTCTATCGCAAAGTGCGGCCCATCGACATGGAGAAATACGAGGAGGCGAAGGCGCGCGAGCATCAGACGATGATCCAGAGCCGACAGATTGCCAAGGACTTAGGACTGGAGATGAAGATAGGCGACGTCGAGTATCAGGGCGATGGTAACAAGGCCATCTTCTACTATATTGCTGACGGGCGCGTGGATTTCCGTCAATTGATTAAGGTGCTTGCCGACGCTTTCCACGTGCGCATCGAGATGAAGCAGATCGGCGCTCGTCAGGAGGCAGGACGCATTGGCGGCTTCGGCCCCTGTGGCCGCGAGCTATGCTGCACGACGTGGATGAAGAACTTCGTCAGCGTCTCGACCACTGCGGCACGCTTCCAGGACTTGAGCCTCAACCCGCAGAAGCTGGCGGGGCAGTGTGCGAAGCTCAAGTGCTGCATGAATTTCGAAGTGGATCAGTATGTCGAGGCTTCGCGACGACTGCCCAGTCGCGAAGTGTCGCTCGAGACTGCTGACGGCACGTTCCATTTCTTCAAGGCCGACATCCTGACGAACATGATCACCTATTCCACCGACAAACGCATCGCCGCCAACCTGACGACCATTACGGCCGAGCGTGCCTTGGAGGTCATCGCGATGAACAAGGAGGGACAGAAGCCGGCACGCCTCGACGACCGTGCACCCGTGGAGGCACCGAAGACCGTTGACCTGGCCACGCAGGAGGAGCTCACGCGATTCGACAAAGCGAAGAAAAAGAAGAAAAAAAAGAAGAAGGCGAAGAGCGAAAACGAGAACACACGCGCGAATGAGGGCGAGTAAGTTGTTATGTGGCCTCGTGCTGGCAGCCGTCATTGTAGGCTGCCAGGGCGTTCGTCTGCCGTATCACCATTTCATGGCGACGAACGCCTTGGGATGGACAGTGACCGACACGCTGCGCTTTGCCCCCGTCACGGTGAACAGCGACGGGCAATACACGATCACGGCGGGCGTGCGCGTCGATGACCGCTATGCGTATCGCGACCTGTGGCTTGTCGTCGAACACCGTTGCCCCGAGGCGCTACAGCCTGCGCATCGCGACACCGTGCATCTCATCCTTGCCGACAGCCAGGGCAAATGGCTCACGCAAGGCGTTGTTCTTCACGAGACGAATGAAACAGTGACGACCAGGGCACTGACAACGAAGGACGCCCACGAGTTTCTCGTCTATCATATCATGAACGACCAGAGCCTCGTAGGCGTCAATGAGGTGGGGCTTAAGATTGAATAACCGCCGCCGCTACTTCACGGGTTGCACTTTCACCATATTGATGCGAAAGAGCGCTGCGCTGTAGCCCGGGATGACATCCTTTCCCGAAGAACCATAGAACAGATCCTGAGGAATATACACGTTCCAGTCGTCACCGGCTACCATGTATTGCAGCGCCGTCTCGAAACCTTCGGAGAACGCGTTCACGACGGATTTCGTGGCAGCTGCCGTGGCGGGATCGAACGTGCCGTAGTAGGTTTGCGCGAAGATGATGTCCTTGCGATTGCCCTCAGCATCGGTGGTCGGCATCAGCCAACCGCGGAAGTTGATGTACACGGTATCGGTTGAGAGCGGCGACACGCTTCCTTCGCCGCGTGTGAGGATATGCACGCAAATGCTGTCCTCAAGATGGCCCGTCTGATAGATGGGGCTGCGCCGCAGCGACTTATACATCCTCCAATCGCAATGCTCCTCCCAACGGTCGCCATACTGGCGCTGCGCAGCCGCGATGGCTGTGCGTGCCGAATCAGCCACCCCGGCATACCACGCCTCATTGCGCGTGCGCCAATGGTGGTAGGGGTCGTAGTCGGAGGAGTCGGAGGAACAGGAGGAGAAGAATAGGAGCAAGAGGAAAAGAACAGACCCACCCCTCACCCTCCCTGTAAGGGAGGGAATGGTTACCTTGGAAAAAGGTGTCATTTTAAGTTTCATCGTAGCTGTTGTTGAGGATGATTCCTTTGTCGAAATAGTCTTTTATTTGCTGAATAACACTATCGATATCGTAAAGAACCTGTTCGTTAGTAAAGCGCATCACACTATAGCCCATCCGTTGTAGGATATCCGTCCTAAGCGCATCATCTTCCTTCTGTTGCCGTTCTGCATGATATGCGCCATCAACTTCAATAATAAGTCCTTCACTACGAGCAAGGAAATCTACTATGTAGTCACCTATTATATGTTGACGTAGGAATTTGACCCCTAAAGCTTCATCCTTAATATTGTCCCAAAGGAACGTTTCTGCGAGCGTCTGATTTCTCCGATTCTCACGTGCGTATTCCTTCAATAAACCATATCTATCAGGATAGGATGTTTTGTATGCCATGGTTCAAAGTAACCACTCCCTCCCTCACAGGGAGGGCGGGGGTGGGTCTTTTTCTTACAGCAGCTTCTTCAGCAGGCTGGTGATGCTGACCTTGTCCTCGATGATGGACTGGAGGTCGGCGATGGGCACACGGCGCTGCTCCATGGTGTCGCGGTCGCGCAGGGTGACGCAGTGGTCGTTGAGCGTGTCGTGGTCGATGGTGACGCAGTAGGGGCATCCGATAGCGTCCATACGACGGTAGCGCTTGCCGATAGTGTCCTTCTCGTCGTACTTGCAGTTGAAGTGGAAGCGGAGGTCGTTGACGATGTCCTGAGCGATTTCGGGCAGACCATCCTTCTTCACCAGCGGCAGCACGGCCAGCTTCACGGGAGCCAGGGCGGCGGGCAGGCGCAGCACGACGCGCGTCTCGCCATTCTCCAGCTGCTCCTCGCAGTAGCTGTGGCACATGACGCTGAGGAACATACGATCGACGCCGATGGACGTCTCGATGACGAACGGCGTGTAGCTCTCGTTGGTTTCGGGGTCGAAGTACTCGATCTTCTTGCCGCTGTACTTGGCGTGCTGCGAGAGGTCGAAGTTGGTTCGGGAGTGGATACCTTCTACCTCCTTGAAACCGAAAGGCATGTGGAACTCGATGTCGGTAGCGGCGTTGGCGTAGTGAGCCAGCTTGTCGTGGTCGTGGAAACGATAGTTCTCTGCGCCGAAGCCCAGCGCCTGATGCCAAGCCATACGTGTCTGCTTCCACTGGGAGAACCAGTCGAGCTCGGTGCCGGGCTTGACGAAGAACTGCATCTCCATTTGCGCTAATTCTCGCATGCGTATGATGAACTGGCTTGGGATGGTTTCGTTGCTTATGGCCTTGCCG
>JAEEHP010000082.1 GCA_016280855.1 Bacteroidaceae bacterium
GCATAGTCGTAGGCGTTGACCATTTCAGCCGTCTTCGGGTCGAACTGGAACTTGTGGGAGTAGCCGGCCTTGAAGTGGTACTTACCGTCCTTGTTGCCATGCTTGGTCTTGACAAGCAGCACGCCGTTGATGGCTTCGTGGCCGTAAAGAGCCACAGCAGCTGCATCCTTCAGGACGGTGACACTTTCCACTTCCTCGACGGAGAGGCGGTCGATGGGTCGTTCGACGCCATCGACAAGGATCAAGATATCGCGTTCGCCCGTCGTCTGCACGCCACGGATATTAAACGTTGCGCCTCGACCTTCCTCGCCCTTGAAGCCTGTGTTCTGGTAGGCGTTCAAGCCAAGGAGCTTGCCGTATAGGGCATCGGCCAGGCTGATGGCTGAGGTGCGGCGGAGTTCCTCGGAGGTAATCGTCGTTGTGGCTGCCGTAGTAAGGAATTCGGACTGCTCAACACCATAGCCTAAATCTACCTTCTGCGACTCCTTGTCGCTCAGCGTCACCTGGGCATTCGCCGCCATGGGGACGCCCAAGAGTACCGCAAAGGTACATTTAAATATATTACGTATTTTCATAATTTGTTTTCTTTTTCGTTTTCGTTATCGTTATCGTTACCGTTAACGTTATCGTTTTTACCATCCGGGATTCTGAGTTAGTCCGTATCCCTTCTGAATCTCAAGACGCGAGACGGGGTCGAGATACCACTTGTTGGTCCAGTAGCCGGGTTCCCACCAACGGCGTGCGCCGTTGACAATCTGCGGCTTCTCGTATTCGAACTTTGGCCAAGGAGTTCCTTCTACCCAGCGCTGGTCGCCTTCGGTCAGGCGGTTGCCGCTCTCATCCAAACGATAGACGCGAATCTCATGCAAGGGCTTGGTGAAGAGGTCCTGACGCTTGCGACGTACCATGTCGTAGAGGCGGTCACCGCACTCGGCACCGATCTCGCAGTTGCGTTCGCGAAGGATTTCGTTGATGAGGTTCTCCTTGTTGGAGGTCAGGTTCAAGGTCGGGTTCATCGTTTCGAGACGTCCCAGTCCAACGCGGCTGCGCACAACGTGCAGGTCATCCAGAGCACCGCGGAGGTCGCCGGTCTCGGCCTTAGCCTCAGCACGGATGAGATAAACCTCAGCCAGACGGATGTAAGACACGCCGATGTATTCGTCGTTCATCTTGTTGTCCTGATAGTCGAGCATCCACTTGAACTTACGATAGTGAGAAGCGCAGTCGTCGCTTCCGGCATCGCCGAAGTTATCCTTGTCGTAGAACATAGCTCCTTGCTCCCAGGTGTCGGCGTAGTTTTTACCGTTGTAGTCGAAGCCAGCGGGCATCGACTGACGGGGCACGAGCATCGTCTCGTAGAGTCGCGGGTCGCGGTCGGCGAAGATGTCGATGCCGTCAGGGTTCTTACCCGGGCCGTAGAGATCCATGTAGGGGAAGTCGCGGCCGTCCTGCATGCCGAAGCACTCCATGAGCTCGTTCGTAGGAACGGCACCGCCCTGACGATAGCAGTCGAGCGCGAAGCCTCGCCATCCCCAACCCCACGAGTTCTGGCGTTCGCCGTTCACCACGGCATCACTCAGGTACTGCGTAGGATGGGCGTCGAAGAGTTTCTCGTGGCGTGTCTCGTTGTTACGATAGCGATAGGCACGGCGGTAAGCCATACGATAGCCGGCCTCGTCCTGTGTCTCGGGTTGGATGAGTTGGTAGTAGTCGCCGTTGGCGGCATTGTCGTCGAAGAAGTCGTTGCAGTACTGCAGACAGCGTTTCCACAGCGACGGGTCTTCCTTGCCGAACCACACGTGCTCCTCGTTCTCGAGGCCGGTCGGAGTCTTGTCGTAACGCATATAAGGCTCATTGCTGTTGAACAGCGGCGAAGCGGCAAACATCCATACCTTGCAACGCAAGGCACGGGCTGAAGCGCGGGTCAGGCGGCCAGACCACTGACCGATGTCGGCGTTGGGAATATTCCATCTGAATCCAGGTTCATCGATAGCGCACTGGATGAGCGAGTCGATGAACTCCACGGTCTGCCAGGCTGTGGCACGACCTTCGGTGAAACCCTCGCCGACAGGGAAACTCTTCTTGACGAGGCACAGACCGCCGAAGTTGCGGAAGGCATCGAAATAACGGCTGGCCATAATCGTGTAGGCCTCGCCGCGCAGGCAGCTCTTCTCTTCGTCACTCAGGTCAGGCACACGGTCTATGTTTTCAATAATCTGCCAGCAAATGCGCACGGCCTCATAGATCGACACACGACCGCCAGCATCGCTGTCCAGTCCACCGGTCTTGGTAGAATAGGAGAATTTACCTTGGTAGTTACCATCCTCGGTGTCCTGAGCATCTTCGGTCAAACCGCCGGGGTAGTAGCTCTGCTTGGGACCGCCCCAGCTGACGTAGCAGTGATAGGAGTCGGAAAGCACGTCGATGGGGGCGCCGTTCATCATGTTACCAGAGGTGTACGTGCAGTAGAGCTGTCCATAGGCATTCCACAGGAAATTGCGGACATATTCGCCTTTCAGGAACACCGAGTCAGCGTTCACCTCAACACCGGGCGCTTTCTCGAGGAAGGCGTTGCCCAAATGGAAGTCATCGACGCAGGACGTGAACATGCACGTCGCAAGCCCTACACCTAATATATAATTAAAGAACTTTTTCATAATCTTCAAGATTTAAATGCATCAGAAGTTAACTTGTAGGCCGAAGTTATACACGCGTGTCATAGGATAGCGCATACCATAGTCGAGACCTGAGCCGGGTGCTTCGGGGTCATTACCCTTGAAGTCGGAGAAGGTCAGGAGGTTCTGGCCAGAAGCATACAAACGAATGTAGTTCACCTGCGGCAGCCACCTTATCTTACTAAAGGAATAGCCGAGTTCCATATTCTTCAGACGAACATAGCGCGCATCGACAAGCCAAGCACGTGAGTCGTGGTTATTGTGTACGCGGTTGGCAAACGAGATACGCGGCAGTATGGCGTTGGGGTTATCTTCGGTCCAGGAGTTGTCGGCAACCCACTGTGTCAGCGCTGACGTGTTCGTCGAACCGAACTGATCGCGGAAGTATCCGTTAAGCATACGGCTGGTGTGTTCTGCACCGACCCACAGCATCGAGAAGTCAAGACCTTTCCAGCTCAGGTTGCCGTTGACGGACCACGTGATTTCGGGGACATCGGTGTAACCGATTGGCTTCTGGTCGTTCTGGTCGATGAGGCCATCGTTGTTGAGGTCAACGTAAACGGCATCACCATATTTGATATCATACTGCTGATCGGGCATCGCCACACCATATTTCGCCATATAGCGTTCTTCGGTGCCGGGCTGGTAGAACTCGAAAAGGTCGTAGCCGAAGCGCTGTCCGACAGGCAGACCAGTCTCGCTCAGGTAGTCGTACATCTTGGGCACCTCGAGCTTCTCGATAATCTTGTTGCGGGCAAAGGCAATGCTGGGGCTAATGCTATAGCGGAAGGCACCGACTTTGTCTGCCCATTTCAGGGAGAGCTCGAAGCCATGGTTCTTCACGCGGCCCTCATTGACGTAGCTGCTGGGCAGACTGGTGACAGCAGGCAGCAGCGAGACGTTCGAGACAAGGATGTCCTTACGGTCCTCCCAGAAAATATCGAAGTTCAACGTCAGACGATCGCGCAGGAAGGCGGCATCCAAACCGAGGTTGATCTTTGTGGCGGTTTCCCAAGTCACACCGGGGTTACCGGCCGTCAGCTCCCTAACGGACTGCAACCAGTTGCCGCTCGTGCCGAAGTTGGCACCGCGGTTAATCGGGTTCATGGTCATCGAGCCCTGGTAGAACTGCCAGGCACCAGGCAAATAGAGGAAGCGGGCACCATTGGTGTAATCGTTACCGACACGACCCCACGATCCGCGCAGCTTCAACTAGCCGAAGCCCCCGGAAATCGGTTCCCAGAACTTCTCCTTCGAGGGAACGCAACCTCCGGAGAATGATGGGAAGACGCCGTA
>JAEEHP010000083.1 GCA_016280855.1 Bacteroidaceae bacterium
GCCTTGCCAAAGGTGCCGAAGAACACGATGAGGAACACGATCCACAACATCTCTGGACCCGCAAAGATGGTGCGGATATTGATGAGCATGCCCACACCAATCAGGAAGTAAGGGATGAACAAGGCGTTGCCGATAAACTCGATGCGGTTCATCAGCGGTGACACACGGGGGATATAGCGGTTGAGTATCAGACCAGAGAAGAAGGCGCCGAAGATACCCTCCAGACCGATGAGCGACGTGAAGGCAGCACTCAGGAACATGATTGCCAGGACGAAGATGTACTGCATGACAGCATCACTGTAGCGGCGTAGGAAATAGCGCGTCAGCTTCGGGATGAAGATGATGCTCACTAGACAGAAGACAGCGAATTTCAGGATGAACAACGGCCAGAAGAGCCAGTTGCTGCCTTCCTCGTACGACCCGGCGAGGGCTGCCAACATCACCAGGGCCATAAACAAGGAGATCATCGACGAACCGACACTGAGGGTGACACTCGGATGGCGCTGAAGACCGTAGCGCCCCACAATGGGGTAGGCTATGAGTGTGTTTGAAGCCATGATGCAACCGAGCAGGAATGAAGCCGTGCCAGAGTAGTCGAGCAGCGTCATCGCCATGACATAGGTGAGGATGAGCGGTACGAAGCAGGTGAGCAGTCCGAAGATGATGAACTGGCTGGTGTGCTTCTTCACGCCCTCCATGTCCATCTCCAAACCGGCGAGGAACATGATGTAGTAGAGTCCCACGCGGCCGAAGAGCTCGAAGGAGTTGTCGCGCTCAAGGATGTTGAATCCGTATTTTCCGATCAGGATGCCCGCCAGTACCATACCGATGATATGCGGGATACGCAACTTACTCATCACGATTGGAGCAAAGAGAATAATCAGCAACACCACAAAGAAGATCAGTGTGGGGTCGGTGATGGGGAAATATGTCGCCAATAGTGTCATTTTGCGTGCAAAGTTACGATTTTTTTGCCACGGATAGTGCGGATTACGCGGATTTTTTGTAATTTTGCAGCCAAATTCACGATTTATAAATAAATTAGACAAGATGAAAGTAGCAATTGTAGGTGCAAGTGGAGCCGTAGGACAGGAGTTCCTGCGCATTCTTGATGAGAGGAATTTCCCCATGGACGAGCTGGTGCTGTTCGGATCAGAACGTAGTGCCGGCCGTAAATATACCTTTAAGGGCAAGGAGATCGAAGTGAAGTTGCTTCAGCATAACGATGACTTCAAGGATGTCGATATCGCCTTCACCAGTGCTGGTGCCGGTACGTCCAAGGAGTTTGCCGAGACCATCACGAAGTATGGTGCCGTGATGATCGACAACTCAAGTGCCTTCCGTATGGATGAGGATGTGCCCCTCGTGGTGCCCGAGTGCAACGCAGAGGATGCCCTGAACCGTCCGCGTGGCATCATCGCCAACCCGAACTGTACCACCATCATGATGGTCGTGGTGCTCCAGCCGCTTGAGCAGATCTCCCATATCAAGCGTATCCATGTGGCCAGTTACCAGAGTGCCTCTGGTGCCGGTGCCGCTGCGATGGCAGAGTTGCAGCAGCAGTATAAGGAGATGGTCGAGGACGGTGAGGTCAAGACCATTAAGAAGTTCGCCCATCAGTTGGCCTACAATGTGATTCCCCAGATCGACGTGTTCCAGCCCAACGGCTATACCAAGGAAGAGATGAAGATGTACAACGAGACCCGGAAGATCATGCATACCGACGCCAAATGCTCGGCCATGTGTGTCCGCGTCAGTTCGCTGCGTTCACACTCAGAGTCGGTATGGATCGAGACCGAGAAACCCATCAGCGTCGAGGAGGCACAGAAAGCCATCGCTGCCGCTCCTGGTTGTACGTTGAAGGATGATCCTGCCACGCTGACCTATCCGATGCCGCTGGAGACTGCTGGCAAGGACGATGTCTATGTAGGTCGTATCCGTAAGGACCTCAGCGATGACTGCGGTCTGACCTTCTGGCTCTCTGGTGACCAGATTCGCAAGGGTGCTGCTCTCAACGCTGTGCAGATTGCCGAGTATCTGGTGAAAGTTGGTAACGTGAAATAAGTGACGATGCATATATTCAACCATCAAGGCTCAGGAAGCTCTGGTATCGCCAGGGCTTCTGCCTTTTTTATCTTACTGTTGTTGTTGACAGGCTGTTCTGGCGGTGATGATGACGGCCGGCGACTTGGTGACACGATTGTGGGCACTTGGCAGCGTGGCACCAACCCCGATGACGTGGTGATCGATGGCGACGCAGAACTGGATCCGGATGAGTTGCCTATCCAAGAGCTGGTTTTCCTTGGTGACGGAACTTATAACGGAATGGTGAGAAAGGGCTCCTTCCAGGCTTTCAGCCAGGATGGACGGATGACTTCAGAGGGTACTTATCAGTGTGATAACAGTAACATGCGATTGGAATATCTCGATGAGTACAACGAAAAGCAGAAACTCCTGATGCAAGTCGTATCGTTTACGGAGCAGGTGGTGCAGTTGCGCTATGTCATGGATGCTATCGACGTAACCATCACCGTGAACATCTACAAAAAGGAATAGTCCTCTCTACTTATTCCTCTTCGCTCACGTTAGCATAGCGGAAGACATAATTATCAATCCACTGGCTATAGGCTGAGAAATATCCCAGACAACCACCCGTGAAGTCGGGAATCGGGTTGGTGCCGGTATTGTCCATCTGTTGCATGGAGAAGAGATAGTCGTAGCTCTTCCTGTCGATGGTGCGCACCTCCAGACGGAAACGGTCGCCTTCCTTGGGCAGGTCTTTGTCGTTGCTCCCCTCCCTGGCGAAGGTGAACAATATCTGCTGTTCCTTGTTGGGGTCGGTATCGTCTTTCTTGACGGCCCACCTGAAACCGGTGCCATTGCGGTAGAGATGAGCGAAATAGTAGTTCTCTTCGTTGGGGATATCCTGTATCAGCAGTTTGGCCATCAGGAAATTCTCACCAACAATCTTTTTCCGGATGAAGTAGAAATCGTTGACCATAGGTTCATTCTGCATGGTCGAACTCGACGTGAAGTGCTGTCCATCGACCTCGACGTCAATGGTATAGACCACATCGGGTGTCCCCTTAGCTTTTGATTGGTAGATGCCCTTGCCTTTGTGTAAGAGCAGCTCACGGGTGCCGTCATTGCCAGTGACGATCACCGTGGCTCCAGTGATGTCACTGACCGTTGTGTTGTCATCCATGGCGTTCGTACGGCTGACACGTGCCTTCATGCCGTCGTTGCTCACTGAGGCTTCGACCACATAGAGCGGAGCCACACGGTGATAGTCGATCTCAATGTCCTTCTTGCAGGAGCCAAATAGGATGAGTATCCCAACTAGGGTGAGTATTTCGCTTATTCTTCTCATTGATGTTCAGAATTTGATGTTGAAAGCTACCGACGGTATGATACCGAAGAGACTGTATTGCACGGCTCGCGTACGTGCACCGTTTTCGCTGTCCTCGAAATTAATGAGGAACGGGTTGTAACGGTTGTAGAGGTTATAGATGCCGAAGACCCACTGGGTGGTGTACTTAGGTTTCTTATGCGTCCAGATGGCACTGACGTCCAGGCGGTGGTAGTCTGGTGCACGGTAGCCGTTGCGCTCAGCGTAGTAGTAGATCCAGTTGTCAATGATCTGGTATTTGCCACTGGGGGCGGTGAAGGCTTGTCCGCTGTTGAAGATCCAGGCTGCGTTGAAGGTCCATTTGTCGTTCAGCCGATACATGCCTACGATGTTGATGTCGTGGCGTCGGTCGTTGTTGGCGTCATACCACTGGCCTCCATTGATGCCATCGATGCGTGTCTTCGACCAAGCAAGGGTATAGGCGAGCCATCCCGTCAACTTGCCAGTATTCTTCCTGGCGCACAGCTCTATACCATAGCTTTTGCCTTCGCCAGGCAGCACAAGGCGCTCTATCTCAATCTCGCTTCTGAACGACTTGCCGTCGCGGTAGTCAATCACGTTGCGGGTCTTTCGGTAGTAAGCCTCCAGTGAGTAGTCGTATGTCTGCGACGGGGTCATCATGTAGAGTCCCGCACTCACCTGATCAGCCACTTCGGGCTTGATGATATTACTGCTGATGGCATAGCGGTCGAAGGGGGTGGAGGTGCTCTGGTTGCGCAGGGCGTGGATGTTCTGCGAGGTACGTGCATAGCCCAGTTTGACGCTGGCTTCATCCGTCACCTGATAGCTGAGGCTGGCACGTGGCTCCAGCACGTAGTGTGTTGTCACGATCTGGTTCTTCCCATAGTTGTAGTACCAGTCGATGCTGCCATCGTCGGCGATGTCGTAGTAGAGCGAGCCGCCGAGGGGCGAGAAAGCATCGAAACGCAGTCCGAGTGAGGCCGTGAGACGATCGAATTCAAACGTGCCGTTCACCCAGGCCGTATTCTCCCAGGCGCGGCGTTCCTCCTTGTTGTATTTGCTGACAATCTGCCATTCTGCCGATTTCACGTTGAATAGCGACGATTGGAAGCCAGCCTTCAGCTGGTGCTTGCCCAGTTGTAAGTGGAAGTCCTGTCGCAGGCTCGCCTGACGGATATGTCCTTTGTACCAGAGGTTGAGACCTAAGAAATCCACGCCGTTGTCGGTCTGATAGCCACTATAATATAAGGTGGTCTGCGAATTGGAGCCTCCATTGAAGTGGTGCAGCCATTTCAGACTGGTCGTCATGTTGTTCCATTTCACATCAATCATATCCTCTACGGCGGTACGGTCGTAGCCAGTGAAGAATGTCAGGAACAGTTGGTTGCGCTTGTCGAGCGTCCAGTCCAGTTTTGCATTGATATCGTAGAAGTAGAGGGTGTTGTTCTTGAAGTCGGGAGAGAGTTTCAGGAACATATCCATATACGTGCGGCGCGCGGTGACGAGGAATGCCGCCTTGTCCTTCAAGATGGGCCCCTCGAAGGTGCCCTTTGCCGAGAGCAGGCC
>JAEEHP010000084.1 GCA_016280855.1 Bacteroidaceae bacterium
ACGCTGGCCGGTACGAAGAAAGTGGCCATTTTCGTGGCGGGATAGTCAAGTGCGCCGAAGAAAGCGTTCATATCCCTCATGCCGTCGATGATGTACAGTGTAGCCCCCAGCATGATGACGGGATAAATCTTCGACAGGCTGCCGATATGGTTCAGCGGTCCATTGATGATGAACACCAGCTCGTGCGAGAAGAGCTGTCCGGCAATCAGGTTCTCGGCGTCGGCCACAATGGTGCGATGACTAATCATCACGCCCTTCGACCGCCCGGTAGTGCCTGTGGTGTAGAGCACGTCGGCGATGCCTTCGGGAACCTCGGCGAAGTTGAGCTTTTTACCCAATTCATCGATGATTTCCTGTGGCGTATCCTTCTCCATCGGGGCGGCTACGGCACCAGCCATGTGGATGGCGAAATAATCGACGATGAAACCGATGGTTGGCGAAGCCCTGAACAGCACCACCTTGCCCCGACGGTCGGCATAGTCGGCGGCACGCGCCACGCAGCGCTCGTAGAGTTGCTGATAAGAGCACGTCTCTGCCCCGCAGATAATAGCGGTTTTATCGGGGTAGAGACGTGCGTCTTCTCTGAGATAGTCTTCTAAAATCATTTCTCCTGAAGTTTGCGCTCCACCATAGCCACGATGTTGTCTAACGACTTCAGGTTCTTCGGCGTAGCATCGATAGCTTCCAGCTTGATGCCGTATTTGTCGGCCAGCGACATCAGGATGGTGGTAACGTCAAGCGAATTGAGTTCAGCAAACAGGAAGTCGCTGTCAAAGTCAACCAATGGCAGCAAATCTTCCAACAATGCTCTTATTTCTTCTTTCACATCAAAGAATTTTCAATTTTCAATTTTCAATTATTATACTCTTGCCAGGCCTTGATCTGGATGTCCTCCTGCTTCATGGCTGTGAAGGCCTCGATGAAGGCTTTGGCCAGACGGACGTTGGTCATCAGGGGGATGTTGTGGTCGATGGCCCCACGGCGGATGCGGTAGCCGTTGGTCAGCTCGCGCTTCGTGTGGTTCTTCGGCACGTTGACGATGAGGTCGAATTTGTGTTCGGCAATCATGTCCATGACGTTGTTCTCGCCATCCTCGTCGGGCCAACTGACGGGCGTGGCCTTCACGCCGTTGTCATTGAAGAACTTGGCCGTGCCGCCAGTGGCGTACACCTCGAAGCCCTTCTTTACCAGATCCTGTGCAGGCTCAAGGAGCGACACCTTGCCCTTGGCACCACCCGAGGAGATGAGTACCGACTTCTTCGGCAGACGATAACCCGTTGCTATCAAAGCATTTAACAGGGCTTCGTTCAAGCTGTCGCCCAAGCATCCTACTTCACCCGTTGACGACATGTCGACGCCTAATACGGGGTCGGCATTCTGCAGACGGGCGAACGAGAACTGGCTGGCTTTAACGCCGATGCGGTCGATATCGAACTCACTCTTCTCGGCCCGCTGATAGGGAGCGTCGAGCATGATCTTCGTGGCGGTCTCGATGAAGTTGCGCTTCAGTATCTTTGACACGAAGGGGAACGAACGTGAGGCACGGAGGTTGCACTCGATAACCTTGACCTCACGGTTCTTGGCGAGGAACTGAATATTGAAGGGGCCGCTGATGTTGAGTTCGGCAGCAATCTTGCGCGAGATCTTCTTCATCTGACGGATAGTGGAAAAATAGACGTTCTGAGCCGGGAAGACCATCGTGGCGTCACCGGAGTGAACGCCGGCATATTCCACGTGCTCCGAGATGGCATATTCTACAATCTCGCCCCTGTCGGCAACGGCGTCGAACTCTATCTCCTTGGTCTCGGTCATGAACTTCGACACTACTACGGGGAATTCCTTCGACACCTCGGTGGCCATGTTGAGGAAGCTTTCCAGCTCCTCGTCGTCGTAGCACACATTCATAGCTGCGCCCGAGAGAACATAGGAGGGACGCACGAGTACGGGATAACCCACCTCGCTGACAAATTCCTTAATGTCGTCGAGGCTGGTCAGGGCGCGCCAAGCGGGTTGGTCCACGCCAAGCTTGTCGAGCATGGCCGAGAACTTGTCGCGATTCTCTGCGCGGTCGATATCTACAGGCGAGGTGCCGAGGACAGGGACACCCTGGCGATGCAGCTTCATGGCGAGGTTGTTGGGAATCTGTCCGCCCACGCTGACAATGACACCTCGAGGCTGCTCGAGTTCGATGACGTCGAGGACACGCTCCAAGGTCAGCTCGTCGAAATAGAGGCGGTCGCACATATCGTAATCGGTCGAAACGGTCTCGGGGTTGTAGTTGATCATGATGCTCTTGTAGCCAAGCTTGCGCGCTGTATTGATGGCGATTACTGAACACCAGGCGAACGCAACCGAAGGGCCGATGCGATAGGCTCCCGAGCCGAGGACGATGACGGACTTCTCGTTGTTGTAGTAATTGATATCGTGGAGGGGTTGGTATTTCTCGACGGGTGAACCGTTGGCGGCGGAGCCAAGGCTGAAAGCATCCTGGAATGCGGGCACGTGGGTGTAGGTGAAATAGAGGTAGTTGGTAAGCTCGGGATGCTCGCTGGCCACGGTGGGGATGCGCTTCACAGAGGGCAGAATGCCGCGCATCTTGCGATAGCGGCGCACTTCGAGGTTCTCCTTTTCGAGGTTGCCGCCAGCGGGCTTAAGCACAAAGCGTGCTATCTGGAAATCGCTGAAGCCGGCCTGCTTCACTTCGAGCATGAAAGCATCAGGCAGCTCTTCGAGGCTGTTGTAGCTCTCGAGCTGGTGCTTGAGGTCCACGATGTGCTTCATGCGTTTGATGAACCACGGATCGATCTTCGTCAGCTGCTCGATTCGCTCCACAGTATAGCCCTCCTCCAAGGCCTGTGCGATGGCGAAGATACGTAGGTCGGTAGGATTCTCGAGAGCATCGTCGAGATCGTCGAAATGAACATGTTCGTTGCCCACAAAACCGTGCATCCCCTGCCCTATCATGCGCAGGCCTTTCTGCAACATCTCTTCAAACGAACGGCCTATGCTCATGATTTCACCAACGCTCTTCATCGACGAACCGATCTGACGCGAAACGCCGACGAACTTGGTGAGGTCCCAACGCGGAATCTTGCAAATCATATAATCGAGCGATGGTGCTACGTATGCCGAGTTAGTGGTGCCCATCTCGCCAATCTGGTCCAAGGTGTAGCCGAGGGCTATCTTGGCAGCGACGAAGGCGAGCGGATAACCCGTGGCCTTGGAAGCCAGGGCACTGGAGCGCGAGAGACGTGCGTTGATCTCGAT
>JAEEHP010000085.1 GCA_016280855.1 Bacteroidaceae bacterium
GGAACGCCTCGTCTATTCGCTGAATACCCTTGGCTCCATCTATGTCCTGACGCGTCAGCCTGCCGATGCCGAGAAATATGTCCGTCGCTCCTTAGACCTCGCGGTATCGCTGAACGACAGCGTGAAGATAGCCGGTCGCTACGGCACCCTCTCGGAGATCTACCTCTCGCTCGACCGTCCTGACGAAGCCCTCGCGGCAGCCAATGAAGCCTTGCGTCTGGACTCCCTGCGCGGCGATCTTCATCGCATGGCCATCCGTCAGGTGCAGAAAGCCAGCGTCCTCGAAGCCACGGAGCATCTCAGCGAAGCCCGTGCCCTGCTCGAGACAGCGCAGCCTGAGTTGCGGCGCGCCGGCAACGCCACCTCCCTGGCCATCTGCCTCAACCAGCTCGGCAGCATTGCCGTTCATCAGCAGCGGCTCGCCGCCGCAGCAGCGTTCTACGAGGAAGCCCTCGCCATCAACCTGCGCACCGGCAACCGCAACGGCCAGGTCAAGAGCCATCTGGGACTATGGAAGGCGCTACGTGTCACCGATGCCGGGCGTGCTGCCGACCATCTCGAAGCCTACAGTCTGTTGCGCGATTCGCTCTTCGAAGAAGGTACGCTGCAGGCCATGGCCGACTACGATGCCCGCTACGAACTCGAACGTATGCGGCAGCAGAATATCCGTCAGGAACACCTCACCCGCCTGCTCATCATCGGAGCCGTCGTCTTCGGTACGGTCCTCATCATTGCCGTGTTGCTGCAGCTGCGCAGCATCAAGGAACGCAACCGCCGTGTGCGGCAGTGGCAGGAGAAGTATCTTGCTGCCGTGGCAGCAGCTGAGACCGCTCAGGACACACGTGGAACAGCCGATGCTCCCGACGGCCCCGACGAAAGCAAGGCCCCCGACGCCGCTTCGCCCTCTTCTGGCGAAGCACAGGAACAAGCCTCGCGCGATCCTTTTATAATTAAAGTCGATGCCCTCCTCGATGAACAGATGCGAGCCTGCCAGGTCGATCTTGCCCGGCTGGCCGATGCGCTGTGCATCACCCGCACCCTGCTCAACCGCAAGGTCAAGTCCATCGAGGGCATCACCATGCAGGAGTATGCCAGCCGCTACCGTGCCGAACGAGCCTGCATGCTGCTCGGTCAAGGTCGTCTCAAGGTGGCCGAGGTGGCCCGTGCCTGCGGCTTCGACGACGATGCCTATTTCAGCCGTTTCTTCCGCAAGGAAACGGGAATGTCGCCTTCGGAGTTCGTCAACAAGGCATAACGGACCTTGTAAATGAGCACTTTGTCACTTTAGTCCAACCTTTTGTCACTTTTGTCCAAGGCCTGTATCACTTTTTTGTCCTACTTTTGCAGCGTCAAACCTCAACTGCAAAAGTTATGGATCAATCACATCTCCAACCTTACACACCTCGCCCTTTGCCTCGTCCCAAGGGCAGTGCGCGCTATCTGCTTTATGACCTCGACCGTTTGTTGGACGATCAGATCAGTCGTTGCGAAGTGAATGTCGCCCAGTTGGCGGCCTCGCTGGGCTTCGACCGCTTCCAACTCAACCGCAGGATGAAATCTGCCATAGGCATGAGCGTCAGCGAGTACATCCAACAACGCCGTCTTCGCAAGGCCTGCACCCTCATCCGTCGCGGCGGTCTCACGATGATCGAGGTGGCCCGTGCCTGCGGCTTCGAGGATAACTCCTACTTCAGCCGCTTCTTCAAGAAGGAGACGGGCATGACACCCTCGCAATTCTTAGGGAGGTAGCCCCGAAAGCTGTTAAAGATTGTGAAATTAGGATTATTGTGACGCTTTCGGCACTTCTGTCCAAGTATTTTGTCACCAAAATCCAAGACCTTTTCTAAAAATAAATAGTATCTTTGCAGCGTCAAGCGATAATTCATTCATTATTCACCTTAAAAATAATCAAATTATGAAGAGATTTTTTACTTCTTTGTTAATGCTCGCCATACTCGTTGCGCCTATGTGGGCACAACGCGTAAAAATTGGTGGCGTTAACTACACGACCACTGGAAATATTTCCAACTCGGCCGTCACCGGTTCGGTACACTTCGATGCCAGCACCAAGGTGCTCACTTTGAAGAATGCTACGATTACCGTATCAGACAATGACGCCGTTTTTGTCACTGGCTTTACTGATGGCTTAACCATCCGCTGTGAAGGTTCCAACACCATCATCTGTTCCGCTTCCAGCACCTCGTCCGCTGGTATTTATGCTCAGAGCAAGATCTGGATCGGTTCTGCTTCCGGTCAGGTAGGATCGCTTACTGTTAAAAACACTGGAGTGGGTAATGCCATTCGCATGGAGCCTAATTGCAGGCTCGACATTTCGGGTGTCCGTTTTACAGCCGAGACGTCCCAAAGCGACTGTGTGCATGGTATGTCCGACAACAACATCTTTGCTCCCAACTACACCTGGATGACGCTGACGGCTCCCACTGGCAAGGCTGCCATGAGCGGCTTCACTGCCATCTACACCAGTCTGAATGGCGTGCAACAGAGCTTTGTGTCAACTGTTGGCTGCTCATTTAGTAGTAGCAAGGGCGGTATCGTAGATGCCAGCGGTAATCTGGTGAACAAAGCGGGAGTTGCTCCGGCTTTGGCCATTGGACAGAAGCCTATCGTCGTAGGTAACGATCAATCGTACTCTTCTTCGTCGTCAGATGCCTCGTTAATGGGTCTGACGTCAGGAACGATCAAATGGGATCACAGCACCAAGACGCTGACGATGGATGGCGTTACGCTGTCGAAAGGTATTGTTTCTTACCTCTCTTCCTTCAAGATTAACTCTACGGGTTCCGAAAACCTCATCAAGGCCAGCTCAATCCCGCTAGACATATATGGTTCCACGGAGATTACAGGTGACAAGAAGATCACATTTGAGAACACAAACGGTTCCGCTGTTTATATGAATAAGGGCTGGACATGTCCTCTGACCGTGAACGTGGATGCTACAGCAAAATTCACAGGTTCTTCGCGTGGCGTTTATAACGACTACAGCGAGTCCGCTCCCAATAACGACTTGATCTTGAAAAAGGCCGGAAGCAATTCTGACTACTATTTCTATGGCGGCAGTCAAGCTTCTATCATAGGTGTCTGCCACTTGACACTGACCGATATGGATTTCTTCTACAGCAGCAGCTATGGCACCCCTGGCTGTTATTGGGACGCCTCATCACGTCAAGTGAAGAAGACTGGCGGCGAAGTGGTCAAGGGCTCAGATGTTAACTTCTATGTCGTAAAAGAGAAATATCCAATTTACATAGCTGGCGTACAGCTCAACAACTGCAACTATGTAGCTGTTGGTAGCCCATACATTATTAGCGGAACAGTCAACTACAATACCAGCTCTAAGACGCTGACACTGGACAATGTGTCATTGGTCGTAGAAGACGAAACGAACAACGCCATTAAGACCTTGAGTACTGCTGGTGATATTACGGTTAAGTGTGTTGGCACGAACCGTTTGAATGCCAAAACGGACGCTATCGATCTTTATAGCAATACGTCCTTCACCTCTGATGCCGATGCATGGCTCTATGCCACCTCGAGCGTTGAATCTGGTATCACCACTCGCGGCGGTGCCAGCGTGACTGTTGATATGAAGGGCTACCTCGGTGCCACTGGTAAGAAGTACGGCTATTATGGCTGCAATGGCGGCGATGTGCTGAAACTGAAGAAAGAAACTTCAGACGGATACGGCTACGGCTTTAAGGGTGAGGATGGTGCTATTTACAGCGTATCTGATCTGGTTCTCGATAATATGGACTACTGGCATAGTACGACCTACGGTTGCTATTTCGATAATGGATGCGTCAGACAGAACGGTGGCAACATCGCAACAGGAACGGTTGAGTTTGGCTCCATCAAGGAGAAACTGCCCGTCTTTGTTGCGGGGCAGCAGCTTAATAGAGTCAATAGTGACTCATCTCCCATCTTTGTCGGCAGTAAGTACATCAGCAGTGGAGCAAAGTCGGTTGCTTACATTCCCGGCTCCAAGACGCTGACGCTGAATAATGCGACCATCGACTACACAACAGCGTCTAACACCAACGATGGTGTCATCACGACGGAATCAGGCACCGAACTGACCATCACCGCCAATGGCATAAACGTTCTCAGCAGCACTACAGCTTTCGGCGGCATGTGGCTCAACAATAGCAAGGTCACCATCAACGGAAACGGCACACTTAACCTCGCCGGTAGAACAGATGACCTCTATGGTTTGAACTCGACCGCACTCAAGGTGGAAGGTGACGTGTCGCTGGAAGCCTTGACCAAAGGTATCGGCTCGAACAACTATATGGGTGAAATGATCGTCGGAGGCAATGCAGTCGTCAAGGCTAGGCATATCAGCTACCTCAATTCCCTGACGCTCGAAGACGGTCACGCCATCGTAGAACCTATGGGCGCCACTTTCAGCGACAAAGCCGTCAGGGTCGGCAGCACCTTAGCACAGGATGTTATGATCATGAAGGTTGAGGAGTATGGCCTCATGGTGGCTGACATGGCCGTGAACAGCTACAACTGCAGTGACATCCTCGGCGACGGCAAGTTCGCCTACGACGACGAAGCCAAGACCCTCACCATCACGGGTGCCACGATCGACAACACTGACATCAGCAATGTGGTCTATAACCAGAAGGTCGATGGCCTGAAGATCAACGTTCAGGGCGAGAACAACTTCAAAGTGAATGACAACATCTTCCAGTTGGATAAGAATACCACCATCACCGGAACGGGCAGCATTAAGGGTGAACTCAAGGCTTATGACGGCTTTGGTATCTATCTGCCCACTGACGGCGTGACTGTCACCCTCGACGGTCTGACCTTCGAGTTCACTGGAGATAGGGCCGTCGGTGGCAGCGGTTCCGACCTTGTTATCAACAGCGGTAAGCTCATCTTCAACCCCAACTCGAGTAGCGACGCAACTGCTCTGAGCGTTAAGAGCCTCACCCTCGGCGAAGGTATGTATATCACGCAGCCCGACGGCGCGGTGTTCGAGGACGGAAAGATCAAGCTGAATGGAGAGATCTACCGTGGCAAGGTGGTCATCGAAGGTGCTACGGCCTACGACCTCTGGATCGCTGAGAAGGCTGTCAACAGCGTCAACTGCAAAGATATCCTCGGTGACGGTGTATTTGCATACGATGCCGCTTCGAACACCCTCACCATCAAGGGTAACCACACCTATACGAGCGACGATTATCTCGTTAAGAGCACTATTGCAGATCTGACCATCAACGTTGCCGGCAACAGCATGCTGGTAAGCGCAGCAGATAATACCATCATCCGCCTGTATGCCAACACGACGATTACCGGCGGCAAGCTGACGCTGATGTGTACAGCTCCCAGCAACGACGGATTGGGCATTTATATCTCCCATGGTGGTATATTGACCTTGAAGGATGCCGATATCGATGTCACCGGCGACGGCTTCGTCTATGGCATCACGGGTGACAGCAACAGCAAGCTGGTCATCGACAACTCCAACATCTCGGCTTCGGCTCACTCGTATGGTGCCATCTACGACTGGGGCGGCATCACGTTGACCAACTGCTACGTCGAGACTCCGCGTCCGTCCACCGTCGACGAAATGGGTATTTCCGATGCAGACGGCTACGTAGGCTCCGGCGATGA
>JAEEHP010000009.1 GCA_016280855.1 Bacteroidaceae bacterium
GATGTAGTCTTTCCGGGTCCGGTTGCTTTCCACAATGGCTTGGATCAGGTTCTCAGGCACATCTTCGTAGTTAGCGAGCAACTGCTTGGTATCTTTCGGCAAGCAGTAACCACCATAGCCGAAACTCGGATTGTTATAGTGTGCGCCTATACGTGGGTCCAGGCAGACACCATCGATAATCGCCTGTGTGTCGAGGCCCTTGATTTCGGCATAGGTATCGAGTTCGTTGAAATAACTCACGCGGAGGGCAAGGTACGTATTGGCGAAGAGCTTCACGGCTTCGGCTTCTTTCATCCCCATGAAGAGCGTGGGAATATCCTGCTTGATTGCGCCTTCTTGGAGCAGGGCCGCGAAGGTCCTAGCACGTTCCTCGAGATCATTGGTCACCACGGCGCGAATCGCGGCGTTCTCTTCGTCGAACCCTTCGATGATCTTCGGGTAACCGACGATGATGCGGCTCGGATACAGGTTGTCGTACAAGGCTTTGCTTTCGCGCAGAAATTCCGGCGAAAAGAGCAGGTTGAACTTCTTGGCACCCTTGGCAGCATATTTTACGTACAAGCCGCGAGTGTAGCCGACCGGAATGGTCGATTTGATGACCATCGTAGCATCGGGGTTCACGCTCAGCACCAGATCGATGACTTCCTCCACGTGACTCGTGTCGAAGAAGTTCTTCTGCGGGTCGTAGTTGGTAGGTGCGGCAATGACCACGAACTCTGCCTCTTTGTAGGCTGTCGCGCCATCGAGCGTCGCGGTTAGGTCGAGTTCCTTTTCGGCGAGGTATTTTTCGATATATTCGTCCTGGATGGGCGACTTTTTATGGTTGATCAGATCCACTTTTTCCGGGATCACATCGACGGCGGTCACATGATTGTGCTGCGCCAACAGGGTGGCGATGCTCAATCCTACGTAACCGGTACCGGCAACTGCAATGTTCATAAGCCAGGTATTAGATATTAGATGCCCGATCAATCCCCAGTTGTAGCCGAGGGTGAAGCCGGACATGACGTATTATACTTTCGTTTTGCTTCTTCGTACGTATCGAGGCTGCCGATGTCGAATCGGCCACCGGGCATCAGCCAGGCATGGATGGGCGTCCGCTCCACCAGGTAATGGGCAAGATTACCGGGCGCATCAGCGCCACAGCCGTTTTCGATAGCATGGCGTATAAGATCCAGGTCCTCTTTGCGGTAAATATAGAACGGCGGAACAGCCAGATGGCTGACCGGTTCCTGCGGCTTTTCTTGCATCATGAGTACGCGCATGTCCACATCAACGGCTATGACGCCCGTACGTTGGAGTTTCCAGATCTGTGGCTCGTGGTGGCACATGATCATCGAGGTTTTCTTTGCCTTGAACGCTTCCACAAAGCCTCGGAAGCTGAAGTCCAGGATGTTGTCGGCCGCCACAACGAGGATGTCTTCGTTGATGTGGCAGGTTTCCAGGGCAAGGATCAGGTCTCTTACCGCACCCAGGCGGGTTTCATTGGTTTCTGTGCCGTCGTCGATTACACGAATGGGTTTAGATGGCCGATCAGGTCGGCCATGACGCCGTTCGTCATGTCCGGCGTTACCCTCGGCCGTGACAGGGGGTTGACCGGGCATCTGGCGCTTCGCAGCCCAATCTTCAAAGATCCCAGCGAATTTATGGTTCGTAACGACAATATGCTCGTCGATTTCGGGAATCGTATCGATGTCATCGAGCATCCGGTCCAGGATCGTGCTATTCCCGATGGGCAGTAATGGCTTCGGGAAGTGCTCGGTCAGGGGATATAAGCGGGTGGCGTAGCCTGCTGCGATCACAATGGTTTTCATACGAATCGGGCGCCGTCGTCGGATTTGCAGAAATAGACGCGGAAAGAGTTCTTGTACTGCGGGTATTGAGCGAGGTATTTCTCAGTAATCTCCCGCTCAATGCTATCTTTCTTGGCCGGATCCACCAGGGCAATGCACGCTCCTTTGAAACCAGCGCCGCTGAAACGGCCACCGTAGATGCCGTCGGTCGTCAGCATGGCGTTGTAGATCGCAATGAGTTCGGGGCTGCCACATTCATAGTTGTGGATGCTGCTTTCGCAACTGGCCTTGCTCAGGCTGCCGAACCACTCGAGGTTGCCGGTTTCCCAAGCCGTGATGCCTTCGCGGACGCGTTTGTGTTCGCTGAAGAAATGCTCGGCCCGTCTGGCAAAACGCGGCGGCATCTCGTCACGATGGCGCTTGAACATCGATTCACTCACATCACGCAGGAACGTTTTGTTTTGTTCCTTCAGAGGTATGTTCTCGTAGGCTTGCACCAGCCATGTGGCTGTCTTGCACTCGGCTACGCGAAGATTATAGTCGCTGGATGTCAGGCTTCTGGTAAGACCACTGAAAAAGATGCCAAGTTCAAAATCAGGCATCTGAGGATTCTTCGGGATAAGACGATACTCGTTGCTTTCGCAGTCGAGCATCAGCAAATGATCTTTCTTACCCAGAGCAATGCACGCCTGGTCGAGGAGGCCGTTGTTCAGCCCTATGTACTCTCGTTCTGCCTCGCTGGCGATCTTCATCACTTCGAAGGGTTCGAGCGTAATGTTGTTAGCCTTGGCAAACGCCATCACATAAGCGATCAAGACAGCTGCGCTGCTACTCAGGCCCCCCACCGGAATAGAGCCTTTGATGATGCCATCGATGCCCTGCGACAGCTTGAAGCGTTTCTGGAGAGCGAATTTGGCACCGCGCGCATAGTCGCCCCAGTTGCCTTGTTTGACCAGAGCCGGAGTAGCGATGTCAAACGTTACATCGCCGGTGAATGTCTCGCTGCGGAGATTCACTGTACTGGATTCTGACAAGTCGAACCAGAGATCCACGCCTTTGTCGATGGCAAAACCGGTCACGAGACCGTGCTGGTGGTCAACGTGGGCGCCCAAGGGGCACACGCGATAGGGACTGAAAATGTGATATTGCATGGGATGGATGCCCGGTCAAGCCGGGCATGACGTTAAGTCAGGGAGGGAACGATGTTAACTAATCTTCTCGAGGAAAGCTGGCGGAATGTACGACACCGCCACAACGGCAACGCCACGGACTTCCACGATGAGTTTGCGGTCGGAACGGACTTTCTTGATGTAGCCTTCGGCGCCCTTGTAAAGGCCGTCGATCACCCGGACATGTTCTCCGCGCTTGAAGTCGGGCACGCTTTCGCCCAGATACTGGACGCGGGTGCCACGGTCCGCGGCAGTGAGGATGATGAAGCTGCGCATTTCCACATCGTCGATGGGCGCGGGTTTCTTCGTGGCGAAGTCCTGATAGTACATCAGGTCGCTGTTGTGTAACTCTTTGTAGGCGCGGAGAAACGTGGGTGTGGTGCGCAGGAAAAGCAGCGAGTTCACGAGCGGCTTGTTGAC
>JAEEHP010000086.1 GCA_016280855.1 Bacteroidaceae bacterium
ATGCGAAAAAGGAGCGACATTCATAGTCACCAGCGTCATGAAACAATAATAAACTATGCAAACAATTGAAACAATAAATAACCTATGCAAACAATGAAGAAAAAATTTTATTTGATGATTGTCTTTCTCCTGCTGCCGCTATTGGGGCATGCCCAAGAAAAGGACAACGCCTCCACCATCAGCATGCTAGAGGGATCGAAAAGTTGGAGCTTCTCTGGTTATCTCAGGAGAAGGCTGGAATGCCGCTCAAGAGACCTTTGGTATCATTTGTATTTCAGCTTGAAAGGAGAAAAAGCCGTTGATGGGCGGACATATAGGGGAATGGACTATTCGGAGGTCTTGATAGGTAGCCGATCAAACCGTGAGATAGAGAATCCTAAGATATGGCTTCGCGAGGACGGCGGCCGTGTCTTTGTCAACAAAGAAGAATATCTGTTGCTGCTGACAAATAATACATTATGGAGCTGGGTAGGCGATGCCTCCTATATTCCCTACAAGGAGACGGAAGACGGCGAGCTGGTGCTCTACGACTTCACGATGGAGCCGGGCGACAGCTTCCAGCATGTGGATGGTCACGACGACATCGTGGTCGACAGCGTGGGGACGCTCACGACTCTCGACGGCCTGCAGCGACGGCTTATCTACCTGAGCAATGGCTGTCAGGTGGCCGAAGGCATGGGTTGCCTTAACTCTGTGGGGGGACTGCTAGCCTACCTGAATCCAGAAAAGAGTAGACAAGACAGGTATTACCTTGCCCTGAACTATGTACATGCTAATGATGAATCCCTCATAGAACGCACGCTAGAAGAAGTTGTCGACGACATGGCTATAGCACCTTTCAATCCGAAATCCTTCCTAGCCATTTTCCCAATTATCAATTACCGTGTCACCAATGATGAGCTCCTTTTAAACGAATCCCATCCTAAGTCAGCCTTTGAGGACGAATACATGGTCACTTGCAAATATACGGCAGCTTTTGACAGCCTCCGGATGCTTGGATACAGGTATATCGAAATGTCTCGCTACAGCGAGGATGTTCCTACCTTTAAGACAATACTGGCACGTGAGGAAGGAGGACGGCTTCTTGTCAAGAAAACCGACTATATGGCCCTGCTTGCCAAGGACTCCTATTGGAGCCGAGTAGGCGATGCCTCCTATATCCCCTACCGTGAGACGGAAGACGGCGAGCTTGTGCTCTACGACTTCACCATGGAGCCGGGCGACAGCTTCCAGCATGTGGATGGTCACGACGACATCGTGGTCGACAGCGTGGGGACGCTCACGACTCTCGACGGCCTGCAGCGACGGCTTATCTACCTGAGCAACGGCTGCCAGGTGGCCGAGGGCATGGGTTGCCTTAACTCTGCAGGGGGGCTCCTCTTCTATCTCAATCCCTTGAACTCGTCCTACAACAAAGGGTTCATGTCGCTAATAGCGCCTGCCAGGGGTATGGTTGGTTATTATCAAAAGGAGATATACATTCGCACGCCGCAGGAGGAACGCGATGCCATCCTCGCTGGGATTGCTCCTATCGTCAAGTCTGAACAAACGACAGTCACCAACACTCCCCTCTACGACCTCCAGGGGCGCCGCCTCAGTCAGAAGCCGGAGCGCGGGGTGTACATCGAGGGCGGAAGGAAGGTCGTGATTAAGTGAGAGAAATGAGAGCTTGCTATCACTTCCGAACGTGAACGAGCTAGAGCTATAGGCTCAAGCGCGTGGTGAGGCGACGGGGTATCAGTGCTCCTGCTCCAGGCGCACCCAATGCACGTCGCGCCGTTCGCCCTGCTGCGAGCGGACAGTGAAGATGTATTCGCGGCCAGGCTCAAAGCCCCAGTTGACGAAATGGGCGAAGCCACGGACGGGGCGATGGTCGATCTGCTCGATGATGTCGCCCTGTCGGAAGCCCTGGCGGTAGGGTGTCCCCTGCTCCCATAGCAATCCTACCTGGGCACGCCCCTGAGGGTCGGCCACGAAGGCGATGTCGAGCTGTTCGTTGCCGACCGTGGCACAACGTGTTGTCTGCTCTGCTGGGTAGAAGAGCATGCGTCGTGAGGCGGGGCTGAAGGCCACGGCACCATAGGCCAGCAGGGGTGCTCCCAGGTGGGAGCCTCCCTGCGTGGTGATGGCATGCACGTCGCTGAAGCAGCAGTGCCCTAGCCGTAGTCTGTCGAGCTGCAGGAAGGTCACCTCGCCCTCTGGCTCCGTGCCATAGTGGCCGATGGCATGTCGGCCGACGGACCGTCCCTCTACCGTGCAGCAGGCCGTATCGCCATTCTCCATCGCCTCGTCGAAATGTCGCTTGTTGATGGACAGGAACTGTCGGCTGCCCGTGTCGAAGAGCATCTGTTCGCGATGATGTCCGAAGGGCATGACGTCGATATAAGGCACGTGGTAGTTCAGCCGGTATCTCATCCTGACGGCTCCCTCCTCGCGGTCGAAGAACCGCCGGCGGTCGGTGACGACGAGCTGTCGTCGGGCGACGTCGATCTTCATGCTCAGGCCACCATTCACCAGATCGAAGCCCAGTATCCCGTCGAAGGGCTGCCGGGCGGCGCCCCTCTGCTGAACGGTAGCCCTGCACCCATAGAGGGCGACGCTGCCCAGCTGCAAGGCGGGTAGGGCGACCATCCTGACAGTGTCGCTGCGCCCCGTGGCGTCGTGGGAGATGATGTCGCCCGCATGGGGGCCGTCGGCGAGCGGCGTGCCGTCGTAGACCACCGACATGCCTGCCCCTGTGTCGAGCAGGAAGCGATAGCTGCGCCCGCCGATGGTTATCGGCACGTATACCTGCTCACGCTCCCACTCGATGCTGAGCGTGTCGATGAAGTCGATGGCCGTCAGGCTGAATTCAGCGCGATAACGCCCTAGCGTTTGCGCCGCTACGCTGCTAAATGACAGATGAAAAATGAGAAATGATAAACCGATGAGTCTACCAATCCCA
>JAEEHP010000087.1 GCA_016280855.1 Bacteroidaceae bacterium
CGTACTTCTCGCTCATGCGGCTGGCGAAGTAAAGCGGCGACGGACGGCCTACGTAGTCGCGCAGCAGAGCGTGGTATTCGCGTTTGAACGCTTCGCTCTCGATGATGGGCAGGTACGCCTCCTGCAAATCCTTCACGCATTTGTACAGGATTTCCGGCACATAGGCGCCGCCAAACTCTCCGTAGAAGCCGTTGGCATCGGCAAAATAATTGGGTTTCATAACTTGTAAGATATATGTTGACGTGTTTGTGGTTATTGACTGTGGAATGAAAAAAGACCGGTCGCAAGAACGACAGGCCTTTTCTTTTATGTATATCTTTTAGGTATGCGGCTATCTTCTCACGATTGTTTGAACCTTGAGCACTGCCACCACCAGAAGAAATATGTCTTATTCATGATTGAGCGTTTAGTTGCTGTTTTGCTTGTTTTGCGCTGCAAAGTAACACACTTTTTATGAAACTACCAACAAATTAGAACGAAAATTTTAATAAAACGTGCATTTTGTTGCTTCCCCGTCCATGTTGACCCTCGCGTTCATACACATTCTCGTCCTTGCCGGTACTCGCCGAG
Organism: Bacteroidaceae bacterium; assembly: GCA_016280855.1. Classification (GTDB taxonomy): domain Bacteria; phylum Bacteroidota; class Bacteroidia; order Bacteroidales; family Bacteroidaceae; genus Physcousia. The sequence continues at coordinate 571 of JAEEHP010000087.1, forward strand.
AATCTTGAGGTGGGAGGTCAGCGGGCGTATGGCATCGACGCCCTGCGAGTAGCGGGTGTAGTCGGCAAACTGCACGTCGATGTAGAACAGGTATTCCCATTCGCGTCCGATGATGGGCAGCGACTGTATCTTCGTCAGGTTCAGCTTGTAGAACGACAGCACCGAGAGGACCGACGACAGCGAGCCCTCCTCGTGGGGCAGGGCGAAGACGATGCTGGCCTTGTCCGTCTCGCGTATGTTTCTCAGGAGGTTCGCGCGCGAGGGATTGGCGAAGACCAGGAAGCGCGTGAAGTTGTGTTTGTTGGTCTCGATGCCTTCCTCCAGTACCTTCAGGCCGTACATCTCGGCCAGCGCTGCGGAGCCGATGGCGGCATGGCCGTGCATGCGGTTTTCGCTGACCATGCGTGCCGCGCCTGCCGTGTCGGAGGCTTCCACCACCTTCAGGTTGTCGTGGCGGCGAAGGAAGTCGCGGCATTGCATGAGCGCCACGGGATGCGAGTGCACCTCCGTGATGTCGTCCCAATCGTCGTCGGGCAGGCAGAGGAAGGAATGTTTAATGCGCAGCTTGTGTTCGCCGACAATCGAAGTGCCGGAGTCGCGCAGCAGCTCATAGTTGTGGAGCAGCGAACCGGCGATGGTGTTCTCGATGGCCACCATGCCGATGGCCGTGGGGTCGTCGCGCAGCGTAGCGAACACCTGTTCGAACGTCTTGCAGCAGATCAGCTCGATCTCCTCGTTCTCGAAAAACTGGTGGGCAGCAATATCGTGGAAGCTGCCCTCGATACCTTGAATTGCTATGTGTTTCATCTTGACGGGCTGCAAAGTAACGCTTTTTTTAGGAAATAGCCAACTTTTTCATGCAATTTTTGTATTATTCTTAGCTTTTTGTTGTAACTTTGCAACGTCAACCACCATCACAGCCGCTTTACCATGTTCCGTCGTCACGGCATTCCCGTTATCCTGTGCCTGGTCCTCAGCCTCGTTGGCTGCGGCGACCACCGTCGCGAGCTTACTGAAGCCGATCTCTCCGAGTTCGGCACTGCGGTGTATCAACTCGATACGGCCAGGCTCACGCATCAGCTGGCGCAGCTCGTGGCTGCAGACACGTCCCACATCATGGCCGACCATGTGGTGCGTCGTCGCTACGATGAGGTTGCTCGCTTCGAGGATGCCCCGCTGTGGTTCACCCGTTTAGGCGTCTCCGCCGATGCCGACTCGCTGCTGGCGTGCCTGCGTCGTGAGGTGCCACGCTGCGGCCTCGACACAGCCGCCTTCTTCCTGCCGCAGATTGCTGCCGACCTCGCTGTGGTGCGCCAGCAGGCTTTCGACTCGCTGGGCATCGATATCAACGAGCTCCTGCCGCGTCTCGACTACAACCTCTCACGCGCCTATGTCCGCTACACCACGGGTCAGCGCTTTGGCTTCATGCGTCCGGCGAAGATCTTCAACCATCTGCAGTTCAAGGCCCATGGCGACGGCTACGCCCGCCTCTTCGACGAGGATCCGGAGGCGCCGGACTACGAAGCTTCGCTGCGACAGCTCATGACGTCCGAGCGCATGGACTATCTCTACGGTTCGCAGCCCACGAGCCCCCTGTTCCAGGCCTTGCAGCAACGTCTCGTCGCGAGCGGCGACCTCGCCGAGTGCCGCACGCTGGCTGTCAACATGGAACGCCTGCGCTGGCAGATGAAACGCGCGGACGAACGCCGCTACATCCTCGTCAACATCCCTTCGCAACAGCTCTGGGCCGTGTCGCCCGACACCATCCTGAACATGCGCATCTGTTGCGGTACGACGCTCACCCGTACGCCGCTCCTGCATAGCGCCATCAACGTCATTCATGTGAACCCCGACTGGATCATTCCTCAGTCGATCGTGAAGAATGAGATCGCGCGCCACGGCGGCGACTCGGCCTATTTCGCCCGTCATCGCTACTACGTCGTCAACCGTTCGTCGGGCGATACGCTCCGTGCTGCCTCCGTCACCTCGGCGCAACTCGAGTCCGGTCGCCTGCGCGTAGGTCAGCGTGGCGGTGCCGGTAACTCGCTGGGTCGCATCGTGTTCCGCTTCCCCAATGACTTCGCCGTCTATCTCCACGATACCAACAACCCCAGCGCTTTCCGCCGCGAGCGGCGCACCCTCTCGCACGGCTGCATCCGTGTGGAGCGTCCCTTCGACCTGGCGCTGTTCCTGATGGCGGATGCCGATGAGTGGACGGTGGACCGTCTGCGCCTGTCCATCGACCGTAAGCCGGAGACCGACCGCGGCCGCGAATATCTACGCGAGCACCCCGATGCCCGCCGTCCGCTGCGCCTGCTCAGCAGCTATTCGGTCTCGCCCGCCGTGCCGGTGTACATCGTTTACTACACCGCCTATCCGAATCCCGTCACGGGTGCTGTTGAGCTTTGGCCCGATCTCTACGACTACGACAAGGTCATCGCCCGCGAACTCTACGCCTTACCCTAATGTGAAACCTATAACCTGATAAAAGTTTGCCGATTATGTTACACATTCACGAAGAGGCTGTACGCTGCCTGTTGTGCGAGGACGCTCCCTGCACGAAAGCGTGCCCGACAGGCGACCCGGCGCGGGCTATCCGTGCCATACGTTTTGACAATGCACAGGAGGTCGGGCGTTGGATCGCCGGCTGCAGCGATGCAGACCTCGAACGCGCCGAGGAGGCTTGCATCCACTACGACCGTCCGATCAGGATTCGCGAGCTGCTGGCTTCGAAGCGGCAGGAGGCTACGTCGTGCTCCGAGATGCCGTCGTTGGGCATCACCTTCTGCGGCATCGCGTGCGAGAATCCGTTCTTCCTGGCATCGTCTGCCATCTGCACGAACTACGACATGGTGGCACGTGCGTTCGAGATGGGGTGGGGCGGCGTGTTCTACAAGACCATTTGCAAGCAGGACATCCGCGAGGTGTCGCCTCGCTTCGATGCGGTGAAGGAAGGGACGTCGTTTGCGGGCTTCCGCAATATGGAGCAGCTGTCGGAGAACCCCCACGAGGTGGACTTCGACATCCTGCGCCGCCTCAAGCAGAACTACCCCTCGAAGATTGTCGTGGCGTCGATCATGGGCGAGTTTGAGGAGGAATGGATTGAGCTGGCGAAGATGGCCGAGGCGGCGGGCTGCGATGCCGTGGAACTGAATTTCTCGTGTCCTCAGATGCGTCTGGCGGGCTTGGGCAGCGACGTGGGTCAGAATCCGGAGCTGGTGACTTTCTACACGGCTTACGTGAAGCGCAGCGTGAAGATTCCGGTCATCCCGAAGATGACGCCCAACATCACTCAGATCAACAACCCCGCCATGGGGGCATATTTCGCCGGTGCCGACGCGATCTCGGCCATTAACACGATCAAGAGCATCACGATGTCGCCGCAGGCTGCCGTGAGCGACAAGCAGACGGTCTCCGGCTATTCGGGACGTGCCGTGAAGCCCATCGCCCTGCGTTTCATCTACGAGATGGCGGCGAACCCCATCATGAAGAACGTGCAGTTCAGCGGTATTGGAGGCATCGAGACGTGGCGTGACGCCCTGGAGTTCATCCAGCTGGGGTGCCACAACGTGCAGGTCTGCACCGCCGTGATGCAGTATGGCTATCGCATCATCGACGACTTGGTGCTGGGTTTGCAGCGTTATCTTCAGGAGCGCGGCATCGCTCGTCTGGAGGACATCGTGGGCGAGCAGTTGCCTAACTTCGTGAAGCCGAGTGACCTGGACCGCGAGACCATGGTCTATCCGAAGGTGGATCGTGAGAAGTGCATAGGCTGTGGTCGCTGCTTCCTCTCGTGTCGCGACGGCGGACATCAGGCCATCTCCTTCGACGATCGCCAACCCCACATCATCGGTGTGAAATGTGTCGGCTGCCACCTCTGCCGCCTCGTATGTCCTACGGGTGCCATCGGGATGAGCAAGCGTTTCAGCAAACCTAAATAGCAGATGTTTGCTGACCACTGAACCTTGGCTTGTCAGATGCGTACGCCGAAAAAGAGGGAGAGGTACCACTCGTTGGTGATGAGCTGGAGCTCGTCGGTCTGACCTATCGTGATCTGGTTGTACATCATCTTGAGGCCGGCGAAGCAGCGGTGGAAATAGTGCTGGACGCCAAAGCGTCCGACAGCCATGACGGGCGGATAAGTGTAAGGAAAACGCTGTCTCTCGGTGCCGATGGTGGTGCGTCCGAAGACGTAAGGCACCAGTTCAAGCAGCATGTCGAAATGGATGAGCCAGTGATGGGCGCATACCCAGTTGTAGCCGTAGCCGCCACCGATGGCAGGAAAGAAAAGTCGGAACTTGAGCTGGTTGGGGTCCTCGGCGCTGACGAGTTTCTTGATATCGACTAACATCATCGTGCCGCCCAGCAGTCCGCTGCCGGCGCTGCGGCGCTGAATCCACGACTGGTCGAACACGGCAGGCAGCGCAAAGCGTTTCCATCGGAAGGCGAAGTAGCCGTTGAGGCCGTAGATATTCTGTCGGATGCTGCCCCTGGGGACTTCGATGGTGGAGCCGTCGTCGTTGTTCAACTTGAACTTGCCGCTATAGGTCTCGGCGGAATGGTACAGGATGTCGCCGCCGAAGCGGTCGCTGTAGGCGCTGAGGGAGAATTCGGTGTCGTGGTTCTTGCCGCCAAGATGCAGGGGGCTGAAGGAAAATCCTATAGACAGTCCCCGATAGCAGAGGTTCAGGCTGACGGAGGTCTTGGCCTGCGCGTTGAGCGGCATGGTGAAGGGTTCGTCGTCGACGACGCCGTTGAGGGTCATGCGGGCTCCCGTGAGGTTGAAGGCAGTGCCGATGCGCAGCTTCTCGCCCGGCTTGATCATATAGGTGGTGTCGTTGGGTATATCCTCGTTGCTGTTGTCGAGGAAGGGGGCCAGGACGGTACCCTGCACCCAGTTGATATGTCGCGCAAAGATGTTGCGGCCCGGCAGGCTGTCGGGAATATGGCTCTTGACCTGAATGATAGCGCTGTCCCTGACAATCTGCGCCTTCGTGGTGAGAGCGCAGAAGGACAGGAGGATGACGAGGGCGCGTTTCATTGTGTCGGTGAAGCTGGGTTGTGGTGTGAGGCTAACGGTTGTAATACCGCAGGTAGAGCTTGGTGCGTTTCTTCTTTGTCGTCTGCTTCTCGGCTTCCTTGGTCGTAGCCGTTGTCTTGGACGTTGTGCTCGGCTTGGTCGCTGTTGCTTTCTTAGACGTCTTGCTCTGTTTGGACGGTTCGGGCCTCTTAAGCCCCTGTCTTGGCGGCTGGTAGAGGGCATGGTCGATGAATCCAATGACGTGTCCGCTGTCGTCGAGGCGTAGCTTCTGCTGAGCCGCCATCAACGCCTTGTCGGTCACCTGGATGGGCTCGCTCTCGTTGCCGCAACGGTCCATGGCAGTGATGGCGAAGTAGTAGCCCATGGCAGCGAAGCGGTTGTAGCGGAAGCGTGCGTCGTAAAGTGCCGTGGCGACGAGGTTCTCCGGACGCGAGACATCGACGGGCCATTCGCGGGAGGCATAGACGTTGTAGCGTATGCCGCCGCCGAGATTGTCGGCTGACGGCAGCCACGACAGCTCCTCGGTCTGGTCGTCAACGATGCCGACGGCCACGTCCGTGGGAATCAGTGGCGGGTCGTCGTCGAGCCAGGAGCAAGCTGGCGTGAGGGCTGGGAAGGCATAATAGTCGTCGCGCAGATAATCGTAGAGCCCCTTCACGTTGTCGGTGAGGAACTGCGAGCGGAAATAGGCCTGTCCGTTGAGTCCTTGGGCGCGTATGTAGCTGAGCTGTCGGCGAATGACGCCGAGCGACCAGTCCTTCTCCTGCGGATGGAGGAAATAGATGCCGAGGCCGGGTGCCACCTGACGTCCGGCAGACTGCTCTTTCCAGTCTGCGGCAAAGGGGTAGAAGTGGTCGCCGTCGAAGTACATCATGGGGAAAAGGATGTCGTGGATGCCTTGGCGCAACCACCCCTCGGCGTCCTGATGCACGGCATCGCGGGCATTCCATCCGCGTGAACTGTAGCGGCTGAGGTCGGCGTATTTGCCTACGGGCGAGCTGCTGATGCGCACCCATGGCTTCAGGGCATGAGCATCCTCGTAGATACGGCGTACGATGCGGTTCATGTTCTCGCGCCGCCAGAGGGCTTTCGACCGGCCGTTGCCGTAGCGCTTGAAGGTGTTGGCATCGGCGAAGGAGGCGGCACCTTCGGGGTAGCGGATGTAGTCGAAATGGAGACCATCGACGTCGTATCGGCTGACGATCTCGTGGCAGATGCGTGTGAGGTAATCGGCCGAGGCGGGCAAGCCGGGGTCGAGGTAGTACATGTCGTTGTGCTTGACAAGGAGCTCGGGATGGGTCTTGAGCAGCCCCTTGGGCCCCATCTGCTTGGCCACGGCTTGTTTGAAACAAGGAATGGCCACGATCCAGGCGTGGAGCTCCATGCCGCGGCGGTGGGCCTCAGCGATGGCGAATGCCAGGGGGTCGTAGCCGGGATGGCTGTCGAACTTACCCGTGAGCGCATTGTCCCAGGGCTCGATGTCGGAGGGATAGAGCACGCTGCCGCGAACGCGTGTCTGGAAAAGTATGGTGTTGATGTTGACAGCCTTGAGGCGGTCGAGGATCTGGCAGAGCTCTTCCTGCTGTCGGCGACGGCTGGCTTCGGAGGTCGCCTTGGTACGGGGCCAGTCGAGGCCGTTGAGCGTGGTGAGCCACACGGCGCGCATCTCACGCTTGGGTGACGAGGACGAGGTCGGGGATGCCGTTTCCTGTGCCTTGAGCCCAAAGGGGAGGCAGAGGAAAAGCAGTATATATATATAATAAGGTGTAAATTTCATGCCTTGGAATCGTATTTTGTCGGCAAAGGTAGTAAAAAGATTAGAGATTCGCGATTCGCGATTAAAGATTTAATCTTTATTTAAGTTTCGGCAGGCTTTTGATGCTATGCTTGGTTCTTGTCGTGATGGGCTGTAGCCCGTCCTGTATAGCGCCTTATAGAGCGTACATAGGTATTCATAAACATGCATAAAATTGACAAATCGCAAGTATTTTGGCACTTTTGCTAAACTTTCTTTACGAAAATGCGGTTTATTTGTGATAAAATGTATATCTTTGTCGCACAATTCAGAGATAACTAAATCATCAACCCCTAAAACAACACAAGAATGGACGCAAAATTAGTCTTGGAAGACCTGAAGCGCCGTTTCCCCGGTGAACCGGAGTATCATCAGGCAGTCGAAGAGGTGCTCGGCACCATCGAAGAAGAGTACAACAAACACCCCGAGTTCGACAAGGTCAACCTCATCGAACGCCTCTGCATCCCTGATCGCGTATATCAGTTCCGCGTCACGTGGACCGACGACAAGGGCAACGTGCAGACCAACATGGGTTATCGTGTGCAACACAACAACGCTATAGGCCCCTACAAAGGAGGCATTCGTTTCCACGCCAGCGTGAACCTCGGAATCCTGAAGTTCCTGGCTTTTGAGCAGACGTTCAAGAATTCGCTGACCACGCTGCCCATGGGCGGCGGCAAGGGCGGCTCGGATTTCAGCCCCCGTGGCAAGTCGAACGCTGAGGTGATGCGCTTCTGCCAGGCTTTCATGCTGGAGCTCACGCGCCACATCGGTCCCGACGTGGACGTGCCCGCCGGTGACATCGGCGTAGGCGGTCGCGAAGTGGGTTACATGTTCGGCATGTACAAGAAGCTGACGCGCGAGTTCAGCGGCGTGCTCACCGGCAAGGGCCTGGAGTTCGGCGGCTCGCTGATCCGTCCTGAGGCCACGGGCTACGGCAACGTCTATTTCCTCCGCGCCATGCTGCGCACCAAGGGCGACACCATCGAGGGCAAGAAGGTGCTCATCTCGGGCGCCGGCAATGTGGCTCAGTACTGCGCCGAGAAGATCCTGCAGCTGGGCGGTAAGGTCATGACGATGTCCGACTCCGACGGTTACATCTACGATCCCGACGGCATCGACCGCAAGAAACTCGACTACATCATGGAGCTCAAGAACGTCTATCGTGGACGTATCCGCGAATACGTGGAGGAATATCCCACGGCCAAGTACGTCGGCGACGGCGCTAAGCCCTGGTTCGAGAAGGCCGACATCGCTTGCCCCTGCGCAACGCAGAACGAGCTCAACGAGGAGGCTGCCAAGGCGCTCGTGGCTAATGGCGTCATCGCCGTGGCCGAAGGTGCCAACATGCCCTCCACGCCTGGTGCCATCAAGGTGTTCCAGGATGCCAAGATCCTCTACTCGCCCGGTAAGGCCAGCAACGCCGGCGGCGTCAGCGTCAGCGGTCTCGAGATGTCTCAGAACTCCGAGCGTCTGGGCTGGTCGGCCGAAGAGGTCGATGCCAAGCTCCTCTGGATCATGGAGAACATCCACGAGAACTGCGTCAAGTACGGCACCGAGCCCGACGGCTCCGTCAACTACGTCAAGGGCGCCAACGTGGCTGGCTTCATGAAGGTTGCCAAGGCCATGATGGCTCAGGGACTGGTATAAGTATTAAGTCATCTATAAGAGAAAAGCCCCGCCGATTCAATTCGACGGGGCTTTTCTTTGGAGTTCGCTTAGGGATTACTTGGCGATGGCGATGGTGACGCGGTTCTTGTCGTTCTCGCTGAAGGGCTGAACGGTGTCGCCCTTAGCGTCAACGGTGATGCGTGCGGCGTCGATGCCAGCCTCGGTGAGGGCCTTGGCGACGTTCTCAGCACGACCCTGGGAGTACTTCATGTTGATCTTGGGGTTACCTGTTCCGGCATCAGCATAGCCAGTGACGTTGACCTTCGTCTCGGGGTTAGCCTTGAGGAAGCCGATGAGGTTGTTGACCTTGCCCTGCTCGCTTTCGGGGATGACGGTCTCGCGGATGGAGTAGAAGATCTCGGTCTGCATCTCGGGAGCCTTCTTCACGACGGGTTTGGGTTTGGGCGTGGGTTTGGGCTCGGGCTTGGGAGCGGGCTCCTCGATGACGACGGGAACGGCCACGGGGATGACGTTCTCGGTCTTGCCCAGCGCGATCTTGATGCCAGCCAAAGCGTTGAAGTACCAGTCGGCATTGCTCTTGTCGCTCTTAGCCTTGCTGTTGTAGCGCTCGAGCGTGCCGTTAGCCATGCACTCGAGGTTGAGGCTGACGCACTTGCTGAGGCGGAAGTCGAGGTCGAAGCCGGCACGGCCGACGGGGTTGACGCAGGTGCCGTTCCACAGCTTACGCATGACATAAGTGCGGGCCAGGTCGGCTGCATCGTCGTTGTTGAAGCCGATGTTGGCAGCAGCACCGACGATGATGTTCAGGCCGAACACGCGGTCGGGGTTGTAGCCGCCGATGGCGTTGACGAGGTTGAACTTAACGTCGAGGCCGGGAGCAACGTAGTTCCACTTGTAGGTGGTGTTGCTCTTGAAGCCGCCCTTGCTCTGCCAGCCGTTGACAGCCAGACGGAGAGCCCACACCGGAGTGAACTGGTAGCCGAGTGCAAGCTGAGCATTGGGAGAAATGAGCTTGTTGAATTTGGCCTCACCCAGGGTGTACTGTGCTCCGGCTTGTAGCTGGAGGAACATGTGGGGATTGAACTCGATGCGTTCAGTCTCCTGAGCATTGGCGCTGAGTCCTGACATCATCAGGGCTGCAGCGAGGAGAAATTTTGCAAATTTCATGTTGTGAATAATTAGGTTAAAAAATGAAACTTTCTTTGAAATCTTTGTAATCTTTCCGCAAAATTACAGATAAAAAGTATATGAACCAAAAAAAAAGTGAAAAATCTGCATAAAATACGCTCATTTAGGATAACTATTCACACATAATGACCCCTTCTTTTTTCATTCCGTCCACTTTTATGGTCAACGGCTGCTCGAAATGGACTACCCTGACGTGTTCCGTTTCGGCAATCGCCGGCAGGGAGGACAGGAGGTCCTGACGGTAGATGCCGTCGCCCAAGTAATCGTTGACGGTGAAGTAAGCTACGCCGAACGACGTGAGGTTCTGGAAGAAGTGAGTGCCTTGGCTCGGATCGACGCGGTAGTTCTGCAGGCCGGCCTCGACAATCACCTTGGCGGCTGAGATGGCAGGCCACTTGACAGGGATGCCCAGCCAGGGGTCGGAGCTGCCCCAGCGTCCCGGTCCCACCAGCACATAGCTGCGGCCCTCGTTGAGGTAGTTGCGGTTGATGTTGTCGATCTCGGCGGCAATGGCGGGGTTGTGGGAGGCGCTCCAGTTGTCGGTCTTCACATAGACGATGTCTTGGATGTCGTTGAGGATGCCGTGGCCGATGGCGTTGTGCGAGCGGAGCAGACAGTCGGCGTCGGCGATGGCGCTGAGATCCTCGTCGAGGTTCATCTTGTTATCGACCATGGGGCGTATCTGCAGGAGATAGAGCTCGCCGGTGCGGTCGGCGTGGATGTTGGCGGCGAACTCGATTTCCACAGGCCGCCGCATCTCGTCCTGGCCGTAGCGCATGACTTTCTGGAGCAGTTCCGGCAAGGGGAATACGCCGTGCTGGAGCACGCCGCAGAAGGTGATGACCTTGCGACCGCCCTCGTAGATGCCGTCGCGGATGACCTGGTCGTAGGGGTCGTAGGTCGAGGCGATGTACTGTAGGGTGCCGTCGGGCTCGGCCTGGTTCACGCGCAGCTTCAACAGGTTGAAGGCATCGTCCTTCAGGAATTCGGTGGGGGGATTGCTCAGGTCGAGGGCGTAGAAGCGCGTCTGCGTCTCCTTCAGCGCCAGTTCCATCTCGCTGGTCTGCAGCACCTGGTGTGGATGAGCGGGGCATACGCGCAGGCTCTGTCCGCCATCGACGATGTATTTTCCCAATCCGAGCGCGAGGTTCACGATGCCCTCCTCGGCTTTCTCGTCGCCGATGGGGTAATAGTTGACGGATCGTGCGACGCCGGAGAGGGTAGGGTAGAAGCGGTCGGTGTGGGCTTCGCCGACGACTTCCTGGAGGATGACCGCCATCTTCTCCTGGTCGATGACGTTGCTCGTAGCGGTCATGTAGGCCTTGGAATCACGATAATAGACGCTGGCATACACGGCCTTGATGGCATCCGACAGCATGTGCAGACGTTCGTATTTGTCCGGCGCTTGCGGAATCATATACGTGGAATAGATGCCGGCAAAGGGCTGGTAGTGGCTGTCTTCCAACAGCGAGCTGGAGCGGATGGCGATGGGCGTATCGACGACGTCGAGGAACGCCATCAGGTCGCCGATGAGACGCGCCGGCAGACGGGCATGGAGGAAATAGCGCAGGATTTCTTCGTCGGGGATATCGGAGAGGGCTATCTGGTAGAGCTCGTTGGAATCCATGAACTCGTCGAAGATGTCGGTGCAGAGAACGACCGTCTTGGGGATCATCACGTCGGCGGTCTCGTAGTCCGAGAGGTCGGTATGGCGTTTGATGATATGGTCGATGAAGGCGAGGCCGCGGCCCTTGCCGCCCAGGGAGCCGTCGCCGATGCGGGCGAAGTTGGAGTAACGGTCGAAGCGTTCGCGATGGAACACGGCGACGACGCCCTGGTTCTTCATGCGACGGTACGAGACGATGGCGTCGAAGATGATCTGGCGGTGCTGATCCACGTCCTGCAACGAGTTCCAGGTGATGCGCTTCAGGAAGTCGGCGATGGGGAATAGGGCACGCGAGCTGAGCCAGCGCGACACGTTGTTGTGCTGCACGTGGTAGAGCAGCGACTCGCGAGGCAGTTTGAAGATGTTGTCCTGCAGGTCCTTGAGGTTGCGCAGTCGTGCCACCTCCTCCAGGGTCTGCGGGTTGCGGAAGATGAAGTCGCCGAAGCCGAAATAGCGCAGGATGAGTTCGCGCAGATCGACGGCCATCTTCTTGGAGTTCTTGTCCACGAAGCGCACTTTCATGCCCTCGACATATTTCGTCTTCTCGGGTTCCGACGACTCCATGATGAGCGGCACGAACTCGTCGCGCTGGCGAATGGCCTTGAGCAGGCAGATGCCGGCCATCTCGTCCAACTTGCCTTCGCGTGGAAAGCGGCAGTCGGAGATGACGCCCAGCGTGTTGTCGGAGAACTTGTCGTAGAGCGCCCAGGCCTCCTCGTAGTTACGGGCCAGCACGATCTTAGGACGACCGCGCATACGGAGCGTTTCCAGCTGCGAGTTCAAGGCTTCGGTGGCAAACTCGAGGCTCTGCTGGAGCACGAACTTATAGAGGTTGGGCAGGATCGAGGAGTAGAAACGCACGTTGTCCTCGACGAGGAGAATCATCTGTACGCCCGACTGCAGGTCGTGTTCCAGGTTCATCTTGTCCTCGATGAGCTTGATGATGGACAGCAGCAGCTCGGTGTTGCCCAGCCAGCAGAAGACGTATTCGAACGCCGACATATCCTCGTCGGCCATACGCTTCGAGATACCGTGGCTGAAGGGCGTGAGCACCACGCAGGGGATCTGCGGCTGCTGGTTCTTGATGCCGCGGGCGATGTCGAAAATGTCGTTGTTGTCCGTTCCTGGCATGACGATCACCAGGTCGAACGAGAATTTCTCCATCTGTCGGAGTGCCTCTTCCTCGGAGGCTACTTGTATGAATCGGGGAGGGTAGCGCAAGCCTAATTTGGCATATTCGTCGAAGATCTTCTCATCGACACGTCCGTCGTCCTCAAGCATGAACGCATCGTAGGGGTTAGCGATGAGCAGCACATTGAAGATGCGGCGTGCCATGAGATCCACAAAAGAGGTGTCTTGAAGGATCAAACTGTCTTTTTTCATAATTGTTCATCCAATTGTGGTGCAAAGATAATGAAAAGTTGAAAGTTGAAAGTTGAAAGTCGAAAGTTTTTGCTCCTAAGCATTCATTTTTCACGTTTTATTCTTTCAACTATCAACTTTTCATTATCTTTGCGCTGTAAATAACCAAAAACGATTCCTATGAAAGCTTTTATGGACGAGAATTTCCTGCTCGAGACCGCTACGGCGCAGGAACTCTACCACCGCCATGCTGCTTCGCAGCCCATCATCGACTACCACTGTCATCTCGACCCCAAGATGGTGGCCGATGACCATCGTTTCCGTTCCATCACCGAGCTGTGGCTGGGTGGCGACCACTACAAATGGCGTGCCATGCGCACCAATGGTGTTCCCGAACGCCTGATCACGGGTTCCGACACCTCGGACTGGGAGAAGTTCGAGGCATGGGCGGCCACCGTGCCTTACTGCTTCCGCAATCCCCTCTACCACTGGACGCACCTCGAACTGAAGACCGCCTTCGGCATCACCAAACGCCTGAACCCCGAAACGGCTCGCGAGATCTACGATGCCTGCAACGACCGCCTGCAGAACGACCCCGAGTTCACCGCTCGCGGGCTTATGCGTCATTACAATGTGGAGGTCGTCTGCACCACGGATGACCCGGTGGACGATTTGAGGTATCATAAAGCGTATGATGAAGAAATTGTGAATCGTAAATTGTCAAATGGTCAAATGCCAAAGATGCGTCCTGCCTGGCGGCCTGACAAGGCGATGGCGGTGGAGAACCCTGCCAGCTTCAAGGATTATGTCGATCGCCTGGGGGCTGCGGCCAACGTCGATATAGATTCTTTCGGACATTTCATCGATGCCCTGCAGCGCCGCCACGACTTCTTCCACGAGAACGGGTGCCGCCTCAGCGACCATGGCCTCGAGGAGTTCTATGCCGAGCCTTACACCGACACCGAGGTTGCCGTGATATTTAACAAGGTGATGGGCGGTAGCGAGCTGGACGAACTCGAGATCCGCAAGTTCAAGAGTGCCATGCTCTACATCTTCGCCGTGCAGGATTGCGAGTCGGGCTGGGTACAGCAATATCACTACGGTGCGCAGCGCAACAACAACAGCCGCATGATGCATCAGCTGGGGCCCGATACGGGCTTCGACAGCATCGGCCAGTGGCAGACAGCGCGCGCGATGGCTCGCTTCCTCGACCTGCTCGACAGCGAAGACCATCTCACGAAGACCATCCTCTACAACCTCAACCCCGCCGACAACGAGATGGTCGCCACGATGTTGGGTAACTTCCAGGACGGCAGCGTAGCAGGCAAGATACAATGGGGCTCGGGCTGGTGGTTCCTCGATCAGAAGGATGGCATGGAGCGCCAGATGAACACCCTCTCGTTGCTCGGCCTCCTCTCACGCTTCGTCGGTATGCTCACCGACAGCCGTTCGTTCCTCTCCTATCCTCGCCACGAATACTTCCGTCGCACCCTCTGCAACCTCCTCGGCAACGACATCGAGCGTGGCCTCCTGCCCTTCACCGGCTACGAGGAGCAACGCGTGCGGCAGATGGTCGAGGACATTAGCTACAATAATGCAAAACAATACTTCTCTTGAAAATAGAATCGTAATACCGTTATATCGTTATCACGTTAAAACGACAAAAAACAGAAAAAATGGTAAATAGTCAATTGTCAAATAGAGGGTCTTCTTCCAACTGGCGCTGGTGGCTTTGCGGCCTCCTCTTCGTTGCCACCACAGTGAACTATCTCGACCGTCAGGTACTATCGCTGACATGGAAAGATTTTATTGCGCCGGAGTTTCATTGGACCAACTCCGACTACGGCAGCATCACAGCCGCCTTCTCCATCTTTTATGCCTTCGTGAGCCTCTTCTCGGGCAAGTTCATTGACTGGGTCGGCACGAAGAAAGGTTATCTCATTGCCATCTTCGTGTGGAGCCTAGGTGCCTGTCTGCATGCGGGTTGTGGTTGGCTGACGATGAATATTCACGGCCTCGAGAGCGTTGAGGCACTGCGCTTGGTTGAGGCAGGTAGCACGTTGGCTTTGGCCATTTCCACTACCTCGGTCTGGCTGTTCATGGCCTGTCGCATGGTGTTGGCTATCGGTGAGAGCGGCAACTTCCCTGCTGCCATCAAGGTCACTGCTGAATACTTCCCCAAGAAAGACCGTGCGCTCGCCACCAGCATCTTCAACAGTGGAGCCTCCGTTGGCGCCCTCGTGGCACCCGTCACCATCCCCTTCCTCGCCCGTGCCTACGGTTGGGAATGGGCCTTCATCATCATTGGCGGTCTCGGCTTCCTCTGGATGGTTTTCTGGTTCTTCATGTACGAGAAACCCGAGGCGAGCAAGCATGTAAATAGCGAGGAACTGGCGTATATCAATCAGGACGAGATGGCAGCCCCCCTGTCGTCCCCCGAGGGGGACACGGATGCTTCGTCCTCTATCAGCACAACAACAGAAGCCCCCTCGGGGGCCGTAGAGGGGGCCAGTGCCAATGGCTCTATCCCCCTCTGGAGATGTTTCACCCTTCGTCACACCTGGTCCTACATCTGCGGTAAGTTCTTCACCGACGGCGTGTGGTGGTTCCTGCTGTTCTGGGCGCCGGCCTATTTCTCCGACCAGTACGGCTATCGCAGCGACTCGGCGATGGGCGCCACGTTGATTTTCGTGGTTTATCTCATCGTCACCCTCGTGAGCATTGCTGCTGGTGGTTACCTGCCTAAGTTCTTCATTGAACGTCGTGGTATGGAGGCTTACGCAGGACGTCTGCGCGCCATGTTCCTGTTTGCTCTTTTGCCTATCTTCGCCCTCTTCGCTCAGCCCTTGGGACAGTACAGTGCCTGGTGGCCTGCCATCATCATCGGACTGGCTGGAGCTGGTCATCAGTCGTGGTCGGCCAACCTCTATTCCACTGTGGGCGATATGTTCCCAAAGAGTGCCATAGCCACCATCACGGGCATCGGCACCATGACGGGCGGCATTGCCTCCTTCGCTATCAACAAGGGTGCCGGCTGGCTGTTCGACTACAGCGAAGCACAAGGCGCTGCCTTCCAGTTCCTGGGCTTTGACGGCAAGGAAGCGGGCTACATGATCGTCTTCTGCTACTGCGCCGTAGCTTATCTCATCGCGTGGATGTGCATGAAGACGCTCGTGCCGCGTTACAAGAAGGTGGAGCTGTAAATTATTTGACAAAGACTTTCTTGCCGCCAACGATGTAGATGCCCTTGAGGCGAGCGTTGGCAGGCATGCGATGGCCGGAGAGGTTGTACCACGTGGCAGCCTCTCCGTGCTTTTGAGGTATGGTGTCGTCGGCGGGGCTTTCGATGCCGACCACGCCCCCTTCGCCGTAGTAGCCCTTGACGATGGCATCCACGAGGTCGGGTTGCGTGAAGGCTGGCTTGTCGCGGTCAGCGCCGTCGGAGAGGCCCATCCAGTAGAACGTGCCCATCCCGGCCTGCTTCGTCTGTTCCACGAAATATCGGGCGAAGGACAGCAGGTTGCTGCGCTTGTTCTTGTAGGCTTCCTCGGTGCTGGTGCCCCATTCTCCGAAGATGACGGGTGCGCCTTTGGAGGCCAGATGCGTCTTGATGTTGTTGATGGTGGTGGGCAGGGCGCTCTTGGCGCTGCTGAGGTTGCTCACGTCGGGGTAGCTGTGGACCTCGAAGATGAGATGTCCTTGTCCGGCTGGGTCGTTGGGCAGTTTCATCTGCTTCAGCGGATCCAGCAGATGGTTGTTCCAGGTGCCGTTGCCGTCGCACGCTCCGTAGGTCGAGACGATCAGGTTGCGCTGCGCGTTGTTGCCGCCCGTGGCGCGCACGACATCGACGAAGCTCTGGGCATAGGCGTTGATGGCGTTGTAAGCAGACTTGGCGATGGCGGCGTTGTAGCGTCCGTCGGCGGCAAAGGAGGCGAAGCACCACGAGCGTTTCACGTCGAGCATCTCGTTGTAGCCTTCGAACAGCAGGTGCTCGTCGTAGTCCTTGAACACCTCGGCAATCTGCTTCCAGATGGCTTCGTAGCGAGGGCGCTGGGCGGCAAAGACTCCCTCGTCGGCGATGAGCCACGCCGTGTTGGCGGCACCTGTGTCGTGGTGTATGTTCAGGATGCAGTACATCCCTTGACTGATGACGTAATCCACGATCTGCTTGACGCGCTGCATCCATGCCGTCTGTACCTTCGTGCCGAGGTCGTCCTTCCACGGATACCAGTTGCTGTTGCTCGACGTGGTAAACTTGAACTTGGCTTCCAGATGAGGATACCAGGTGACCGGTACGCGTATGGCATTGAAACCAGCCTCCTTGAACAACTTCATGAGTTCCGGTTTCACCACGGTCTGCCCCCACGCTTTCTCGTAGGCGGCAGGGGTGCGGTCTGTCCAGTGTTCGATCCACATATTCAGCGTGTCGCCGGAGTTGCTGTCGAGCGTGTTGCCCAGGTTCCATCCGATGCGCATATTGTCTACGGCTTCGCGGGCTGACTCGAAGGTCGTCCGCTGGGCACGAACGGGTTGCAGCGCCAATAGGGTCAGGATGGCAAACGAAGTAATGAGGGTGAGGCATGAATGTCGATGCATAGTCATTGGTCTTGATTTCGAGGGCAAAGGTACAGTTTTTTATTGATGATTGATGATTGATGATTGAAAAATGTATGATTAGATAGAAAAACTTTCGACTTTCGACTTTCAACTTTCAACTTTTATGTATCTTTGTGCCACAATAAAGCTGTTAAACCATTATTTTTTTATTCGAATTTATGGAAAAGACATGGCGATGGTTCGGTAAGAACGACAAGATAACGCTCGCGATGCTCCGACAGATTGGTGTTGAAGGCATCGTGACCGCACTCCACGATGTGCCCCTGGGCGAGGTGTGGACACGCGAGGCCATTCGCGACCTGCGCGAATACATCGAGGCGGCAGGACTCAGATGGAGCGTCGTGGAGAGCCTGCCCGTGACCGAGACCATCAAATACGGC
>JAEEHP010000088.1 GCA_016280855.1 Bacteroidaceae bacterium
CGGAACGCACCACCTACGGCAGCATCATCGCCCGCCCCATCGACTGGGCCTCCGTCGACACCCTGCTCGCTCACATGCGTCAGGACAGCCTCGAGTTCCTGAAGGAAGCACTGAAATAACGCCCCCACATAGTGTGACGATTGCGATTGACTAGTGTGACGATTGCATTTGTCACGTTTGAAGTTTGCAAACATCGCGTGTGAAAATCCGAGTTTACCCTGCAGCAATTTCCCCATCTTTCACACTGCGAATTTACGAAATAATCGCGAATTATGCAAGTAAATTGGCAATTATTTTCACACGAAATGAAAGTTTTTTTCTATGGGGCAGTAAGGCGGAAAAGCGGAAAGGAGGAAAGTAGACATTAAGGTGTTTTCCTCTCCAACAAACAGAAATCCCCGTTACAGGTCTTTCTGCAGCGGGGATTACTTATTCTCTTATTCTCCTAATATCTTATTTACTTATTATTCCACTTCCTTCAGCCCTTCCATCACACCGAAGGGAATGACAACGAGGAACATGACAAGCATGGCGAGCAGGACTGTCAAGCCCCACGCTATGGTGTTCAGGACGGCACTCTTCCACAACTTGATGCCCATAAGCTGGCTGTAGAGGATGATGGAGTAGACGAAGCTGATGTAGGGGAAAGCATCGGACAGCACATCGTCGGCACCCGGTATGAAGCACAGGGGAAGCATCAGGATGGAAAGCGCGAGCGCGACGCACGAGTGGTACAGCTGCGTGTAGAACTGCTCGATGTGGTTCAGGGGAAGCGCCGCCCCGTCCTGGCGCATCACATCGCACTTGCGGAACACCCATCTGTAGGGCACTACAGAAATGAGCGCGAGGGCGATGGTGCCGTAGAGCTTGTTGGACGAGAATTCCGTGATCTGCTCCAGGATAAAGTCGATGGAGGCGTATTTCGAAGGCTCGACATCGGTCTGGAAATCGAGGGTGGTCAGTTCGTCGAAGAAGGAACCCGAGACGCCCAGGACATACGAGAAGACGGCGTAGGCCGTGAGCAGATAGACATACATCTGCAGGGGGTGGTAGTAGCGCATCCGTCTGCCTATCAGATAGTTGCGCGCTATGATGCCGGGGCGGACGAAGAGGTCGCGGCAGGAACGGACAAAGCGGTTGTCGCCACCCACGAAGGTCTCTACCGCGTTCGTCATCATCTCGCGCAGCTTCAACCGTCTGGTCTTGGCGCTCTGCCCACAATGCGGGCAGAAATTGCCCTTGAACCTGTTTCCGCAGTTAAGGCAAATCATCTCCCCTTTTCACTTTTCACTTTTCACTTTCATTCTTTCCTTCCCCCTCTAATGCACCACTTTCCTGCCGCCAATGATGTAGATGCCCTTCTGCAGGGGTCGTTCGGGCAACTTCCTGCCGCTCAGGTCGTAGATGGCGTCGGGCTCGCTCCTCTCCTCCTCAATCATCTGGATGGCGTCGGGGTCGACGGGCGAGAGGTCGTCGTTGTCCGTCAGATACATCTGGTCGACGGAGAGCGAGCCGTTGCCGTTGCCCCAGAATGCCACGATGTGGATGTTCTTCAGGTCGAGCGGTTGCCCCGCCTTGTCGCCCGAGGTGTACTTGGCCTCGCGAAGCTTGAGCACGACGCGGCGTTGGGAGCCGAAGCTGCCCGAAGAGGGCGTGGCGCAACAGTCGCTCCAGATGCTGTTGGCGGTGAAGATGTTCAGGTGGGCGTCGCAGGTCTGAGCCGCCTTCAGCCTGATAACCAGGTACTTGTACTCGCTCCAGTCGGCGCCGTCCGTGTATTGCCATCCCATCTGTCCGTATTGGCTCGGCTGGAAGCGATGGTAGAGCTCGTTGTATTTGCCCTCTCCGAAGAACGAGGTGTTGATGAACTCTTTTCCGAAGGGGAAGAAGGTGGAGTGCACGGTGAAGGACTTCGTCAGGATGTTCCCCAAGGGGTCCTTGTAGCTCGCCTCGACGCTGACATTGCCCTCGTGCAGGCCCCTCATGCGTCCGTGCTCTATGCGGACTGCATAATCGTTGCTGAGCGTGTATTTCGCCGTTGCCGCCACATCCTCGGTATGTCCGTCCATGAAGACGGCCTTCAGGCTGAGGGGCGTGTTTCCTCCTGCCAGAATCTCGATGTTCTCCTTCTCCAGCACGAGCGACTCCGCCGTCAGCATCTCGCGGTTGTAGCCGGCGAAGGTGTCGGGGAAGAAGGCGCCCTCGGAGAACTCCTTTTCGGTGGAGAACCAGTCGAAGTCGGCATAGCCCTCGCTCCCCTCCCTCGTGGCGAAGCAGAAGAGTCCGAAGCGCGCTCCGACGAAGACAGTCAGGCTGAAGCCGAGCGTCGTCTCGCCTCCGATGGGCTGGTAGTTCTCGTTGTCGAGCGAATAGTAGAACTGCGTCTTGCTCGTGGCGTAGGAGACGGTGGCGCGCAAATAGACGACGCTGTCTATGTCGACCGTCTCCACCTGTTCGGCAGGCGTGAAGTCGCTATGCACGCGGAGTGTGTCCTGCCGCCAGACGAGCTGCTTCTGCCCGTCCTGGACGCGAACGGCAAGCATGGCGTAGGGGTCTTGGAAGATGGAGATGCCCGCGTAGTCGCCCTCCTGCAGGTTCGACGCGTCGAGGCGTATGGTGCCTTGCGAAACGGCGTTGTCGAAGGCGAAGATGCGCTGGGTAAGCATGTTGCGGGCTTGCGTCAGACGCGTGACGGGCTCCGAAGCCCTCAGCCTCAACCATCCCTGACGCTCGAAAAGGCTCCACGCCGCATCGTCGGGATTGTGATTCCATTGCCATTGCATTCCGATGGGGAAGCTGCGGAAATTGTCGTTTGTGGGCAAGGGTTCGCGCTTCGTCGCGCCGTTCGTCGAGGGCTTCTTCGTCGTCTCGTAAGGCACGCCGTTGTTACCCACGATGGGCCATCCGTTCGTCCACTTCACGGGTTGCAGGTTGGGGAAGCGCCCCAAGCAGCCCAGGTCTTGCTGCATGATGGTCCACCACTCTCCCGTCGGCGTCTGGACGAGAGCGCCCTGATGAATCGTGTTGGGCTTTCCGCCGATAGTCTTCTCCACGAGCATCCTCTCCTCGTAAGGGCCGAAGATGTTCTGCGAGCGGAACACGACCTGACCGCTCGGCCAACCTCCGTAGGTGGCGTAGATGTAGTAGTAGTCGCCTATCTTGTAGAGGTGGCAGCCCTCCAGGCCCGAGTTCTCGCGCGTCAGGACTGTCCTCTCCTGTCGGAAGTTGAACTGCTCGTCGAGTTCGCAAATCTTTATCTCGTTGATGCCGCAAGCCACATAGACTTTCCCGCCGTCGAAGAGCATGCCGGGGTCGTAGTAGATGCGCGGGAGCTTCTTCATCTCCCAGACATCTTCGGGGTCGCTTGCGGAGAGCACATACCCGCCTGCATCGTTGCCGTTGATGAGGATGTAGAACTTGCCGTCGTGGTACGTCATGGAGCACGCCCACATTCCCGCAGCGTAGGCATTCTCGCCATTCAAGAGGCTATACCGATTGCTGGCGGAAAGCTGCGTCAGGGGTTGGGCGCAATACTGCCAATTCACCAAGTCCTTGGACTTCAATATGGTAGCTCCGGGGAAGTGATGCATGGTGGTGGATACCATATAGAAGGTATCGCCCACGCGTATGACGTCCGGATCGGGGAAGTCGGCCCTGATGACGGGGTTCTTGAACCGGCCGTTCCCCAAGTCGCTCAGGGACACGTTCTTGTAGTCGGGATGCGCCCAGTCCTTCTCGTAATACTCGGCATACCAGTCCATGCAAGCCTTTCCGCAAGCCTCCTCGAGGCCTCCGAAGGCGGGCACAACCCGTCCCGTCTGCAGCAAAGTGTCGCGGTCGATGAGGCAACCCGTTCCGGAAAGCGTCATCGAGATGTTGCCGTAATGGTCCAGACAAGCTTTGTAGGCCTTGCCCCACTTCGAGGTGGAACCTGTAGACCATGTTCCGTAGTTGGGCTCCACCCATTCTCCATGCTCGTTGTAATGGCCTTCGCCGGGCTTCTTCGGGCTCCAGTCGACCTCCGTGATGATGATGGGGGCGAAGTCCACGACGGGCACCTGCGCGTGGAACTGGTTTATCTTGTCTTGCGGATTGCAATGACTGTCGCTGCATCCGTACCAACCCGTATAGTCGTGCACGGCATAGCCGATGTCGGCGCCTTCGATGGGATAGGAGGCGTAGCTGGTATAGTTGGCCTGCCAACCCGTTCCGGGCGCCCAAATGATGCCGGTAAAGCCGTTCTGGCGAATCTTGTCGACGATGGGTTGGAAGAAGTCGTGCAGGGCTGCAGGGTCGTCCACGCCGTCAGCGTTCTTCAACGAGACGGGCTCGTTCGCGAGCTCTATGCTGATTTGTCCGGCATACTTCTTCACCGAGTCGTTGCTCGAGACGATGTCCCACACCGTCATGAGGTACTGATTGTAGTAGTCGCCCACCTTCAGCTCGCCAGGACAAACCCCTGGAGGACGCATCACGACGTACATGCCGTGATTCATGGCGTCCTTGGCGAGGGGGAAGAAGAGGCTCTTCATGAACGACTTCAGACGGGTGGGATTGAACTTCTTGATGTTGGCTTCGCCGCCGGTACCTTCAGGCTGATCGGCTGCGACGGAGTAGGTGTAACTGTCCGAGGGGTCGTTCGTCCAGCAACAATCGAGATGCAGACGGAAGACATCGCACTTCGCCTTCTCCAGTCCCGTGAAAAGCGTCCTGAAATAGGCCTTGCACTTGGTAGCGCCGTTCGAGTCGTAAGCGACGGCAGCCTGTCCGTCTTCGGGCCAAGGCTTGCCCCACCGATAGTCGTTGAAGAACATGTTGGGGGTATCCATCACGCCATGCAGAACCACATGGTTTCCGTGCGTGTCGACCAACCAACGCCCCTCCACATGAAGCGAGGGCAAAGGTTTCTGAAGTTGGGCTTGAGTCGAAACTGCGACGGCCAAACATCCGAGAATAAAAAGTACTGTTTTTTTCATGTTATAAGACTTTTTCTGCACAAAGTTACTAAAAGATTTCCATTGTTCCACCCGTTTGGCGAAAAAACTTCGGAACGGCTCGGCTTTTGTCGCGCACCGCCAGCCTCGTCGCCAATCATCGCGTGCGACGTTCGCAAACGTATAGTGTGACGTTTGCAATTGTATAGTGTTACGTTTGGGATTTACTAGTGTGACGTTCGCAAACGCAGGCCGTCATTCTGTCCAAGCCTCAATCCGATTGTTTTCGATGCGGAACTTGACCTCCCGTCCCGCAAACTCGAAGGCATAGACGCGCTCCGCATCGTCATGATAGTGCGGACGGGGGTCGGAAAGCAGTATCTCGCGCAAGGCTTCGAGATGCTCGGCATCGAAACTCGCGACGAGAGAATCGCTGAAGCGAACCGTATCGCCCTCCAAAGAGGGACGCAGAGTCTCCTCCGTGAATCCCCCCTTCGCTTCAGGATGACTGTCGGTAAAGGCCAGGTAAGGCTTGATGTCGAAGATGGGCGTGCCGCTCATCAGGTCGGCACCCTCCACCTCAATCGTCGGCCCGTCTGGCGTGTGCAAATCGATGCTGAGAATGCGGACCGAAGAAAGGCCGATGTTGTTGGGACGGAAAGGGCTTCTCGTAGCGAAAACACCCATCCGACGGTTGCCTCCAAGACGGGGAGGACGAACCGTTGGCTGCCATTTCGCCCCATCACGACGCGCTTCGCTGAAGTCCCAAAGCAACCAGATGTGGCTGAACCCCTCCAAACCCCTCAAAGCCTCGGGGTCGCGATACTCGGGCTCGAAAACAATCCTGCCCCGCAACCCCTTGACCAAGCCGCTCTGACGCGGCACTCCGAACTTGGTGGGGAAATCCGTCTCGATATGGGCGATGGGTTTCAGTTCCATTTCCTGAACTCTCTATAGTACAACAAACCTGCAGTCGTAAGTCCGAACGGAAACGCCATCCAAACCCCGACAAGACCCCATCCGCAAACGAAACCGAAGATGTAGCCTAGAGGCAACGAGATGACGATGTAGGCCACAAAAGCAATCCACACCATCGCCTTCACTCGAGCCATACCTCGAAGCGCGTTAGCATACGTGCTCTGCAAGGCATCGCCAAACTGGAAGATGAGGAACGGAATGGTTATCAACGCCACGAGCGCCAGAACCTCGGCATTGCTCGTGAAGAGCAGACCCACTTTGTCGCGCAACAGGAACAACGGAAGGCCTTCGCAGAAAGCAATCAGCCAACACAGATGAAGCCCCGAAGCCGCAACTCTCCGCGTCTCCTCCAATTCGCCCGCTCCACGATAATAGCTCACCCTCAC
>JAEEHP010000089.1 GCA_016280855.1 Bacteroidaceae bacterium
CTCGACGTCAAGACCGCCTACAACGGCGTCTTCGCCAATGCCGCTGAGTTCAACAAGAAAATCCACTACATGTACATGAACTGGGGCGAAGAGGACTTCATCAAGAGCGGCGACATCGTCAAGCAGCTTCGCGACCTGGGCATCAAGGTGGACAGCAGCGAGTCTGCCGGCACAGCCCACGAGTTCCTCACCTGGCGTCGCGGCCTCCACGAATTCATCCCCCATCTGTTCAAGAAATAGCGAACAACCTATATCAAGAATACACATGTTTTTGCCTTATTTTAGTCCATTGATGGGCGTGAACAAGGAGTTTTTAGCTACCTTTGCAGCGCTTTTAATTGGATAACGCATGAAACCAGCTATTTTCAACAGCCTCAAAGGGTACAATAAATCCCTTTTCACGCAGGACGTACTCTCTGGCATCATCGTGGGCATTGTGGCTCTTCCATTGGCCATCGCCTTTGCGATAGCTTCGGGTGTGACGCCTGAGCAGGGTATCATCACCGCCATTGTGGCAGGCCTCATCATCTCTGTGTTGGGTGGCTCGAAGGTTCAGATTGGCGGTCCTACGGGCGCTTTCATAGTCATCATCGCCGGCATCATCGAGCAGTACGGCATGCAGGGGCTGATGGTTGCGACCTTGCTTGCGGGTGCATTCCTGATTATGTTGGGCTTGTTCCGCCTCGGCACCATCATCAAGTACATTCCTTATCCCATCGTTGTCGGCTTCACGAGCGGTATCGCCCTGACGATTTTTGCGACGCAGATCAAGGACTTGTTCGGACTGACGATAGACGGTGCCGTGCCATCGGACTTCATCTCGAAATGTGTCTGCTACGTCAACCATATCGAAACCATTGACTGGTGGAGCACGGCGGTAGGTTTGGGTTCCGTGGTCATCATTGCCGGTTGGCCATATATTAATAAGGTGAAGTATGTCAATGGCCATCTCTCTGCCTTGAATAAACTGCCAGGCTCGTTGGTGGCCATCTTGGCGATGACCATCCTTGTGCTTATACTCAAATCCAATGGTCTTGCCGAGCATGTTGACACCATCGGCGACCGCTTCCGCATTAATGCCTCGCTGCCGGCGCCTGTCGTGCCGGCCCTGTCGTGGGAGGTTGTGCGCCAGCTGTTTGCGCCTGCTGTGACCATAGCTGTGCTAGGTGCCATTGAGTCGCTGTTGTCGGCTACGGTGGCCGACGGTGTCATTGGCGACCGTCACGACAGCAATCAGGAGCTCATCGCGCAGGGTGTGGCCAATCTCGTGACGCCAATCTTCGGCGGCATCCCTGCTACGGGTGCCATTGCACGTACGATGACCAACATCAACAACGGCGGCCGCACTCCCGTTGCTGGTGTCATTCACGCCGTGGTGTTGCTGCTCATCTTCTTGATCCTCATGCCCTATGCGCAATATATCCCAATGGCATGCCTGGCGGGTGTGCTGGTCATCGTAGCCTACAATATGAGTGGATGGCGCACGTTCCGTCAGCTGATGAAGAACCCAAAGTCGGACATCTCCGTGCTGCTGATCACCTTCGTGCTCACTGTGGTCTTCGACCTCACCGTGGCCATCGAAGTTGGTTTGATGCTTGCCTGCCTGCTATGTATGCGCCGTATGGCGGAGACCACGCAGGTCAGCGTGCTCACCGACGAGATAGACCCCGCCACGGAGGTGGACTTCGAGGCTACGAACCTTGAGCACTTCAAGATTCCCGATGGCTGTGAGGTTTATGAGATCAACGGCCCCTTCTTCTTCGGCATTGCCAATCGCTTCGAGGAGATAATGGGTCGTATGCCGCGTCGTCCGAAGGTGCGCATTATTCGTATGCGTAAGGTGCCGTTTGTGGATTCCACGGGCATGCACAACCTCGAGAATCTTGTCGTCATGTCGCGTCAGCAGGGTATTCATGTCATCCTCTCGGGCGTTAATCCTAAGGTGCAGGAGGTGCTGATGCGCAACGGCTTCGGCAACATTGTCGGCGAGGAGAACATCCAACCGCACATCAATCTTGCCCTTGAACGGGCACGCGAGGTGTTAGCACGATAACTTTCAACTTTCAACTTTCCGCTCGTCCGTCATGATCGATTGGAAACTCATCTCGAAGATCCTTGGTCAGCTGCTCTGCTTAGAGGCGGCTGTCATGATGGTAGCTGTCGTGATATCCCTGCTCTATGGTGAGTCCGACGCTTCGGCCTTCGGTATGGCCGTACTCGCTACGATGCTCGTAGGTGGCATTTTGCAGTTTGTCGGTCGTCGTGCGGACAACGTGATGAGTCGTCGTGATGCCTTTCTGGTAGTCACGCTCTCGTGGATCGTCTTCAGCTTCTTCGGCGCCATCCCTTTCGTGGCGAGCGGCTATCTGACGAGTCCCACCGACGCCTATTTCGAGACGATGTCAGGCTTCACCACAACCGGTGCCACGCTCATTGAAGATGTCGAAAGCTTGCCCCACGCCTTGCTCTTCTGGCGTTCCATGACACAATGGATCGGCGGTTTGGGCATCGTTTTTTTCACCATCGCCATCATCCCTTCGCTGATAGGAGGTAGCGTCAAGGTGTTCACCGCCGAGGCCACGGGGCCTATGCGCAGCAAGCTGCACCCCCGTCTGGGTACGCAGGCGAAATGGATTTGGGGTATCTATCTTTTCCTCACTGTCGTCTGCGCCCTTCTTTTCTGGGTAGAGGGGATGAGCGCTTTCGATGCTGTGAACTACGCCATGACGGTTACGGCGACGGGAGGCTTCGCCACCCACAATTCCAGCACGGGTTTCTTCCATAATCCTTACATTGACTACACGGCCATCCTCTTCATGTTCCTCTCAGGCATCAGCTTCTCGCTGCTCTACCTGACGGCTTTCCGTGGCCGAATGCGTGATTTCTTCCGGAATGCGGAGTTCCGCCTGTTCCTGTTCCTCATCGCCGTAGCTACGACGATGATCGTGTTCATCCTCATGCGCTCCTGCCACTATCGTGTCGAGGATGCGTTGCGCAGCGGTTTGTTCCAGGTTGTCTCGTTCATCACCACCACGGGCGTGTTCAACGACGATGCCGGTCAATGGCCTCACGTCACGTGGGTCATCCTCTCCGTGCTGATGTTCTTCGGCGGTTGTTCGGGTTCGACGGCTGGCGGCTTCAAATGCATCCGTGGCGTCATGGTACTTGAGATTATCCGCAACGAGTTGCGCCGCGCCATTCATCCGCGCGCCGTACTTCCCGTGAAGGTCAACAATCTGAATGTGCCTTTCACGATGCAGTCCACGCTCTTAGGCTACTTTGCCCTCTACCTGCTCCTCTGTCTTGTCACCTACTTCATCATGATCGTGACAGGCGTCGATAGCACCAATTCCATCACCATCGCGCTTTCCTGTGCGAGCAATGTAGGCCCTACGCTCGGCCTCGAGATAGGTCCGACGATGTCGTGGGGCATTCTACCGCTTGAAGTCAAATGGATGCTCTCGCTTCTGATGCTCATGGGGCGTCTGGAAATCATCAGCGTCGTTGTTCTCTTCACCCACAACTTCTGGCGCGACAGATAACTTTCAACTCTCCGCTCGACCTTTGGTCGCTTCGACACTTCGAAGAACTCTAAACTCTAAACTCTCAACTCTCAACTCTCAACTTTCAACTTTCAACTTTCAACTTAAAAAATATGGGCGGCTTTTTCGGAACAATAGCAACACAACCCTGTATCACCGATCTCTACTACGGTACGGACTACAACTCACACCTCGGCACCAAGCGCGGCGGTCTCGCCACCTACTCTGCCGAGAAAGGTTTCTATCGTAGTATCCACAATCTCGAGAACCAATATTTCCGCACGCGCTTTGAAGCCGAGTTGCAGCGCTTCCCTGGCAATAGCGGCATCGGCGTCATCTCCGACACCGACCCGCAGCCTATCATGGTGAATTCCCATTTGGGCAAGATGGCGGTGGTCACGGTGGCCAAGATCAACAACCTCGACGCCCTCACGCGCGAGCTGCTCGACGATGGCGACCATTTCTCGGAGATGTCCAGCGGCAAGACCAACCCCACTGAGCTCATCACGCTGTTGATAGCTCGTGGCAAGTCCTTTGTCGATGGCATCGAGAATGTCTATCGCAAGGTCCAGGGCTCCTGTTCGATGCTCATCCTCACCGAGAACGGCATCATTGCCGCTCGCGACCGCCTCGGACGCACCCCCATCGTCGTAGGCCGCAAGGAAGGTGCCATGGCTGTAACCTCCGAGACAACGGCTTTTCCCAACCTCGGCTACGACGTCGAGCATTTTGTGGGACCTGGCGAAATCGTGCGCCTCACCGCCGACGGCATCGAGCAGCTGCGCCAGCCGGAAGAAGAGATGCAGGTGTGTTCCTTCCTATGGGTGTATTACGGCTTCCCCACTTCCACCTACGAAGGGCGCAATGTTGAGGCTATGCGCCATACCTGCGGTGTCCTCATGGGCGAGCAGGATGACACCATGGTGGATCTCGTGGCAGGCATCCCTGACTCTGGCGTAGGCATGGCTACGGGTTATGCCGAGGGCATTGGAGCTCCCTACCGTCGTGCCATCTCGAAATATACGCCTACGTGGCCGCGATCTTTCATGCCTGGCAATCAGCTCACACGCAACCTCGTGGCTAAGATGAAGCTTATTCCCAACAGCGATGCCCTGCGAGATAAACGTTGTCTTTTCTGCGACGACAGCATCGTTCGCGGCACGCAATTGCGCGACAATGTGCGCGGGCTCTTTGACCTCGGTGCCAAGGAAGTGCACATGCGCATCGCCTGTCCGCCGCTCATCTACGGATGTCCC
Organism: Bacteroidaceae bacterium; assembly: GCA_016280855.1. Classification (GTDB taxonomy): domain Bacteria; phylum Bacteroidota; class Bacteroidia; order Bacteroidales; family Bacteroidaceae; genus Physcousia. The sequence continues at coordinate 4,799 of JAEEHP010000089.1, forward strand.
TTCCTCAACTTCTCGGCCTCGAAGAGCGATATGGAACTGTTGACGCGCCAAGTGATACACGATCTTGAGAACGACCACGACAAGACGCCCGGCGGCATCGGCGGCGAAGCCTCTACGCCTCACGAGATCCTGCAGGAATACGCCAAGACAGACTCTGAAAAATACCGTGCCATGGTCGAAGAGATGGGGCGTCGCCTCGGACTCACCACCTTACGCTTCAACACCCTCGAGATTCTCATCAAAGCCATCGGGCTGCCCAAGTGCAAGGTCTGCACCCATTGCTTTGACGGTTCCAGCCATTTCTAACTCTCAACGCTCACCCTACCAACCATTTGCCTACCTTCGGTATCCGCTGAAGGTAGGCACAAATGACGGCTGTCACAGCGAAGGTGGCTATGCCGGTGAGCACGATTTCTGCGGGCGTGGTCCATACGCCAAGCGAACCGCCCTCAGCCGTCCCCAACCATCCGCGGAAGAGTCCAGAGAAGGCTGCCAGCGCTATCATGTGGCAGAGGTACATTCCATAGCTTGCGCGGGAAACGGGAAGGAGAACATGGCGATAGAACCGCCCTTGGGCACCGAACTTGCGGAATAAGAGCAGCCAGCCGATGGTCATCAGTGCCACGCCCAGCGTGTCGTTGTACCATGGTGTTTCCCAACCTACAGCCAACGCCACGCCGCCCTCGATGGGGAAGGTGGACGAGGTGGCAGCGACACGGGCGAGGAAGCCCCCAAAGCAGATGGCAAAGCCTGCGAGCCAACAAGGCAACCCGACGAGTAATGTGCGACGCCACGAGAGTTCGCCAACGAATTTGCGCAAGTAAAGCCCCAGAAGCAGATAACCGATGAAACCGCTGACGTAGTAGAAGGTGCCATAGCCGTTCCAGCTGGCCTCGCCCCATAGCGGAAAGTCAGCCTGACGAGGCAGGCCGGCGCGGCCGTAGATGATGGGCAGCGGGTCTTCGGTAGCCCATTCGCGGATGAACGGGATGAGCGTGGTGAACAGGCAGACCATCAGGTAGAACGACAGCTCCTTGCGGCCTACGCGTTCTGCCCACGGCGACAACAGCGGCATCAGCAGGTAAACTCCCAGTAACATATATACAAACCACAAGTGGCCAGCGGCGTAGTTGAAATTCAGCAGCAGGTCGCTGAAGTTCTGCATAGGCTCGCCCCAGTAGAGCGCATAGACCGCCGTCCAGATGACGAAGGGTACGAGAATTCTCACGGCACGACGACGAAGGAACTCGCCGGTGGGGTAGTGGAGCGGAAACTGGAGGTAGCTCGAGGCTAAAATGAATAAAGGAACGCACGCGCGTACGAAGGAGTCGAAGAAGGAAGCCCAGACGGCGTCGCTGTGAGTGAGGATGCGCGAGCCTTCGCCGCCCAGGTAGAAAGGTTCCGTGGAATGAACGATCATCACCATGAAACAGGCTGCCACGCGCAGCCAATCGATCCAAACCTCGCGGGCCTCAAGTGTTTTGTTGCCTGAATAAGTTTCCATAATGCTTGAGCGATTAATCATTTTGTGCACAAAAGTAAAAAAAATAATTTACTTCTTGCACTATTTCCATAAATTATTTTTAATTTTGCAGTCGAACAGCCATTAATGAACTTCTAACTATATACTAAAACGCTAAAACTATGACAAACTTACCTTCCGTTTTCTGGCTCGTGCCGGTTGCTTCCGTCGTGGCACTGAGCATGGCTTATTATTTCTTTCGTTCGATGATGTCGGCGGACGAGGGCACTCCTCGTATGCGTGAGATTGCCGGTCATGTGCGCCGTGGCGCTATGGCCTACCTGAAACAGCAGTACAAGGTCGTCACCATCGTCTTCGTGGTGCTGGCGGTTCTCTTTGCTTTCATGGCTTATGTGCTGAAGTGGCAGAACCCATGGGTGCCGTTTGCCTTCCTCACTGGTGGTTTTTTCTCAGGCCTTGCCGGCTTCTTCGGCATGAAAACCGCCACCTATGCCTCGGCCCGCACGGCAAATGCCGCCCGCAAGAGTCTGGACGGTGGACTGAAGATTGCCTTCCGCAGCGGTGCCGTCATGGGCTTGACAGTTGTCGGCCTCGGACTGCTCGACATAGCCATCTGGTTCATCATCCTGAGCCAGTTCTACCAGGGC
>JAEEHP010000090.1 GCA_016280855.1 Bacteroidaceae bacterium
GGCACGATAATGACCGTAGTAAGGTGAGACATCAATAAGGTTCATGCCGCCTTCGAGGGCTACGCCCACCGTTTCCACGGCCCGGCCTTCGTCGATCTCATGGAACACACCGCCTAACGACGATGCACCGAAACTAAGGGCTGACACCTTCAAGCCCGTCTTTCCTAAATTGCGATATTCCATCTTCAAAAAAGCTAATCGTCTTGTTTCTGCCGACAAAGGTACACAAAAAAATGGCGTCCGCTGCAAACAGACGCCATTATTTACGCATATCCTATCAAAAAAGTCGAAATAATATCAAGGCTACCACCTTTCAAGGTTCTTCGGCCTTCTTTTTTTGTTCTATGATAGGTTTTTCCTCCTCGTCAAAGGTAATAGGGATGCAGAGGTGACGCGAGTTAGCCAAACTATACGGCATCCATATGTCAGCCATGAAAAAGAGATCCTCGTTCTGCACACTTGTCTGATGCCATATCCATGTTCCTTGACCGCCAAAGGTGCGTTTGGCATCATCACCTCGCATCGGTGACTCATGCTGCGTCCAAGGTCCGGCGATGCTTTTCGAGGAGAACATGCGTGCCTCATTCGGTGTCCAGCCGGTGCAACCGCTGCAGATCAGCCAATAGGTGCCATTGCGTTTCATCAAACAGGGAGCCTCATTCTGCCCACCCGGTGCAATGCGATAGTAGCGGCCTGTATATCCAAGATAGTCAGGGGTGAGTTCAGCTGCTTGAATCGTAAGGTTTTCCTCGGAGGAGAAGATGTGCCAGGCTGTGCCATCGTCATCCACGAAGACCGTCATATCCCGACTCATTTGACCAGCCTTGAAGTCTCTTGCCAGGAGCAAACCATCCTTGATCGCCACACGCCAAGTCGGCGTCCACCATTCGGGGTAATCGCTTTCCTTCAGCGAAGAAGCCTTTCGGATATCTGCCTCCGTGAAATCAGTAGGCCAATGGTTGGCATTAGGGCGCTGAGCATGGTGGAACGTAAAAGGTCCTTCGGGCTTCGGACTCGTTGCAAAGCCCGTCATCGCCGCGGCATAGCCCTGCCCTTTCAGCTCAAGATGGAAGATCATCACAAACAGCTTCGTACGCTCATTCCACACCACCTTAGGCCGTTCGATGATGCAACCGCGTTCAATGGGCGATCCGGTCTCATCGACGACCGAAAGCACGAGGCCCTGTTTCGTCCAGGGCAAGGACAATGGCGCGTCAGATGCCTTTGTCTGCGAATCGGCAATGGGCGCGGTATAAAGATTCACCCCCAACGACGTGAATCCGCGTTCGGGACGTGCTTCGCCATACCACAGCCATTGTCCGTCATGAGCGATGATGCAACCGCCATGAGCGTTGACATGATTCCCTTCGGTGTCGAGCGTCGCAGCCGGCATCGCCCGTTGCGGATTACGGCTGCGACCACGGGCACCCCAAGGTCGTGATGGTGAGTTCTCTTGCGCAAGAGAGGCGAGACTGAACGCGAACAGGACGGCAAAAGAAAAGTGACGTGACAGCTGGGACAAATGCATAGGAAAAGGTTTTTTTAGCTATGGCCTGTAGTTTTTGTTTCGACATGCCATCCGTTAGAAAGTTTAAAATAAATGGTAGAAAACGTAGCTTTTTGCGACTTTTTTTGTACCTTTGCCGCAAATTTTAAAACCAACGAAGATGCAAATAGGTGATAAAGTAAGATTTCTCAACGAAGTAGGCGGCGGCCGCATCACAGGTTTCCAAGGCAAGAATATCGTTCTTGTCCAGGACGAGGACGGCTTCGACATTCCCATGCTTCGCTCTCAAGTAGTGGTCGTTGACACCAACGCCAACAATTTCGCCGTCAGGCAGAAGGAAGAGGCGCCCAAGCCTCGCGTCCGCCTCCTCGAAGACGATGCCAGCGACGATCCGTCGGCACGTCCGACAACCTACCAACCCAAGCCTCAGGAGCGCAAGGGTGGCGACCGGCTGAATGTCTGCCTGGCCTTTGTACCGGAGGACTCGCGCGAGCTCACCAACACCCGGTTTGAGGCTTATCTGGTCAACGATTCCAACTATTATCTCAGCGCACTGTTTGCCAACAACGAAGGTGCTGCTTGGCACGCCCGCTGGCAAGCCACGATAGAGCCGAACACGAAGCAGCTCGTAGATACCTTCGACCGCTCGGTACTCAATGACCTCGAACGTCTGAGCGTGCAGTTCATCGCATGGAAGCAGGATAAGCCCTACCTGTTCAAGCCTGCCGTCAGCGTTGAGCTGCGTCTTGACCTGGTGAAGTTCTACAAGCTTCATGTCTTCCAGTCCTCTCCCTTCTTCCGTGAACCCGCCCTGGTCTATGACATCGTTCGCGACGACAGACCCATCAAACAGGTCTTCGTCGAGGCGGAAGAGGTGCTCGAAGCTTTACGGGAGCCGGAGCCGGAGCCGGAGCCAGAGCTGGAATCGGAGTCAGAACTTGTGTCGGAACCTGTTGCGCAGGAACAACCTGAGAAGCCACGGGCTAATGCCGTGCCTGGTTATATCGAAACACTCGAATCGCTGAAAGCGCCGATGAACGCGGTGCCGCAGCGGACGCGTGAAGAGGAACGCGAAGCGCTGAAAGCGGCGAAGCGTGCACTCAAGGCCGAGCAACAAGCGCTCAAAGCCAAGGAGCTGGCTCAGAAAGCCGAGGAACAACGACGTGCGAAGGCACAGGCAGAACCTCGGAAGAATGTCATCGACGTCGATCTGCACATCGATGCGCTGCTCGACAACACCGAGGGACTATCCCCCAACGTATTGCTGAACACACAGCTCACGGAATTACGCATCCTCATGGATCGCCATATCCGGAAAAAGGGTCAGTGCCTCGCTTTCCTGTTTGACAAGAACGACATCGTGCTTCACGAAGCGATTATCAAAGAATTGCAGCACCGCTACCGTTCCTCTACCATCGAAGATTCACCCTCCTATCGTCCGGGTCTCGGAGCCATTTTGGTTACCATCTGAGTGAGACGATAACGATAACTAACAACTCGTCAACTTGTCAACTTGTCAACTTGTCAACTAAAAAACGATAACTAACAACTCGTCAACTTGTCAACTTGTCAAGGTTATGAGAAATCCTAAAGACATACAGATTGCCGACTTCGCTTACGAACTGCCCGACGAGCGTATCGCCAAATATCCGTTGGCAGAGCGCGACAGTTCCAAGCTTCTGATTTACGACCACGGCACGATTACACATCGCCATTTCCGCGATCTGCCCGAGCTGTTGCCCGAAGGTTCGCTCATGGTGATGAACAACACGCGCGTCATCCAAGCCCGTCTGCATTTTCGCAAGGACACC
>JAEEHP010000091.1 GCA_016280855.1 Bacteroidaceae bacterium
AGCCATATAGGCCGCGTTGGTGCCGCTGACAGGGTTCGTGGCCATCTTAATCTTCTTGGTTCCATCACCTTGGGTCTCAAAGATGACAGCCACAGCATCATCACTGAACACCCACGAATTGCTGGCGCTCTGTGCAATGCCTGTCGGTATAGCAAACTTGCCAGCACCAACATTATAAAGGTAGTACTGCTTGGCGGTGCCAGAGGGGATGATGACCCATTGGCTGTTGGCATTCGTAGCATCAAACGTGCCGCTCTTGCCGCTGCTCCATACATACTTCGGATTAGCGGAGTTGTAAATGAGTGCACCACGGTTGCTGTTAGTGTTATTGATGGTATAGACCTCATCGATAGCAGGCATCCAAGCCTCCACGAGTTCGACGGGGAAGAACTGCCAAGCAGCATTGCTGTTAGTAGCGGATGGAGCATCTGTGCCCCAACCAACTACAGGATATCCAGGATCCTGGCAGTCGAGGATACGACTGTCTGTAGTACCCCTCAAATAGAAGTAACCGGCATTGTCACCAATCTGTGCAATGCTGATTTGCTCTTCTATCAAAGCTGTGGTGGGTACTGCTGCATTCTGCGGAATAGCTCCGAAGGAGTTGCCCAAGCCATTCTGCAAGTAGTACTTACCGTCGCTGCCGTTGAGCAGGCGAACGAGGAACTTGGCATTATCCGCTGCCGATCCAGCGGGAGCTGCGGACTGGTTGTAGAGCTTGTGTGCGTCAGTCTTCTCATAGGCATAAACATTACGGCCGATGTTTTTCATCACATACCACGTTCCAGTCGTGAGGCTCGTGGCAGCGGTGGCGCTGACGTTGATGTCCTTGTCCGTGAACTCAGTGAAGACGGCAGCTGTGGAGATGTCTGCGGCACTGATTTCATAAATTTCAACGGTCTTTCTGCTGCTCCATCCAACCACATCGGGGGTGAGTCGGTCGAGGCCATAGGTGGTTCCACCATTAGTACAGGTCAAGGTAGCTGCACCGCCGGAAATAGATACTGCCCAGCTTCCGGCATTAGCAGCTGTGGTCGGGTAGAGTCTTGCATTACCTGTTGGTGCGGGCCAATAATTGCCTGTAAAAGCATTCTGTAGCTTGTAAGCCCCATTTCCGTCACTGATGAAGTAGAAGGCACAAGCTTTGGTAGCGGCATTTTGAACACTTGGAGCCTGAAGCGGGGTCGTCGTGCCCGCATCATAGATGTACGGCGTTCCAGTCATGCTGGTGTACTTAATCAGATAAGCGTTGCCGCTGACGATGCTACTGGCGTCCGTGACCTTGTTTCCCACGGTGACTGCCGTTTGTGCAAAAACAGAATTGCCGGCTCCTACCACGAGCAGAAGCAGCATCATTAGTAATTTTTTCATTTTCATAATGGTTGTTATTTAGTTGTTAGTTTATCGAGATATAATCCTGCCCATAAAGCGCGGATGTAAGTTAGCAAGCCATTTACGGTATTTCGGGGACAAAGGTACGAATAATTTTTGGATATGCAATTTTTTCATAGAAAAAAAACGCGCGCGAGGCGACATACGACCCGAACGGATGATGTCAGTCTCGCGCGCGTGGGGAATTGCATTTTTGCCTTCACACCTTCACATTTCGACTTAACCTATTGCTATACAGCTCCGTATAGTGTGAAGGCAAGTGTGAAGGTTGTGTGAAGATGTGAAGGTTTTGGTGTTACTGGAATGTTTTCAGGGGGCGGAGGTGATGGACGTTGCCGCGACGCGTGTGGTACTTCGCCAGCAAGCCCTCGTTCACGAGCTCGTCGATGTGGAGGGTGAGGCGCCGCTTCTCGTCGTCGGAGTAGTGCTGATGCGTCAGCTTCTCGAGGTAGGTGATGATCTGCGCACGACCGAGTTCCACAGTGCCGTGATGTTCCTTGACGTTACGTCTGTAGGGCAGGGGCTCGAAGCTGCTGTCGAAGAGCTCCGCCGCGAAGCTGGGCGTCTGGAACTGACGGTTGTGCTCCATGAGCATCGCCTCCTCATCGGGCGTGAGGTAGGTGCGGCCGCGAGGGTCGCTGGCGGCAAAGGCCTCGGGCGACTCCTCACGACGGCTCAGCTCATGCACCGCCTGGGCATACAGCTGTTCGTAGTTCAGCTCCAAGGGCAGCTCGATGCGTCCGTTGCCCTTGACCCGCACGCAGATGTAACGTCGCGAGCCGGTGTCGTCGGCCAACACCTCCGCAGGGTTGCACGTGCCGATGAACGAGGCACGGCGCTGCATCACTTCGAAGGCGGCAGAATGGGGACGGGGCAGGCGCACGTCGGGCAGCTGCAGCAGGTTCTTCAGCGTGCCGCGCTGCACACGGGCCGCCGTCTGGTTGAACTCGTCGAGGTTGATGAGCAGGAACTGCGACATGGCGCGCATCACCTTGTCCTCCTTCGAGAAATCGACCTTCTCCATCCAACCCCAACGCAGGTCGGGAGGCAGCAGGGCACGGCAGAAGCGACTCTTGCCCACACCCTGGGGACCGATGATCAGGGGCATCAGCGCATTGCCGTTGAAGCCGTCGCCGCCCGTCATCTGGTGCACCATGGCGCAGAACCACACATGGAACAGGCGGGGCCACTCCGCAAACGTCGTAGGCACCGCCGCTGCCAACGCCTCGATGCGGTCGCGGCCGTCCCACGCGACATCCCCGACGCGCTGCAGGAACTTCTTGACGGGGTTCACATGGGGGATATGGCGCGAACCGACAAAGTCGATCACGTTGCCGCGGTTGACGTTGAAGCCGGCGCGCAGCACCTCCACCGTGAGCGTCGAGATCTCCTCCTTGCCCACGCCGGACCACTTGCCCATCGTCGTGCGGGGACGGTAGAAGATGCCGTTGTTCACCGTGTTGCGGTAGAAGGCATAGTTCTTGTTGAGCCACACCATCATGCCCGCCACGCCCTTGGCGCTCTTCTCGTCGAGTTGCGACAAGGGGTCGTGCTGCGCATAGTAGCCATTGACATACTGCGTCAGCTCGGCCCGATCCATCGACATGTTGGCCTTCATCCGGGCACGTGCCTCGGGCAGGGGGATGCCCAGCTCGAAGCATGCGTCGGTGAGGAAGGGCAGGAAGCCCTCGCTCTCCTCCACGCCGCGTGACCGTCCGGCCTCATTGAAACGTTTCTCAGCCTCATCCACCGCCATCTGCCAACGCTCATCGTAGTACTGTCGGTAGAGGGTGTCGGAGGGCACGGGCAGCAGCAGCTCGCGCAGGTAGGGATCCACGTCGGGACGCTTCACCTCGGGCAGCTGCAGTGTCACGTCCACAGGCATCGCCACGGCATCGGGGTTGTAGTACAGGTCGGGGTCGCAGCTCAGCATGATGCTGTCGGTCAGGTGCAGCCCCGCGCTGTGGCTCACCCCCTGGGGCAGCACGCTCTCATAGACCTGCGCCGCCATCATGAAGGCGGCATGGTGGAACGCCTGCATCTGCTCCGTCTCGCGCCACAACAGCTTCGCATCCTTGACCACGGACACCCTCACCAGGATGTAGGCGCTCATGCCGCTGGCCCCAGTGAAGGCCATGAGCGTCATGGGCATCAGCGCCGCGGCACGCTTCACGGCCTGTGCCGCCTCGTCGCCGAACACGTTCTCGAGCTTCAGCATGACGATGCCCTCGTAGCCCGTCATGGTCCAGTTGCCGCCGCGCTGCGCCACCAGCGACTGGGGGATGATGCGCTCCACAGTCTTGTCGAACGTGAAGTCGATGCCGCGGCCGCGGTGATGGGCCAGATCGTGGCGCAACGCCTCGACCTGCTCCACATAGCGGCCGCCCGTGCGCAGCATCTCAGCCAGACGATCCATGTTGATGCGCGCCAACGACACATTACCGTTCTTGTACACGTTCAAGCGCGTCACCATGAGCGACGCCCCACCCTTCGCGGACATCTGCTGCATCCGCTTTGTCTTCTTCGTTTTCTCTTTCATTGTGATTTTAGATTTAAGGGGATCCATCCCCGTGAGTAAAAGGGTTAATGAATAGATGTTGTTTATTAAAAACGCCACAAAGATAATACATTTTCGTTCAATTTCCAAATATTTTTAGTTAAAATCACTTAAATTGAGCAATTTTTTCGCCTATTTCTTCACAAATTCACGCCCCTTCACACTAAACTTCACAATTTTACATCCTATGTATCGCATATTAACAAAGAATGTGAAGATGTGAAGGCAATTTCCAATTTTATTCGTATGCGCGCGCGATGAGAAGACTAAGCCGACCCTCTTAGGAGGGTATGCCAGACCCTCTTAGGAGGGTACGACGACCCCTCTTAGGAGGGTATGGCTACCCCTCTTAAGAGGGTGCGGCGCCAAACCCTTGAGGGTTTTGAACAAAAGCCCTAAGGCTTTTGCCAGAAAGCCTTAAGGGTTTCAGGCCGAAGCTCTTAGGTGATGAAAACAACAACGAAGACTAAAACGATGACGAAGTGAAAAAAACAATAAATACACCTCAGCGTGTGTCAGTGGCCTACGGCCTACGTTCTCACCTTGTGACAGAGTGTTTGGAAGCAAGTTTCCACACTCATCCACAAGATGATAACAGCTTCTGCGAAGCCCTGACACACGCTACGGCAAAAACATAAAAAAGCCTTTTCCTCAGGATATTCTTCAATCATCAATCACCATTCATCATTCCTCCTCTCCCTTTGGGAGAGGCCGGGAGTGGGCCCATCAATTTTTCAATGAAGCGAAGCGGAATGGTGTTTTTGCCGCTATAATGGTCTGAGTTTCGGAACGAAACTGTGCTATGTTTGTCTGTGTTGTGAAAGTACGCTTTCAGACAACAACAGGCAAACATAGCACTTTAGGTCGATAGACCTCAGACCATTGATGCGGTGTTTTTTAGGTTTTTGTCCGACCTCCCTTCCTAAGCCTTTTTACCTATTACTCTGCACTCCAGTCGTCCTGCCAGACGTCATAGACACCCTGCTCCTTGACGCGGGCAGCGGGAGTAGTACCCGCATTTGAACTGCCGCCACCATAAGTGAAGCCGGCGTTGCCGCTGACTTGGGATACCGGGCTGTTGGCTATCATGTTTGTGCCGTCAACCTTGACGATGCACATCTCTGGATTTAAATACTTCTTATTCATCTATGTATGTATTTTGAACGGAATCTGAACTATGATTAATTATGAAAAAAACAATAAAAACACCTCGTCTGATGTCTGCAGTCTTCGACCCACGTGCTGACTTCATGACTTTGTGCCTGAAAGCGAGCTTTCGCACAAACGCTGAAATCATCACGGTTTTGTAGGCAAAACGCAGACATCATCTTCGGAAAAAACATCGCGTTTCACGCTAAAAAAACTGTCCTCAAGAATGAAACCTGTAAATAGGAACAAGTTGACCATAGGATTTGCTTTTTTATGTTTTTGCCTTAAGGAGTGTCAGTGTTTCTTTAGAAACTGTTATCAACTTGGGCGGGAGTGCGAGAACTTGTTCTCAGGCACTCAAGCACGAGGTGATCACATAGAGCGTAGCTCACTGACACTCCTTGAGGTGTTTTTTATGTTTTCTTCTTTATTTCACGACTACTTTACGTCCGCTGTTGACATATATACCCTTCTGTGCAGGCTTGCCATTGAGTCGGCGGCCATTGAGGTCATACCAAGCGCCAGCCGCCTCCCTCACTGACGGGAGGGATATGAGGGTGGGTCTTTCGTCGCCGAAGTTCAGGACGAACTGGCGGACTTCTGTGGGTGCGGGATAAACGCCGAGGCCGTTGCCGAGGTCAACGCGGAAGTAGGCGCGGAAGGCACCGACCTGATAGTTGTCGGCTGCGGGGTAGAATAGCGTGTTGCTGCCGCCCAGGAAGAGGCATGCCTTATTGCCGTTGGCGATGGGCGCGGGGCTGTAGGTGCCAAGGAACTGCACATTGCTGTCCCCGCTCTTGACAGTCTCGGAGGGCACGGTGCTGCTGACGCTCACGCCAGTGAACATAGGACTCACGATGTTGTCGCCACTTGCCCACTTAATAATATATGGTGTGCCGGCAGTGAGCGTCGTAGTCTCATCCTCGAAGTTTAGCGTCAGCGTGCCGTTGGTGAGGTTGCTGGTCGAGGTGGTGAGCTTCTTCACCGTAGCGCCAGCCAGCGGGCTGTCGGCAATCGTCACGTTGAACGGCAGGCAAAGCGTGTTCCAGTCGCCGTCCTTGTAGAGCGTGCGACCACTGAGGGTGATGTTGGCGCTGCCAGCTAAGGACATCATGGTGATTGTCTTGGTGTTGTCGGCATTGTCGTTGAGTGTGCCAGTGATGGTGTTGATGTAGCTGAAGGCACTGGCGGGATAGTCGATGCCGGTGAGGTCTGCCAAGTCGATGCTCAGGCCCGTGCAATAAGCGAAGGCGTTTGTACCGATGGATTTTAGGGTCGAGGGGAGGCTGACGGTCTGGACGTTGCTGTAGTAGTTCACCTGCGACGTTCCGGCGAAGGCCTCGTCGGCAATGGTTGTGATGCCCTCGCCGATGGTGATGGTCTTGACATATTTGGCAACCTCGAACCAGTCATAGCCGCTGTAGTCGCTGGCGGAATTCATCGCTCCCGTTCCGCTGATGGTGAGCGTCCCGGCGTGGAAGGCCCAGTTGAGCTGGCCCCACGTGCCGCCATCGTCGGCCACGGTGATGGAGAACGGAGCCCAGAGACTTCCGTCGTATGCGCCAATGCCCCTAATCTCCAGCAGGCACTCGTCGCCGACGCTTTCGGGCATTCCCTCGGTGCCGTCGGCGAAAACGACGTTGCCGAACTCGTAGTCCGTGCCAAGTGTCAGCACCTTGTTGCCGTCCTTGACCGTGATTTCCAGCGTTGCGGCCAGTTCCGCGTTGCTGTTCGCGGACTCAAACTTATAGAAGATGTAGCTGTAATCGCCCATCGTCTGATCGGGCACGGTGGCGCTGCATGTGGCGATGTTGATGGCGGCAACCCACTGCGCGTAGAGCACGACATTGCCGTTGTCCTCGTCGGTCAGGTTGCGCACATATTCCTCGCTGCTGTACGAGGTGCCTGTGCCGTCGGCCTTGGTGTTCCATCCAGTGAACTTGTAGCCCGTGCGGGAGAAAGAATTGCCGAGCGTCGTCCAGGCATCGTAGGACAGCTGCATCGGCTCCATCGTGCCCGTGGCATCTTCGGCGTTCTTGTCGAAGGTGACGGTGTAGGTATGAGCGATCCATGATGCAGTGAGCGTGAGATTGCTAGTCACGACTGTGTTGAAGTCATAAGCCGTCTCACCGTTCTTCCATCCGCTGAAGGTGTAGCCCGTACGTGTGGCGACGGTGGGTTCGGTAGCTTTCGAGCCGTGAAGAATGGTCTGCGACGCGGGGTCATTGTCGTCATTTGTAATGTCGAAGCTGACGGTGTAGGTCGCTGGACGCAGCGTTTTATTCGTCAGGGCTGCCAGCGTGGACGATTCCGTCTGGTCATTGTAGGTATTTGTGCCGTCGGTCATTGCTTTGCCGTCGGCAATTTTCACAAAGCCATTAGTTGTAGTAGTAAGACTATTGAAAGTAATGAAGTCGCTGGCGTTCGTATAGCCG
>JAEEHP010000092.1 GCA_016280855.1 Bacteroidaceae bacterium
ACGACCTCGTGGGCACGCTCACCTACCGCCGCACCAGCGGCGAGACGCTGGCCACCGTCGATGTGGACATCGCCCAGATGCCAGGCCTCCAGCAGATAGTCTATCGCCAGGTGGTGGAGAACGCCTCGTTCAGCGGCACCGCCTACTACCGCTTCGGCGACGTGGTGGCCAAGCAGAACGCCGACGGCCAGACCGACTATTGGATCTGCGTGCGACCCGCCTTTGGCCCCGCTGGCAAGGGCGACAGCCACTGGATTTCGCTGAGCAAGATTCCCTCGGCCAACGTCAAGACCGTGAACAAGACCGTGAGCGGACAGAAGCTCACCCACGTCATGCCCAAGAGTCTCTGCACCAACCAGGAACACATGCAGAACCTGGCCGAGATGCTCTATGCCATGCTCTTTCCCCAGCAGTGGGCACAGAATCTGGAGACGAACAATGGCTACAAGACGCTGAAGTACTTCAAGGACTTCGACTACAAGAAACTCTACCAGTACAACAACCGCAACTTCTTCGAGAACGTGACCGCCAACTGGACCGACCAGACCTTCCTGCAAATCTTCGGCCTCACCGCCGAGCAGATGCGCCAGGAACTCACGACCAACGGCCTGAACCTCATCTACGGCACGGCCACCATGAGCAGCAACAACATCTCGCTGCCTATGGCCTCGTTCAGCGGCACCAATCTCAAGACCAAGGTGCTGTCGAAGAAGACCAGCACCTGGGACAAGCAGAGTTTCAACATCTACGACCTGACGAAGAATGGCTACGCCGAGTTTACCAACGCGGCGGGCGGCACCGAGCGCGCCTGGGTCGTCCGTTACGCCACCGGCGCCACGCTGGCTAAGGGCAGTGCCGAGAATCCCGTCTTCGACAAGCAGAAGAAACTGCCCAACTGCAGCGACGTGAAAGTGTATAACCTCGATGTGGACCACCTCGACATGAGCCTTGACAACCTGAAGAAGACCGAACCGCGCGTGGCTGGGGCTGGCAACGACGAGCCTACCTACTACCATTGCGGCGACATCGTGCGCTATCAGAACCGCTACTACGTCTGCGTCTCCAAACACTCTGTGAACGGCACCGCCCGCTTCATCACCCTCAATGACCAGGAAACCCACACCACTGGCACGTGCAACTGGAGCGGCTATGGCGACGACGTTGTCTATAACGACGACATGGCCTCCAGCGAGACGCTGGCCGCATGGATACAGAACATCCTGATGGACGATACCCGCTGGACAGAAATCCTCGGGGTCATGCAGGACCGCGGTCTCAGCAACTACACGCTTCAGCTCGTGCCACAGAATGAGGTGCTCCGCGAGGACTTTGTCTCTGGCCTTTTCTATGCGCAGAACGTCATACCCGAATGTTTCAAGCAAGACCCGTTGAACAATTACAACATCCCCATCACGGCTTACAGGTTCGACTACCTGCCAGAAATAGACGGCAACAGCGGACTGCTCTGCGGCGTTGCCGAAAAACTGCTGGCCGACAAGTTCCGCTGGGCGTTCTTCGCCATCGGCAGCAACGAGTACTGGGTGCCCTACGTCGTGTGCATCACTGACAATCATTACGAAGAAATAACGAAATATATTTCTGAGTGCGCATCGCAGTCCGACAGCCACTTCCAATGGAAGACCTTGGCACGCAGCATTCCCAACACGAGCAATGTTACCAAGAAGACCAATTACAACATAGTGCTTCTGGCCATGCATTGGGAGCACACGACCTTCTTCGAGGTGAATTCCAACTACTATGCCTTGCTCGACTTCACGAAGGACTGGCTCAACCACCCCGAATCAATGCCTCGTAAACGCTACGAGGAGAATCCCGACCTCTGGGGACGCCGCTGCATCACCAGCCGCGAACTGACCTTCACCGACAACGGGCAGCAGCAGTACCAGCTGCAAAGCGTCTGGGTGGCCAAGGAACGGTAATAGTCCGCAATGGTAACAAACGAAAACAACTATAGTATCATATTAAAAATTTAACAAAATGAAGAGAACAATCAAGAAACTTTCGATGCTCATGGCCGCAGCTGCCATGACCGTCGTGTTCGCCGCCTGTTCCGACGACGACAAGTACAGCATCTCGAAGGCTGAGGTGGACATCGACCGTACCGAGGTGGGACAACTCTCACCAAGCAGCAGTGTCATCCCCTTCAACCTCGTGACCGACCAGGATGCTGAGTGGGAGGCCACCGTGGAGTGGGACGAGGATCAGAACGACCAGCCTGCCTATGTCTATCCTAAGAAGGGCATAGGCTCGGCAAAGCTGAAGATTGCCACGCTCGACAACCTCACCCAGCAGACACGTCAGGGCCAGCTCGTCATCCGGTTCCCCAAGGACGAGTCGAAGAACATCATCATCCCTCTTACGCAGCAGCGCGTCGTAGTAGAGAACAGCGAGGAGCTGCGCAGCGGCAACATCGCCTGCGGCGTGGGATACGGCTACAACGCCTTCCTGGGCTATGCCGAGGACAAGTGTGTGAAGGCTCCCATCCTGCGTGTCGATGAGATGCGCGACAACGATGCCCTGGCCTACAACTTCACGTCGCTCCGCATTGAGCGCCGCGAGGAGAGCGGTGCCAGTGTGGAGGAACTGGCCCGCAAGCTGAACGTAACCGCCCATGCCTCGGCAGAGTTTTCCGGCTTCAGCGGTTCGGTGGATGCAGCGTTTAACATCGGTCAGAAATCGACCAGTAGTAACGAGTTTGCCTGGATGGACCTCAACGTGCGCAGCGGTCGGGTGCAGATGCACGGTGCACAGGAAGACCTCATTCTGGAGTATATGACCGACGAAGCTTACTTCAATATCAACGGTATGCCGAAGACTGTACGCGGCAAGCAGCGCATCACCTATCCCAGCACGCCCGAGGGCTTCCGCAAACTGGTGCTGGCCTACGGCACGCACCTCTGCGTGGGTGCAGTGCTGGGCGGTCAGATGCGTACCAGCGTGGTGGCCAACACCTCGAAAATCAACACTGCCTACAACGCCAGTGTGGCCTTGGAGGCTGCCTTCAACTCGTCGTGGGGCAACATCGACGTGAACGCCACCGCCAAGGCCCAGCAGGCCAGTGCCGTGTCGTCGAACCATTCAGGCTTCTACTTCCAGGCCAGTGTGCGCGGTGGCAACCGCGACGACGGCTCGCTCTCGGCCCTCAGCTCCGTGCTCAACAAGATGAGCAAGGCCCGTCAGGGTGCTGGTACACAGGATGATCTGACCGATGATTCTGACACGAAGGTGACCATCAGCGACGACAGCGAGGAGTTTGAACTTGCCGGACAGGAGTGGATGAACTCGCTCACAGTGGCCAACGGACTCACAGAGGAGGATGTGTTGCGCAATCTCGTACTCATCGACTTCGACAGCGATGCCGACCTCGTGCCACTGTATGAGCTGATTGACCGTGAACTGACTGAGGACGAGGATGGCGTGGACGGCGAAGCCCGCTACCAGGCATTCAAGGCGTGGTATGAGGGTGAACTGATGAACGACCCCGAGATTCTGAAGCAGCGCCCCAACCTGAGCAGCTACATCACCATCCCGCCGACAAAGGTTGACCCCATGCCCGACTTGACCAAGGCCGACTTCTCGGAGTCGCTTATCCAGGATATCTACCTGAGCAACGGCCAGCATGTGGCTCGCGTCTGCTCGGAGTTCATCCCAGTCATCAATCCTTCGAAGCGCGTTAACGTTATCTATCCTATTGTCAATGGCAAGCCTCGCTACAACCTCGGCATCTTCTGTGGCGATGAGGCCAGCTATCCCGCCCAGGTGAGCTGGGGATGGGAGGATGCGCCCGATGTGCCTGTAGTCACCACCATTAAGGGTAGTAAGATGGGGGCTCATAAAGTGGCCTACCTGCGCGGCAACCACCTGACACTGGAGCCAGATACATCGTTTGCCGACAACCAGTACCTCACCACCACGGCTAAGCCCTATGTATTCGAGGCCGGTGGCAAGATCTATCCGCTGGTGAAGATCAACGACTACATCTACACCCGCGACCTCTGGGATGGCAATGCCTACAACAACGGCACACAGTACTCCGCTCTCCCAGGTAAATTCCTGTCGATGTATTTGGTTTGTACATACACCCTTCTCCAGAAAGCCTACGGTGGCTTTGCACCGCAGGGATGGTCAGTGCCCTGGAACAAGCAGTGGCGCAAGATGATCAGCAACATCAGTGAGATTGCCGGCAGCAAGCCCGACGGCTCCATTGGCGCGTCGTTCCTCAAGAACGGTGTCTATGGCCTCAACCTCACGGCAAACGGATTCCTCTGCCGCGAAGATGGAGTAACCTATCGTCTCAACTCCGATATCTGCTATGTGGGAGCACTGGCCGACACCGACTTCCATTTCTGGGATGGTGTCTATGATGTGAAGATAGGCTCATTGACCTCTCGGGATTGTAACGGCGTAGCCATTTCCCCAGAAGAAGGCACCGTCTCCCTCGTCAACTGGCGCGATGCACGACCCTACATCAAGTCCTCGAATCCAACTTACAAAGGAGGCAGTTATGATCTCAATAAAATTTTTGGACAGTTATGGGAATTAAGTGGTGTTAGTGAAGGTGCATCTCTGAGTTTATTACTCGGGTATAACCTCATCCTCTGCCAGCAGGTAGTAAAATGACGAACGTTTGAAGCCCCATGGTAAGGGGCTGGCCTAAGCCAGGGTTGCCTTGCAAGGAGGAATTCGGCTGAAAGCCAAATAATCTTCTCTCCCTGTGGCGGTGGGCATGCCTCCGCAGCCCGCTGCCTCAGGGGTTACGAATCAAATACATACAGCAATGAAAAGAATCCTATAAAAATCAAATAAAGAAATATGTGGTAATATGACAGCAAACCCTGATTGGGACACCTCACACTTGATTGAAGTGAAAATCGGGGATAAGATGTCTACTCTATACAATAGCTTTTTTAATGGATGTAAT
>JAEEHP010000093.1 GCA_016280855.1 Bacteroidaceae bacterium
CACGACGAGGATGGCGCCGACTTCTTCTGGATGCAGGAATGGCGCGTCTATTCCACCGAGGACATGGTGAACTGGACGGACCATGGATCGCCCCTCGCGCTCGAGAGCTTCTCGTGGGCTGACGACCGTGCGTGGGCTTCGCAATGCGTGGAGCGCGACGGCAAGTTCTACTGGTACATCTGCGCCCACTCCAAGCTCTCCGGAGGCATGGCCATCGGTGTGGCAGTCGGCGACACGCCTGTCGGCCCCTTCCGCGACGCCATCGGGAAACCCCTGTTCGAGAACGGCTCGTGGGACCACATCGACCCGACCGTGTTCATCGACGACGACGGCCAGGCATGGCTCATGTGGGGCAATCCGCAATGCTACTACCTGAAACTGAACCGCGACATGGTCTCCTATAGCGGCGAGCTGGGACGGCTCGACATGACGGAGGA
The DNA here is from genome assembly GCA_016280855.1 of Bacteroidaceae bacterium. Classification (GTDB taxonomy): domain Bacteria; phylum Bacteroidota; class Bacteroidia; order Bacteroidales; family Bacteroidaceae; genus Physcousia. The sequence continues at coordinate 438 of JAEEHP010000093.1, forward strand.
AGCCTTCGGAGGTCCCATGATGAACAAACGCGAGAAAGGCAAGAAATACAAGGATTCGTATGTGGAAGGCCCCTGGCTCACCAAACGGAACGGCACATACCAGCTGCTCTACGCTGCCGGAGGCGTGCCCGAACACATCTCCTACAGCACAGCACCCCACCCTACAGGGCCGTGGAAATATGCAGGCGAAATCATGCCGCTGAGCGATACAAACTCCTTCACCAACCACTGCGGCGTGGCCGACTACAAGGGGCATTCCTACTTCTTCTACCACACCGGAAAGCTGCCTCGAGGCGGCGGTTTCGGCCGTAGCGTGGCCGTCGAGGAGTTCAAATACAACGCCGACGGCTCGTTCCCAACCATTCTGCCCACAAACGAAGGCGTGAAACCCATCCAAACCTTCAATCCGTACAGGAAAGTCGAGGCCGAAACGATGGCCTTCAGCCGCGGATTGAAGACCGAGCAAAACGACGAAGTGGGCGTCTATGTCGCTGATATTCACAATGGTGACTACATCAAACTGCAGAATGTGGACTTCAGCGGAAACATGCAGAAGCAATTTGCGGCACGCGTGGCAAGCGGACTGCGAGGCGGTCAGATAGAGGTGCGCATCGACAGCCTGAAAGGCCATCTCCTCGCCCGCCTGGAAGTGCCCGGCACGGGAGGTTGGGAGAAATGGCAGACACTCACGGCCGATTTCGCGGAAAAAGCAGAGGGGACGCACGACCTCTACCTCGTCTTCACCGGCCGGAAAGGCCCGAAACTCTTCAACTTCGACTGGTGGGAAATCCGCGGCCTGCAGTCGCTCGTCGTGGAAGATGGCGGAACAGGCCCGCACAAGGCCATCATGAAGGAAGAAGCCACCCTGGAAGCACACACCGTCTTCGTGCCGCAAGACCTCTCCGCCTTCAACAAGAAAAAGCCCCTCCCCGTCTTGGTTTGGGGTAACGGAGCATGCACAAACTCGCCTTGGGAGCACTTCAAATTCCTCAACGAAATAGCTTCGTACGGCTATATCGTGCTTGCAACAGGCTATATTCCCATGGAGGAGAAGCCCTATCAAGGCCCCATGTCGACCACACAGCAGCAAATAGAGTCCATCGATTGGATAATCGCACAGAATGCCGACAAAAACTCACCCTACTTCGGCAAAATCGACGTGAAAAACATCTGCGTGGCAGGCATGTCGTGCGGCGGTTTGCAGACACTCTACAACTGCGCCGACCCGCGCATCAAGACCCTGATGATATGCAATAGCGGACTCTTCAAGACCAGCAATCGCGGACAGGCAATGGGAGGCATGCCGATGCCCGACAAATCGAAGCTGAAGGAAATCCACTCCAGCGTCATCTACATCTTGGGAGGCAAGACAGACATCGCCTACGAAAACGGCATGGACGACTTCCGCCAGATAAACCACGTACCCTGCTGCGTCGCCAACTTCCCCGTAGGTCATGGCGGAACTTATCGCCAACCACATGGCGGTGAGTTTTCGACAGTTGCGCTCGCTTGGTTAAACTGGCAGTTGAAGGGCGACAAGCAGGCTGCAAAGATGTTCAAGGGAAAGGATTGCGGCCTCTCGAAACGCGAAGGCTGGACCATCGAAAAGAATGCCAAGTTCGACACCTTAAAGTAATCAAATCATGAGAACCACTTTGTCACTATTCTTAGCGCTGTGCTTGACTTTCAGTCCGAACATCACCTCCCAAGCACAACATTTGGCGCGTGCAGTCCTCTCCGACAACGGCTCGAGATATCTGTCCGAGCGTTTCCCGAATGCCCATTCCCTGCCTCACGATGTGCAACAATTCATCTCCTCCCTGCCCTCCTCTTGGGACGAGACGCGCCTACTCTCAGGCTCTGCCGTGACGGCGCGCCGAAGCGGTAAGACATGGTACATCGCAGGCATAAACGACAGCAGCGAAGAAAGGACATTCCCCCTCGACTTGTCGTTCCTCGGAGGTCAGCATGGCGACATCGTTTACTTTGGCGAACGCAGCGAAAAGGCCTTCTTCGTCTCCCTGCAGGAAAACTACCCCACACAAATGAAATGCCGACCGAATGGCGGTTTTGTGCTCGTCATCCATCCCGTAGGCGACCCTCAAAACATGAACATGCCCCTCTTCCAGACCAAATACACAGCCGACCCCTCGCCTTTGGTGGTGGGCGACACCCTGTTCTTGTTCACCTCGCACGATGCCTCGCCCGAAGACATCCCCGACCCTAACGAGAGGAGTTCGGCAGGCTTCTTCATGTACGACTGGTTGCTTTGGTCCACAACAGATATGGTAAACTGGACCGAACACGGAGCCGTAGCATCGCTGAAGGATTTTCCTTGGCGCAGTCGCGACAACGGAGCTTGGGCCATCCAAACCGTCGAACGAGGCGGCAAATACTATCTGTATGCCCCTCTGCACGGCCATGGCATCGGCGTGTTGGTGAGCGATTCGCCTTACGGCCCCTTCAAAGATCCGCTTGGCAAGCCCTTGGTTTGGCAAAGAGAACATTGGAACGACATCGACCCCTCCGTCTTTACCGACGATGACGGACAAGCCTATATGTATTGGGGCAATCCGCATTGCTATTATGCACGCCTGAACGACGACATGATTTCGCTGAAGGACAGCATCGTGCAGCTCCCGCACATCCCCAACTATCAGGAAGGACCTTGGTTCTACAAACGTGCCGGACATTATTACCTCGCCTTTGCCACAACATGTTGTCCCGAAGCGTTGGGCTATGCCATGAGCGAATCTCCTACAGGACCGTGGGAATGGAAGAACTACATCATGACGCCCACACAACGCGACCGCGGCAATCACCCCGGCATCTGCGACTACAAGGGACACTCCTACATCTTCGGTCAGGACTACGACTTGATGCATCTCGACACATATATTCATCACGAACGCCGCACCGTCTCCGCTTCAGAGATTACCTACAATGCAGACGGTTCCATTCGCGAGATACCCTATTGGTTGAATCAGAAACCCCTGCAGCAACTCGAATGGCTCAACCCTTACAAACGCGTGGAAGCGGAAACGATGGCTTGGGGGCGCGGACTGAAGACGGCAAAGATGGGCATCCCCAATACGGGCGTAGTGAAGGATATGCCGGCTTCTACGGGGCGCAGGAACATGTATGTCTTCGACATCGACGACGGGGAATACATCCGTCTGCGTGGCGTGGACTTCGGAAAGGGCGCACGCAGGTTCTCCATCAACGCAGCCGGAACGGGAAACTTGGAAATCGAACTCCATATTGATGGCACAGACGG
>JAEEHP010000094.1 GCA_016280855.1 Bacteroidaceae bacterium
TGGACCAGAACACCTGGCGCTGCCGGGCATGGACGACGGCGGCGAGATGTCGTCGTGGTATGCGCTCACAGCCCTTGGCATATACACCTACTCACCTGCCGATCCGCAGTACATCGTCTCTGTGCCTCTATTCGAGCGCGTGGAGTTCGACCTGCCTCACGCCGGTAAGACGTTCACCATCGTCCGCCGTGGCGAAGGCACTAAGATACGCCGCATACTCATCGGTGGCAAGCCCCTGAAGGGTTGGTTCGTCAACCACAGTGACCTGGCTGCCGGCAAGGTACTCACCATCGAGGTGGAACCTGCCCCCGAAGCATTCAACTGGTAGTATTGCTCCCTTTCCTGTCGCTCTAAGACGTCTGCAATGGAGCATGGTGATGCCGATTGTAAGAATTACAGCGGGTGAAGATGATGAAAAGATACATCTTCACCTGTTTTTTTTGACGTTTTTTTTCGCCAAAGTGCAGCGCGTTTCCAATATATATTGTATCTTTGCGGCGTATTCACAGTCAAACATACAAAAAAACAATGAAAATGAAACCTGTTAAAAGTACCTTGTTGCTCGGTACCTTAGTCGGACTGGTGTCATGCGGCATAGACATGCCCAAGGAGACCCAGTCGTCGTTTGAGACCATGAAAGTGGTGAAATCAGACATCGAACTGCCCTATAAGTTCAGTGCCATCATGAGAGGCCAAAACGACGTGACGGTGACACCGCAGGTCAGCGGTCAGCTGATGAAGATCTGCGTCGCCGAAGGCGAAACGGTGAAGCGTGGACAGACTCTCTTCATCATCGACTCACGCAATGCCCAGCTGGAACTGGAGGCGGCTCAGGCCAACTTGCAAGCTGCCTTGGCGCAGGAGAACTCGGCCAAGCTGGAGTATGAATCCAACAAGAACCTGTTTGAGAAGAAGATCGTCAGCAGCTATATGCTGAGCAACTCCGAGAACCTCTACAAGCAGGCTCAGGCGGCAGTAGCCCAGGCACGCGCCGTGGTGAACCGTGCAAAGGTGGAACTCGGCTTCTGCACCATCAAGGCTTCCGTGACAGGCGTCATCGGAGAGATTCCCGTCCGTGTCGGTGACCAGGTGTCGCCCATGACACAGCTGACCATGCTCAGCGGCAACACCACGATGTACGCTGAGTTCTCGGTGACGGAGGCCATTGTCGAAGCCATGGTCCAGGAAGGCATGAATGCCAGCGATGTGGAAAAATATATTGCCGCGCTACCCGAGGCAACGTTCATCATGAAGAACGGTACGGAGTTCCCTCACAAAGGACGGGTCGTCAGCCTGACGGGGGTCGTGAATGCCGCCACGGGCTCACTGACCTGCAAGGTCCTGTTTCCCAATCCCGACGGACATCTCTATTCCGGTATCCAGGGCACCATCGTCATGCCTTTCGCTGAAAAAGACGTGATTGTCATTCCACAGAATGCTGTGGTGCGCCTGCAGGACAAGTCGCTGGTCTATAAGGTACAGCCGGACAGCACAGCCACCGCTGTTGACGTGCAGACGGAAGATACTGGCAACGGAATGGACTTCATCATCACCAGCGGCCTGAAACCCGGCGATCAGATCGTGACCACCGGTGCTAACAATGTGACCGAGGGACAGCAGGTGCTCTTTCCTGAAGAAGGGAAAAGCGGTAATTCATGATGCACAATGCATAATTCATAATTCACAATTCACAATGCATAATTCACAATGCATAATTCATAATGCATAATTCATAATTCACAATTATGAAGAACAATATATTTATCAACAAATACGTAATGGCGTGTGCCATCTCGATTGTGATAGCGCTGGTGGGCTACATTTCGATGAGCACGCTGCCCGTAGAGCAATATCCGGATATCGCACCGCCCACGGTACAGGTCTCCACCAGCTACTCCGGTGCCGATGAGAAGACGGTGATGAAGTCTGTCATCCAGCCTCTGGAAGAGGCCATCAACGGTGTGCCTGACATGACCTACATGACCTCGAAGGCTGCCTCTGACGGTAGTGCGGAAATTTCTGTTTACTTCAAGCAGGGCACTGATCCTGATATGGCTACGGTGAACGTGCAGAACCGTGTGACCCGCACCCAGGCCTTGCTGCCCGCAGATGTCAACAAGGTCGGTGTGACGGTGGAAAAACGACAGAACAACATCCTGCGCATCTTTGCCGTGAAGAGTGCCGATGGCAAGTATGACGGAGACTTCGTCTCGAACTATGTCGATATCAACGTGAAGCCGAGGCTGATGCGAATCACCGGTGTGGGCAACGTACAGAGCCTGGGTAACACCTACGCCCTGCGCATCTGGCTGAAGCCCGATGTGATGGCTCAGTACGGTCTGACGCCTAACGACATTTTTGCGGCCATCGGCGGACAGAGCTTTGTCGCTGCTGTAGGTTCCCTGGGCGAGCAGTCCGAAAACTCCTACCAGTATTCCATGCAGTACAAGGGTACGTTGAAGAGTGTCGAGGAGTTCAACGAAATCGTGCTTCGCACCGACGGAGGCGGCATGTTGCACCTGAGCGACGTGGCCGAGGTGAAGATAGGTGCTATGAGCTACAACTTCTCCTCGAATATCCAGGACAGCCCGGGCGCACTCTTCATGGTCTTTGCCGCTCCGGGTGCCAACGCCACAGAGGTGAACGCCCGCATCAACAAGACTTTTGATGAGGTGAAGGCTAATATGCCTGCCGGTCTGGAATTTGTGACCATGATGACCAGCGATGACTTCCTCTTCGCAGCCTTCCACAATGTGGTGGAGACCCTGGTCATCGCCATCATCCTGGTGGTGCTGGTGGTGTTCATCTTCCTCCAGAACTTCAAGGCTACCATCATCCCGTCCATCTCCATCATCGTGTCGCTGTTGGGAACCTTCGCCATTGTGAAGATGGCGGGTTTCTCGCTGAACATACTGACGCTGTTCGCTCTCGTGCTGGCCATCGGAACGGTAGTGGACGACGCCATCGTGGTGGTGGAAGCGGTCATGGCAAAGATGGAGAATGGCATCAGCGATGCTCGCGAGGCCACACGCCAAGCCATGAACGAGGTGTCGGTGGCTGTCGTCTCCTGTACCTTAGTATTTATGGCGGTGTTCGTCCCCGTGATGTTCATGCCGGGTACCTCGGGCACGTTCTTCACCCAGTTTGGTGTGACGATAGCCTCGTCCGTGGGTCTGTCCTGCATTTCGGCGCTGACACTCTGTCCCGCCCTTTGTGGCATCATGATGCGTGTGACCGAAGGGGGAAAGGAAGGCAAGGGTCTGACCTACTACACGAAGAAGGCCTACACCGTCAGCTACAATGCCATCTACAACAAATACAGCAAAGCAGTTCAGAAGTTCATCAAGCGTCCCGTCATCGCGTGGATCCTCCTGGCGCTGGCCGGTGTGCTGCTGTGGTTCTTCATGAAGAGCCTTCCCTCGGGTCTCGTTCCCCAGGAAGATCAGGGCGTATTCCTCGTTGAGATTGCAGCCCCGGAGGGTACCACACTGGCACAGACCCGCGAGATGGTGAAGCAGGTGGAGGAGAAGGTGAAGAAGATTCCCGAACTCGAGAGCTTCTCCACTTCATGTGGCTACGGTATGCTGTCGGGTGCCGGTTCTAACTATGCCACGATGGTGGTGCGTCTGAAGAACTGGGACGACCGATCGGGAATGAACCATCTGCTGGCCCTCGTCGCAGCGCGTTTCTACTATGACTGTCAGGACATCAAGAACCTCATGGTGGTTCCTTTTGAGATGCCTCAGATTCCCGGCTACGGTACCAGCAACGATATCGGTTTTTCTGTCGAAGACCCCACGGACGGCAACCTGTCGGAGTTTGCCCGTCAGACCGAGCACTTCCTGGCCAAGTTGTCCGAGCGGCCGGAAATTGCCTCTGCCATCTCCACTTATTCCGAGCGATTCCCGAAGTATCAGGTGGACGTGGACGCTGCCCAATGCGACCGTGCCGGAGTGTCGCCTGCCGACGTGCTCAACACGCTGGGTGCCTACTGCGGCGGCGCTTACATCGGTAACTTCAACCAGTTCGGTAAGGTCTATCGCATCATGGCTGCTGCTTCGTCCGAGTACCGCCTCGACCCGCAGTCGCTGCAGAACATTTTCATGCAGGTGAAAGGCGGACAGATGGCGCCCATCTCCCAGTTCGTCTCGCTGAAGCAGATTGTCGGTCCCGCCAATATCGAGCACTTCAACCTCTTCCAGAGTATCAGCTGCTATGCGAAACCAGGCAGCGGCTACACCGAGGGCGACGTTCACCGAGTCATTGCCGAGGTGTTCAAGGAGGAGATGCCCAGTTCCGCTTCTTATGAGTACAGCGGCATGTCGCGTGAGTTGGAGGAGACGGCTGGGTCCAATGCCACAGCGCTCATCTATGTCATCTGCGCCATCCTGATTTACCTCATTCTGGCCTCGCTCTACAACTCGTGGTTTACGCCGTGGGCCGTGTTGTTCAGTGTGCCTTTCGGACTGATGGGTGCCTTCGTGTTTGCTTATCTTGGCTACACGCAGGGCCTGCCCGGCATGGACAACAATATTTACCTTCAGACGGGTGTGATCATGCTGATAGGTCTGCTGGCGAAGACGGCCATCTTGATTACTGAGTTCGCCTCCGAGCGTCGAGCCCAGGGTCTGAGCATCAAGGATGCAGCCTTCGAGGCTTGCAAGGAGCGTCTGCGCCCCATCCTGATGACGGTGCTCACGATGATCATCGGTATGATTCCCCTCGTGATTGCGGGAGGTGCCGGCGCCAACGGCAACCGCGCCCTGGCCCTCGGTGTCATCGGCGGTATGAGCATCGGTACCATTGCCTTGCTCTTCGTCGTCCCAGCCTTCTTCATCGTGTTCCAGACGCTGCACGAGAAGTTCCAAGGTAGTGAGGGCAAAAGTGAAGTCGCCACGGCATAACGTGATAACGTAATAACGTAATATCGAAATCCCGAAAGAATATGAAATTCAAGAATATCATCCTCGTTGCAGCCGTGAGCCTCCTGCTCGCGAGCTGTGGCCTGTTTCGGAAATACGAACAGCAGACGGAGACGCCAGCCAACCTTTTCGGCACCGATGCCCAAGACCACCCCCTCGGCGCATCTGTCACCACTACCAATGGCCGCCTCCTCGACGCATCCGGCACCACTACCAATGGCAGTGTGCTCGGCGGTTTTCCCGCCGAGACCAACTCCTCCATCGCCAGGTTGTCATGGCGCGAGTTCTTCACCGACCCGCAGCTGCAACAGCTCATTGAGCAGGCGCTGGCCAACAACACCGACTTGAACTCTGCCCGCATCGCCGTGGAGAAGAGCGAGGCCGCGCTGAAGACGGCCAAGATGGCCTACCTGCCGTCGCTCTATCTCGCGCCGCAGGGCTCCGTGACGAAATTCGGCAACAATCCCTGGGCGAAAGCCTACGACTTGCCTCTGCAGCTGTCCGTCGATATCGACCTGTTCGGTGGCATCACTAACCGCAAGCGTGCGGCACAGGCTGTGCTCTTCCAGTCCCAGATGCGGGAGGAAGCTGTGCGCAGCAACCTCATCAGCGCTGTCGCACAGCAGTACTTTCTGCTTCAGGTGCTCGACCTCCAGCTCGATATCCTCCAGCAGACCGACAGCCTCTGGAACACCTCCCTGCAGACCCAGAAGTCGTTGTGGGAGAACGGCAAGACTTTCAGCACAGCCGTTAACCAGATGGAGTCGTCCTACCTCGAAGTGAAGACGCAGATTGTGGAAACGCGCCGCTACATCCGCGCCGTGGAGAACAATATATGTGTGCTGCTCGCCATCACCCCGCAGCACATCAGTCGCAGCAAATGGGGCGCATCGCCTTTGTACAGCAGCGAGTCAAATGGCAATATGTTCGACACCCGTTTCCTGAAGATTGGTGTACCGGCAGCCATGCTCGAGCTGCGCCCTGACCTTCGCTTGGCCACGTTCGCCATGGAAGAAGCGTTCTACAATACGCAGGCCGCCCGTGCAGCCTTCTTCCCAAGCCTCACACTCAGCGGCACCCTTGGTTGGACGAATTCAGGAGGCGGCATCGTGACAGATCCCGGCAAGCTGCTGCTCAACTTCGTGGGCCAGCTCATGCAACCTATCTTTGCGCGTGGAAAGCTGAAGGCCAACTACAAGATTTCCCAGCTCACCGAGGAAGACCTGAAGAAGCAATACGTGCAAGCCGTCATCAAAGCCGGCAACGAAGTCAATGAGGCCATGGCCGACTGCCAGGATGCCCGCGAGAAGCACGCCTACTACCATCGGCAGGTGGAACTGCTCCATGATGCCTACATGGGCACTCACGAGCTGATGAACAATGGCAAGGCCAGTTACCTCGAGGTACTCACCGCGCAGGAGTCTCTGCTGCAGTCGCAGCTCAACGAAGCCATGAATATGTACGACGGCGCACAGGCCGTCATTGAGCTCTACATCGCTCTCGGTGGCGGCACTAAATAATTCACGAACTCAAACCACAAAACCTCAACTCAATGAAAAAGATTTTCTATTATCTGATTGCCATCGCCATCATCGTCTGCTGCACGGTGGCTGTAACAAAATGCTGTGACAAGGCGTGCGCTACCAGCGGGGAAACCACTGACGTGGTAACCTGCGACAAATGCAGCGATTCTGGTGACAACTGCTGCGCTTCCTGCGACAAATGCTGCGCTCTGGCCGAGGAGGTTGAGGTGACCTCCGTACAGTCCACCGAACTGATTCGCACCAGCCAGAGCTGGGACGGCGTGGAGCTGCCCGACTATTTCCAGGGACGGCCTGAACTGGTGGCCGTGAAATACGTGTTCCCCGCCGGCAAGAAGCTGGGATGGCACCATCATCCCGTGATGAACTACGGCATCCTGGTGCAGGGCGAACTAACCATCATCGGAGTGGACGGACAGGAAAAGGTCGTGCATGAGGGTGAGGCCGTCGTCGAGATGGTGAACACCGTTCACCACGGCGAGAACCGAGGCACGAAGCCCGTCATCCTCTATATGTTCTACCTCTCGCAGAAAGATCTGCCGCTGGCCGTGCAGCACCCCGAAATACCCTTGGAATAAAATTCCTCCTTTTCTTAATAATGTTTAAATAATAGGCCATGGCGTTATATGTTTAGAAAATAAACATTATTTTTGTCGTGGCTTATGGAATATCAGGAACTGGAAATCATCAGGAAGATGCGTGCTGAGGTGATGTCCCGCAAGGACGTCACGGGCGAGAATCTTTTCTTGTCGTGGGGCTATCCTACGGCCGTCATCCTCTTCCTGGAGTTTTTGGCGCTGATCGTGTGGCACGAGAACTGGTGTACGTGGCTTTGGGTGGGCATACCGCTCTTCGGTGCGCCGCTGATGGCGTACTTCCTCAAGAAAGATTACGAACGCACACGCCGCCGCACCCTCGACGAGAACGTCATCCTGGTGATGTGGATCTTCATCGGCGGTATCAGTGCTGTGGGAAGCGTGTCGATCGGTCTTGCCGGCCTCTTCGAACAGTGCTACTGCGCCTATCAGGGCCTGCTCATTGGCATCGGCTGTTTCATGACGGGCATCATCCTGAAATTCCGTCCCAAGACCATCTGCGGCATCATAGCCTCGCTGCTCTCCATCGTGCCGCTTTTTCTGCAGGGCGACCTCTGGCCGTGGCAGCTCTTCGTAGCCTCGTTGATAGCCGTCGTAGGCCTGATTATCCCCGGACATCTGTTTAAACAATTTGTAAGGAATTATTATGAAACCATTTAAGTTTGCTGTGATCAATCCTTTGCTGCACAACGAGCTGCGCCTGAAGATTATGGTAGCTCTCGACTGCCTGGAGAGTGCCAACTTCATGTATCTGTGCGAGATCACTGGTGCCACACGTGGAAACCTGAGCGTACAGATTGCCACGCTGAAGGATGCCGGCTACCTGAGTGCCGACAGGAGCGGTTCGGGTCCTTCGTCACGCTCCGTCTGTCGCATTACTCTTAAAGGTCATGAAGCCCTGCAGGCCTACGAGCAGGGACTGCATCGCCTCTTCACGGAACGGGTGCCGGACGTCGAAGAAGCCAGGAAACGTGGGTAGAACCTTAACGGCTGTTTCTTGACGAAAACGAAGACGAAGACGAAAACTAAAACTAAAACGAGAGTTCTGACTTAAGGAATTAAAGAATATATAGGGGTGAATTGTACCCTGAAAGGTTTAAATTTTAAACATAAACACTATCGCTTATGAAACCAAGACATGCTATTCTTACTTTGCTGCTCACCCTGATGGAGGTGGGCGCATGGGCTGGTGATGCCAAGATTGTCGTTTGGCAGAAAGACGGCGCAAAGACGGAAATCCTGTTCAACCGAAAGCCTGAGTTTCAGTATCAGGACGGAAACGTGAGCTTACAGAATGGCGGCACCACGCTGTCGTGGAGGCTGGCAGACCTGCGTAAACTGACGTTCGAAGACATTGAAGCTCCTAACGGAATCGATGAGATAAAGACCGATGCCAAGCTCGACATTGTCAGGGGCTGTGCTGTGTATGATCTCAGCGGACGACTCGTCAAGAGGCAAATCCGCTCGCTCTCGGAACTCCCCAAGGGGACGTATATACTGAAGGACGGCAGTGTAACCACTAAAGTAGTACGCAGATGAAAAAGTTCGTTTTTGCCCTCCTGACCGCGTTCATGGTCAGCGGCTTATGGTCAGCGGGTCGGGCACAGTCGTTCGACGTGGTGGATAAGCACGGCAACAAGACAGCCTACGATGTGAGCAAGCTGGATAGTGTTACCTTCCAGCAGACGCCTCCGGGCTTCACGGTCTGCGAAGGTACGCCCCAAGAGACCTCCAAGAAGACCACCTACACTTTCGACAACGTTCAGGGCTTCGCCGGAAACCCCGAGTTCCTCTTTGCACACCCCGACACCCTGTATGTCAGTGGCGAGGAGGAGCGCTTTGCTGTTCAGGTGAACACGAACGTAGAATATGTCTATCATCCCAACGTCGCATGGCTTCAGTACCAAGGCACCGTTGCTGGCACCGACTCATTGCGCTTCACGATAACCAAGAATCCTGATTTCACACTGCGTGAGGGCAGGGTCGTGTTCATCGATAAGGCCAACGAGGAGCTGCGTGACACGCTGGTGGTCATACAGATGGGAAAGACAGAATCCCACTATATTGATATTGACTGGACTAAGACGACGCTCGACAGCTTCAATGAAACCACGGGCACGGCCCAGCTGACGTTTACCGATAATGTGCCCGAGATGGGGCAGCTGGACGTGGTGCTGCTGCCTAAGGACGGCGATCGTGTCATCCGGCTGATTGACAACATACAGCAGTCGGAGGGCAGCAAGACCGTAACGCTTGCCACACGTGAGGGCAAGATGGGTAACCTCTTCAGGAACACGAAGTTCACCCTTGCTACAGAGGGCGGGGGGCACGCTGCCCCGCGTCGTGCCGCCCCGTCGGCAGACGACGATGAAGGGCCTGTCTATCTGCCGACGAAGGTGGAAATCTTCACGGGCGAAGAGTATGTTGAGGTGTACAATGACGAGAAGCCGACGGGTGGAAGCCGTAGGGCGCCCGTGGACCTCGAGAACGAGTTTTTCAGTTGGGAGTACAACGATGACGGAGCCGTGCTCTGGCAACAGGGCCTTCAGTCGCTCTCGTGGGACAAGCTGAACTTCAACGTCGGTCTGAAAGGCATCTTCTCGTTCGATTTCGGCGACGTGCCCTTTGAGAAAGTCCGCATGGGCGACCTGCAGCACCTGAAGATAGCCCTTGAGGGCGGATTCGACATGGAGATGGTGCTGAAATATCTTGTTGCCAGCAACGTGGAGTGGAAGAAGGAATGGACGCTGAAAGAAGATGTCTTCAGGGCTAAATACACCTTCATGGTGGGCGCAGTTCCCGTGTATATCTCCGTGGGGGCCGACCTGATGGCTGAAGTGAGTCTTGGCGCTTCTGGCGAGGCCAGCATCACATCGGGCATCAAGGCTTCGAACAAGGTCACCTGCGGCGTGGAATGGAGTGCCACGAACAACAGCGTCGTGCCGATCGTGGAATGCGAAAAGACGATGGAGATGGTAGGGCCGGACGTGGACATCAAAGCCCACGCCGAGGCTCGGGCTACGGCTTATCCACAAATCAAGATAGGCATCTACAAAGTGCTCTGTCCCACCATCAGCCCGCAGCCTTACCTCAAGGCAGAGGCCGATGGACGGCTCGTGGACAACCGTTATGTGGCTTGGAACGCAGGTGTCAGCTCGGGCATCGATTTGGGATTAGGTCTCTCCCTCGACCTCTTCTTCTGGGAGTACGAACTGGCCGACATTGACCCCGTCAACGTCTTTGACCTGCCGCTCGTCAGCCTGCCCGATGAGATCGAATTGCTCAACGAACCTGAGGAGGAGGTGCTCGTAAATGCCAAGCGTGAGGTCAAGTATCATGTCACCAACAAGGTCAATCTGACAGGAACCACCTACAACGCTCCGGGCGTACTCGTACACTTTGAGGCCGAAGGTGGTGAGCTCGAAGATGAGTACGGCTACACCGATGCTGAAGGTAATGTCAGTGCTTTCTTCACCCTGACCGACCGAAATGGAGGTAAGATTACGGCCGAGGTGGTTCAAGGGGCTGAGGTTGAGGAGGACGACGATGCCATCAAAGCCGACGACTGGAAGGCTACGGCCATCGACTACCGCCTCACCGCAACGCCTGCGTCTCAGGAAATAGAGGAAGGAGCGACGGCTGCTATCACCTATAAGCTGGAGCAATACACGTCGAAGACTGGACAATGGACCGGCTACGGCGGACAGACCGTTCAGCTGGAGGCTACCGGGGGCAGTGTGGCGCCGACGTCGGGCGTAACGGCGCAGGATGGCAACGTGAACGTCACCTTTACTCCTGATGCCGAGGCTGCTGAGGGAACGGTTACGGCTTCCGTGGCTGGCGCTCAGCCTGATGCGTGGAGCAAGATATGTGCAGCTACCATTAAAGTGAAATCGGAAGGTGACCCCGGCGACGAACTCATTACCGACGAAGGACTGAAGAAAGCGCTCAAGCAGAAACCCAACGTATATGTCGTCTTGGATAAGACAACGGGCGAGACACAGACTCGTAACTATATTCCCAAATGGTCGGAGTGGAGCAAGGATCAGGACAACATCAGCTTCGCCCTGGAAGACGCAGATGATGACGGTGGCACGCTGGGCATGGTTTACGGGTTCATTCCCCTCACCATGACTGATGTGGTGCTCTCCCTCACCGGTGCACAGTTTGAGAATTCACCTGGAGCGAAGTTCGGATTCGGCGTGTACGAAGGCACCGAGCTGTCGGCTGATTTCGCCAAGTTCAGCGGCGATGACGCCATGGGTAACATATCGCCCGAGAGCAAGATGATACTGCGCAAGGTGAATCAGGGCAGCAGTGCAGCACCAAGACGTATTGGCGACAACGATTACTCAGGCGAGTATGAACTCCTGTTCTACATCGTCTTCAAGAATCGCACGTGGAATCCCGAAACAGGCAGCGAGGAGATTGGCGGCGAGTATGAGGTCTATGGACGCGGTACGATGAAGATGCACCTGCCGACGATCACCAGCTTCCAGGCCGACACCGAGGATGACTGGGTGAAGGTGGGCGAATCGACGAAGGTCGTCCTCACGCAGTACTACGAAGAGGGAGCCGTGTGGGATTGGAATGACGTGCAGCTCGTGGCCTCTTCAACCGATTACTCCTGCGCCAGGAATGGTGAGGACGAAGGCTTCTTCTCGTGGGATGCGGCCACGCAGACTCTCACCTCGCTCAAGTCGAACAACAACAAAACGGTTTATATATGTCTCGGTCTGAAGAGCAATCCAGGGGTGAAGCACACACTCATGGTAGCTACCGGCGAGGGCTGGCATTACACCTGGATCAAGACCAGCGAGGAGGAGATCACCGATAACGCCAACTCCTATCTCTCCTTCAGCTTCGACTGGGGACCCAAGGACAGCGAGAGCGAGAGGTTCGACTACACGGCCCTCGAGATTGACCCCGACAGCAATCCCAACAACTACTTCAAAATCACGTTGCAATACGCCTCCCAGGGTTGGCCCGTGTACGTCAGCAGCGACACCCCTCCCGGCGTGTACAACCTCCGTTTCCGCATCAAAGGCAGTCCTGATGTCAGCTGTACGTTGAAGGTCACCATCACTCCTGGGGAATAATCCTTCGCCTCCCCCATTCCTCAATCCCTGTAACCCGAAGAATCGCTATCCCCCGTTGGTAGCGATTCTTTGTCGTATTCACATCACACACACATCTGTATTCACTATGCCGAGGAAGGCATGAATCGCCTTTGTAAGACTGGCCACTGGAGCAAGGAGAAAGACGAGAAAATGTTGAAGGCACATCTTCGAACACCATACAAATATGCCAAGTAATAAGATAGCCCTCTACACGAACTGCCTATGAGTATCCATATCAAAGTATGGTGAAGCATATCCTATTTGACAAGGCTTCCTTGGCGGGCGCTTTACGCTTTGTGTCTCAACTGCAATACTTGAGGAATATACTTCCTCAAAATCCAAACTTTGAATCTTTCTTCTATAATAATATGATAGTCCTGTTGTTATCCAATTAATCCAAGTTTCCTTAAATGCTCCAAATGGTCTCTAATAACTGAAGCCATTTCTTTGATTAAATCTTTTGAAATTCCGTTACTAAATTGTCTTGTATGAATAACAAGCTTCCTGAAGTCCTTTTTGTCAATATGAGTCCAAAATCGATTTTTGCTTTCTTTGGAACCATATTCTCGACAAAATTCCACATGGAATGTATTATCAATTTCTCTTACCTTGTCATCGTTCTTTATATAACCTCCACATGCTAAGATTATGACAGGAAAATCCTGTATAAACATCGAGTTCTTAAATAAAACTAGGCGTTCGTTTATGAAAGGTCTTGCCTCCTTATAATTACTTTGTTTACGAGGAGTGCTACTTAATTCCGTCGTAAAAGCAAATTTTTCAAAATCCCATTTGTCAATATATTCTGAGTTGCGACAATATATTTCATCAAGTATATATTGATAGTTTGCCCATGTTTTGTTCTTGGAATCAATTGGTCTTGGAGCATCTCGCTCCTTTTTATTCCTGCATCGCTTAATGTTTTGGATAAGGGCATCCTCACTGGTATCTGTTGATTCTTGACCAATGATTAAAATATCCGCGTTGGGGTTGCCTTGACCACAAAATGATAGTGGCTCCTTTTCACATTCGTTAATATACTTTTCAAATAATACTTCTCTAGCCATAAATGTGTATTGAATAAAGATTTTATAGCATTTCTCTTGCTATCAAAAACAACTTATCATTCGTTCTTTTGGTTAATCAAATTCACAACCACCTTCACCATCACATCCTTCTCCTCAGTCTTACTCTCGGCAATCATCAAGGTTAGGGCAACGAGAGTGTTGTCTGCCAGTCGTTTGGAGCCGTCTTCACGATAGAGGATATGGTTGTTGTTAAGGAACCAAAGGAAAAGCGTGGCGGCAATGCGTTTGTTTCCATCGCTGAAGGAATGGTTTTTGGTGACGAGGTAGAGTAGCATAGCGGCTTTCTCCTCTACGCTGGGATAGAGTTCTTCACCGCCGAAGGTTTGATAGATTTGGCCGATGCTGCTCTTGAAAGAATCGTCCTTTTCGTTGCCGAAGAGCACGGAGCCTCCGAATTTCTCGCGCAAGCCATTGATAGCTTCCATTGCATTCTCGTATGTGGCATGGAAGGGCTCTTCCTTTGTCGTCTTGTCGATAGTCAGTCGCTCGTAATCATAGTTGTCGAGGGTATCCAGAGCATAGGTGTAATTCGTCACCACTTCGAAGAGAGCATTCGTCTCGTCGTTCGACAGCAGCGGCTGGCTCTGGATGGTGCGTCCAAGCATACCAACAAGTTGGCGAAGTTCACCAATCTGTTCCTTGCGAATACGATCATTGACGGCATAGCCTTTGACAAGATAGTCCTTGATGATGTTTCGAGCCCAAATGCGGAAAGCAGTACCGCGTTTGCTTTTGACGCGATAACCTACTGAGATGATGACATCGAGGTCGTAGTATTTCACAATACGAGAGACCTTCCTCTTTCCCTCTTGTTGAACTTGTAAGTATTCCTTACAGGTTGAGTCTCTTTCCAACTCACCCTCCTTATACGCATTACCGATATGCATAGTAATGTTTTGAGGAGTCTTCTCGAATAGCATAGCCATCTGAGCCTGTGTCAGCCATACCGTCTCGTTCTCCAGGCGGACATCAATCCGTGTCTGTCCGTCTTCTGTCTGATAGATGATAATCTTGTTCTCTTCCATATCTATTGTGATTTCGTCCGCAAAGATAATCCATTTCTTCTATATAAGGTCTGCAAATCTCGAAAAAGAGTTATACTCAGTGCTGTTTTTACAGTATCTCCAAGGCAATGGCCGCACAAGCTTCTGCATCAGCGAGTGCATGGTGGTGGTTCTCTAAACAGTAGCCACACGCTGCGGCTACGGTGTGCAACTGATGGTTAGGCAGATAGCGGAACTTGCGGCGTGAGGCAGCAAGCGTGTCGTAGAACTTGTAGTCTGGGTAGTTCATCTGATAAACACGGAATACAGCCTTCAGGCAACCTTCGTCAAAAGGCTTGTTATGAGCAACAAGTGGTAAACCTTCAATCAGCGGTTCTATCTGTGACCAGACCTTTGGAAATATTGGAGCATCGTCAGTATCTTCATGACAGAGGCCATGAACCTGTGAACACCAGTAGTTATAATAGTTCGGTTCTGGCTGGATAAGTGAGTAGAACGAATCCACAATCTCACCATTACGCACGATGACGACACCAACAGAACAGACAGAGCTGCGCTCATTGTTGGCCGTTTCGAAGTCTATGGCTGCAAAATCCTTCATTCGTTATCATTTCTATTTTTATTCCACATTCTTTCAATCTTTCCATCAATCTCCTTGCGGAGCCATTCGGGCTCAAAAAGGATGTTTTACTTTGCAAAGATGCTATTTTTCTTTCAAAAAACAATGATTTTCCCTTGAAGTTTAGTTTTATTGGCTGAAATAGGGGCATCCCTTGTCATCTGAATAGCATTTCCATTAGTTTTTTGTAGCTGTTCTCACTTTTTGAAACGTTATCATGCTTTCTGTCCAGCGCCTTTCGAAACCGCAGCAAGGCGTGAACATCGTTGGCGGCAGATTATATCATTTTGGATCTCCTAATTAAATCAATCACTCATAAGATGATGAGAGCTGAAAGTTGAAAGTTGAGAGCGGAAAGTTGAAAGTTATCCGAATTATCGAAGCGACCAAGGCTGAGCGGAGAGTTGTCCAGCTGAGTTGCTTAGCGCAACTGTTTGGCTTGGTTCGCACAGCTGCCTGAGTTCGGTTTTGCCGTCAGTGGCAAAACGCTCAACGGACAGCCGCTAGCGGTTTTGCCGTCAGTGGCAAAACGCTCAACGGGCAATGGCTAAACCGTTAACTATTCGTCGGGAAAGTAGTACTCATCGGTGATGCTTTCGAAGTGGGGCGGGCGCTTGATGCCGTGCTTCATAAAGAGTTGTGCGACGCGCCTCTGCTGCTCCGGCGTGATGGGCCATTCGCCTCTGCGATAGCGGTAGTACTGCGATGTGCTGCCGAAGATGGCGTACAGGCCTTCGCGCACTTGGCTGAGTTCTCCGTGTGCGGCTCTGGGGATCAGGGTCTTCATGCCGCGTGCCATCTGCACGGGCTCCTTCGTGGCGAAGAGTGAGCAGTGGTCGCCTTGGCGTGCTGAAGGGAGAACGGTATTGTGGTGGTGGATGTCGGCGGGCATTAAGCGGGCAATGGCGTAGCGCAGGCAGGTGTCCTTCATGGGGCAGTCGTCTTGAAAGCAGATGGCCCAGTTGTAGGGCGCGAGGGAGTATGTAAGCTGTTGCATAGAGGTGGAGTTGAAAGTTGAAAATTGAAAGTTCTTCGCAGAGCGAAGCGTCGCAAGCGCCGAGCGGAGAGATTGAAGTGTTGATTTACGCTTGCAAAGGTACAACATTTTTCATGAGAATCCAAATATTATCAGGGAAAAGATGAGCCGAGTGATGGGAAATTGCGTTAAATTGTATTATTTCAATCATTTTTTGAAGCATAATTTTTCATTTGTTCAATTCGTTAACTTGCTTATAATAAAATGATAAACGCTGTTTAGTGATTGAGTGATTGATTTATTCTGCATAATCACTAAGTATAATATCAAGCGATGATATCTTAAAAAAAAATAAATCCTGAGGCATATGCGTTTCGCTTTGGGATTCTTCGCTTATCTTTGCAGAGATTATGAACTTTTTTATGAACTTCTACAAACAATAATCATCATGAACATCCTGATTTTACAAGCTTCGCCACGGGCGAATGGTAACACCGCTTGGATGGCGGAAGAGTATAAGAAGGCAGCAGAGGCTGCTGGACATGAGGTGACGCTCGTCAATGTGTCGAAGAAGAAGATTGCGGGCTGTCTGGCCTGTGAGTACTGCCACGGCAAGGGTAACGGAGCCTGCATCCAGAAGGATGATATGCAGGAGCTGTATCCGCTCATGGCTGAGGCTGAGGTGCTTGTTCTGGCGGCTCCCATCTATTATTTCACCCTCTGCGCCCAGATCCAGACCCCCATCCAACGTATGTACTGCGTCAACAGTCCCGCCAAGGTGAAGAAGATGGCGTTGCTCGTTTCCTCCTATTCACCCGGCGTCTATGACGGTGCCACGGCTGAGTTTCGTGATATCTGCAATTATTGGAAGGCAGAGAACATGGGCTTGGTCACCGCGAAGATCGATGAGCAGAAGACCGAAGAGACGCGGCAGAAGATCCAGGCACTCGTGGACAAGTTGTAAAAGCGCTTGAAATGATGAAACAAACGCTCTTTGCGGCCTTACTCTTGGTCCTGCTTGCTTGTGGCTGCCGCAATGGTAAGGCGGACGGGGTGCGGACGGCTGAGATAACGGCTGAAATGGCCTACGAAGGCGTCAGCAACTTTTGCCACGGCGAATATGACTGGAACCCGGCCGACGACAATCCTGAAATGATGGCCGTTACGATGGGCGAGGAGACAGACTCGGCCTATCAGGTGGTGTTCCGCAGCTATACCGGTGCACTGGTGTATTTCTATGTAGATAAGGAGAATGGCACGACGCGGATGGTGGAGCATGTGCCTTCGCTTGACATCGAGAACGAAGCGGGCACCATCGATTTGTTCGACTATTTGGGCAAGGCGCCCAGCGAATAGGATAGGTTATCTCATCAACAATATGTATAGCTTAAAATATAAGGTAACGACGAGCACCTGCGACAGCGAGGGACGGCTGAAGCTGTATTCCGCGCTCCAGATGATGCAGGACTGCTCGGAGATGTGGATTGACTCGGAGCCAGGGGTCAAGCAGTATTTCACGGAGCAGAACATGGCTCAGCTGCTGGCAACACGTCAGGTGGAGGTCGTGCGTGTTCCTCAATTCAAGGAGGAGCTGACGGTGACGACCTCGGTGTATGGCATGAAGCCCATGTTTGGCTTCCGCAATACGTTCATCTATGATGCGGAGGGTAAGCCTTGCTACAGGACATGGAGCATGGGTGCTTTCGTGGACAGGGCTACGGGTAAGCTGAAACGTGTGGACGACGAGACCATCGCCTCCATGACCTTGGAGCCGCAGCTGGAGATGAGCTACCGCGACCGCCGCATCATCCTGCCGAAGGCGGAGGGCGAGGTGCTGGAGCCGATCCAAGTGCTGCGTGCCGACATCGACTACAACCGCCACATGAACAATGCCAACTATATCCGTATGGCGATGGAACTGTTGCCGGCATCGTTTGTGGTTGGCGGCCTTCGTGTGGAGTATCGTGTGGCAGCCAAGCTGGGCGACTGGCTCACGCCAACCGTTTACAACACCGATGCAGGCATCATCATCGCGCTGTCCATCGGCAGCGATGCCTGTGCCATCATGGAGTTCAGCGAGAGGGAGGGGGAATGAGGGAAGAGGGCCTGGCGGGGAAACAAGAGAGCCCGGCGGGGAAACCGCCGGGCACACTACCCATACAGATTAGCTGGCTTTGAAGGGAGGCGATGCTTAGCTGGCCTCGATTTTCTAGACTTTCTAGACTTTCTAGTCTTTCTAGATTTTCTAGATTCTCTAGATGATCTAGATTTTCTAGATATTCTCGAAGGAAGCGATGTTTAGCGGGCTCGATGCGTTTTTTAGTTGACCTCGATGAGGACTTCGGAGAGGGTGGGGTGGATGTGTACGGTCTCGCGGAGTTGTTGGAGGGTGGCACCGAGGGTGATGAAGGCGGTGGCTTCCTGGACGAGGTCGGCAGCATGGGCTCCGTAAGCATGACAGCTGAGCAGACGTCCTTCGTCGGGCTCACAGCAAAGCTTCACCATGCCCTCAGTCTCGCCCATGGCAAGTGCCTTTCCATTGGCACGGAAGAAGGCTTTATGGCACTCGAAGGGCACGGCAGCCTCTTTCAGCTGGTCCTCGGATGGCCCTACACAGGCTGCTTCAGGGGTCGTGAAGATGGCAGCGGGCATGACATCGAAACGGATGTGGTCTTCGATACCAAGAATGTGGTTCACGACGTGAAGACCTTGGTACTCTGCGGCATGGGCTAACATCTGACGGCCGTTGACATCACCGATGGCATAGAGGGAATGGAGGCCCACCCCTAACCCCTCCCCAAGGGAGGGGGACTCATTTCCGCGTGAGGCAATACTGACACCTTCTTGGGACTCCCCTCCCTTGGGGAGGGGAAGGGGGTGGGCTTTTACTTCATAGTTGTCGTTGACAGGGATGGCGCCATTGCGTTCCAAGGTGATGCCGAGGGCTTCGAGGTTCAGGCCTTCGGTGTTGGGCTTACGACCTGTGGCTATCAGCACGACGTCAGCTTCGACGGAGAGTTCCTTGCCCTTCTGCTCGAAGGTGACGGAGAGGGAACCCGACGGTAACCCGTCGGGCACGGTGTCGGGGGAGTCGGGCGCAGCGGCGGGGGAGAGGCTTTTCACCCCAGCTCCCATGTAGAACTTGATGCCTTGCTTCTCCATGAGCTTGCGGAGGCGTTTGGCGATGTCGCTGTCGATGGCAGGCAGGCATTCCTTGAGGAACTCCACGACCGTCACCTCAGAACCGAAACGATTGAAGACGCTGGCAAACTCCATGCCGATGACTCCAGCACCAATGATGCAGAGGCGACGGGGTAGCTCCTTGAGAGCGAGTAGTCCAGTAGAATCGACGACAAGCCCCTCTTCCCGCTCCCCCCGTGGGGGGGAGGGCCGGGTTTCCGCTTGAGAGGTTTCCAAAGGAACAGGAGTCCTCCCCCCCACGGGGGGAGTTAGAGAGGGGCTTATGTTGAGCAGCTTGGTTGAGGAGCCGGTGGCGATGATGATGTTGTCGGCTGAATAGCGCTGGCCGCTTGGCGTCTCCACGGTGTGGGCATCAACAAACGAAGCACGCTCACGGACGAGGGTAATGTTGGGGTGGGAGAGGAGCGTCTCAATGCCCGATCGCAATTGTTCCACCACTTGTGGCTGGCGTTCGACAGCTTCGGCAAAGGAGGCAGAGTGAACGTAGGTCTTAGTGGGTATACAGCCAACATTGAGGCATGTGCCACCTACATGACCTTCCTCGAAAATGGTAACTTTCAGTCCGTGTTGTGCGGCGTGAAGGGCAGCCTTGTAGCCGCCAGGGCCTGCGCCAATGATGATCATATCAGTCATAGTTGTCTGTTTTGTTATGATTTCGGCACAAAGTTACGCACAAAAGCGTCTGCTTCCAAATCTTATTCTCCCTTTTTTCAATCTTCTACTGTTTTTTCAATCTTCTACTGTTTTTTTCAACACGAAAGGGGCTTCGCAATACCCTTAGGAAGGTGCGCGAAAACCCTTAAGGGTTTTGACCAAAAGCCTTATAGGTATGGACGAATTGTCTTAAGGGTTTGACTTTACCTGAAATAGATAATGACTTTACCTGAAATAGGTACACACTTTGTTAGCTATGTTTACTGATGTTGTGCACACTTGCTTTAATCTCTTCCTGAGGCAGTGCACATTCTCCTCAGTTGCTTCCTGCGCACTTGCACATTCGGCTTTCGGGCACAA